>DASQOO010000112.1:0-41167 GCA_035644435.1 Steroidobacteraceae bacterium | reverse complement strand
GCCCCAGTTGTACTCAAGCAGCTTGGGGGCGTCGGCTCGCGTCACTTTTGTTTCGGACACCTGCGGCGTGGGCGCTCCCACCGTAGTGAGCTTCACCGTGCTCCCAGTCGTACCCAGGCTCCCATCGGCATCGAATGGCGCCCATTCACGCAGGCTGGCCGGGTCAGTCAACGCTTTCCAGACTTTCTCCGGCGGATGGCGCAGCTCGCGGGCGAGAATGAGTGTCCACTTTTCCCCATCCTTTCGTACCTGTGCCCCACCGGCCGGACCCGGTGTGTACCGCTCACGATCGGTCATCTTCTTTTCCTCCTTGTCTTCTTCGTTTTCCTTCTTGTCGGTGTTGATTGATCCATGCGTTCGAGGTGGCGTTCGAGAGCATCTACGTGAGCGGACCAGAACCGACGGAACGGAGCGAGCCAGGCATCGACCTCCTGGAGTGGTTCGGGTCGCAGCCGGTAGACACGACGCTGTGCGTCCACCGTGGATTCCACGAAACCGGCCTCTCGCAGCACTCGCAGGTGCTTGGAAACGGAGGGCTGCGGCAGTCGCAACCGCTCCTCAATATCACCTACGGATCGCTCGGAGGACGCGAGCAGACTCAGGATGGCGCGGCGGCTCGGCTCGGCAAGGATGGCAAATGCTGATTCCATGCTACTTATATACCTGTCGGCGTATATAGCTGTCAAGGCACATGACTGACGGCGCCTTCACCTCCAGAGTGCGCGGCACGGAAGCGACCACGGCGCATGCAGACCCAATCCCATCCTATGTATCGACACCATCGGGCAATTGCGCGGCTTCTTCGGCTCTGGTCTGATCGATTACTAGCGTCAGGCGGAGGATAGGCAATGACTGAGGAACGTGCTGTGCTTGCCGGAGGTTGTTTCTGGGGCGTACAGGATCTCTTTCGCCGTTACGACGGGGTTCTCTCGACTCGGGTTGGCTACACGGGCGGCAACACGCCCAACGCGACCTATCGCAATCACGGAACACATGCCGAAGCGGTCGAGATCATCTTTGATCCTGCCAGGATCAGCTTTCGGCAGATCCTCGAGTTCTTCTTCCAGATTCACGATCCGACCACGCGCAATCGCCAGGGAAACGATGTCGGAGCGAGCTATCGATCGGCGATCTTCTACACCACCGACGAGCAGCGTCGGATCGCCGAGGAGACGATCGCCGATGTCGACGAATCCGGACTTTGGCCCGGCAAGGTCGTGACCCAGCTCGTACCAGCAGGTGACTTCTGGGAGGCCGAACCCGAGCACCAGGACTATCTCCTGCAAAATCCCGGCGGCTACACGTGCCATTTCGTTCGACCTGGCTGGACGCTGCCGATTCGCAAGAGCAAGGGAACGAAGCTGGCGTGATTGGGCGGTCCTTAGTCGCGCCTTAGTCGCGCCAGTCTTCTTGCCGCGAAGTAGTTGGCGACGATGGCACCGATTGTGGCCCCGATGGCCGCAACGATAACTATCCCGACAACGCCCAGGGTGAAACTGGCCTTCGAGTTTTCAATGATGATGATCGGGTCTTCGGTTTTAGCCGATCCGATCGTCGCCGTGTACTTGAAGTCGGCGCCCTTGAAGGCCTGACAAATCGTGTACTCGCCCGTTTGCCCGACACCCACGTGCGTAGGCATTGGTGTGACCGGAACTTTCCCCTTCTTATCTTCGCAGAGCACAGGTTCATTATTGGGATTGTTGGGATCGCTTACGATCCCAATCTCGAGGGTGAACCGCGCATCATCGTTGTGAAAGATGATGACGTCGGTGTCTTTGTGTTTGCCAAATCTCGACCGTGTCTGGCCGTGGGGGTCGTTGGGAATGGGGACTGTGTCCACGTGCACATGAAGGTTAGCCACGGTCCTGCTCCCAGTCGTTAGAGTTGTCCTTGCAAGTCGGGCAGCCGATCGTCACGGCTCGTCTCGTGAGCACAAAGATGTGAAGTCTAGACATGCTCGTACCCCCCGCTTCTTAGAGTTGTTTTCGGATGTCCGCCAGCTCCGGCGCCGCCTCCATCAGGTTCTGCGCGTACCCGAGTTCGCGCGCGCGCTTCGCGTGAGCCACTGCAGCGGACGCATCGCCGAGACCCAGCTCGGCGAGCGCCACGTAGTAGTGCACGTAGACGTTGCCCTCTTCTTCGGAGAGCGCAATCGCAATGGATCGGCGCGCGCGATCCTTCTCGTGGAGCCGCGTGGCATAGTACGCCGCCTGCGCCTGGTTGACCGCATGTTTCGGGTTCACGGCGAGCTCGCCGTCGACGAGCTCGAGCGCCCGCCGATAGGTCAGCGTGGCCTCATCGGGTCGCGAGTCGTAGAGCAGCGCGTCAGCCAGATTTCCCCACAAGCGGTGATCGGCCGGCGCGAACTCGATCGCCTTGCGAAACATGTCCGCCGCTTCGCTATAACGCCCCAGGTAGTAATGCACGATGCCCGTGTTTGCGTAGCTTGCGCGGCGCGGTTCCAGGGCCAACGAGCGCGCGAAGGCATCGGCCGCCTTCTCGAAATTCCCCATCAGCAGGTACGCGCCGCCCAGGTTGCTGAATGCGTGCGGATTGTCCGGCGTGAGGACCGTAGCCGACTCGTATTCGGGGACGGCCTCGGTGGCGCGTCCCTGAGAAAAGAGAAAGTTGCCATACTGGAGATGCGCCGAGGCGTAACTCGATTGTGTCGCGATGGCACGCTGGAAGGTACTCTCAGCTTCGGCCGTTTCCCCGCCTGCGGCCAGCGCCTCGGCGAGGCCAATCAGCGCGTCGGGTGAATTCGGTGCCAGGGCTATCGCGAGCCGATACGAAGCTTCCGCCTCGACCGCATTACCCTTCGCGAGCGAGAGTGTGCCGACCGCCATGTGCACTTCCTGCGCATCGCTATCGAGCGCTGCCGCGTTCGCACACGCCTCCTCCGCGGCCACCACGTAGGCTGGAATCTTTTCGAGCAGGTAGCGTTGCACGCGTGTCTCGCACAGGCCTGCCTGCGCACGCGCGAACGTGGGCTGCTCCGCCAGCGCCCGCTCGAAAAGTTCCTCGGCAGCCTCGAGCGTCTTGACACTCTTCGGCCCGCGCAGGTAGGCGAGGCCCTGCAGACGCAAGTCATACGCGAGAGGACTCCCTGTGCGTGGCTGACGCACCCGCAGCGCCTCTTGCTCGCCGAGCACGATCTTGAGCGCGGTGATGACCCGAGCAGCGAGCTCCTCCTCGATGGCTAAGGGATCGTGGCTCTCCGACTGGTAAGCGTTCGACCAGCTATTCGAGCCGGTCGCTGCCTCGACGAGCTGCGCCGTGACCCTGAAGCGATCGGCCTGCCGCTTGACGCTGCCTTGCAGCACGTAGGCGACGCCGAGCTTCTCGGCGATCTGGCTCACATCCAGACCCTTGTTCTTGAATGCGAACGCGGATGTCCGCGCCGCAACGCGCAACTCGGGAATCTTGGTCAGACGATTGGACAGCTCTTCGGAGAGCCCGTCGCCCAGATAGTCATTGCGTGGATCGCCGCTCATGTTCACGAACGGCAGGACGGCAATCGAGAACGTGGAAACCACATCGCGTGAGCCCAGCACCGAACCAATGCGCTGAGCGGTGCGCGACCCCGAGAGCTCGCGCCACAGCAGGCCGAGCGCGGCCGCGGCGACCAACGCGATGACACCCATTGCCGCGCGGCGCACGCGGCGCGGGGCCACACGCGCCAGGAATCCCGATACTCTCGCGCTGGTGCCCGAAGGCTCCGCGACAAGGACCTCGAACGTCCGGACGGGTTCCTTGACGTTCTTCACCTGGCGCTTACCGGCGTCGATGAAGCGCGCCGGCACCTTGTCCCTCACCTGATCGTAAACCGTGCCCGAGATCAGCACGCCCCCTGGCTTGGCCAGGGACTGAAGTCGTGCTGCGACGTTGACGGCATCGCCGAAGGCGCTGCCCCGCTCCTCGATGACGTCGCCCAGGTTGACGCCGATGCGCAGGCGCATGCGACGTGTGGGCGGCAGCGTGGAACTCTCGTCTTCCGTGCGCCGCTGGATGGCCAACGCGCAGCGCACCGCGTTCACGGCGCTGGGGAATTCCGCCATGAGACTGTCGCCGACGCTGCCGAATTCGCGGCCGCCGTATTCGGCGACGAGCCGATCGAAGGTCGCTCGACGCTGTTTCAGCTCAGCCAGCGCGAACTCCTCGTCCGCCCCCATGAGCCGGCTGTATTCGACCACGTCGGCGGCGAGAATCGCGGCGATCTTGCGGTCGTGCTCGAGCATCGCTCCCCGACTTCACTTGGCCAGTTCAGTGTAACGCAGGGGCGCACATCTCACTTGATTGCAAGCCACGCTCTCATCCATTCGGATGATGCGAGATCCACTCATTGTTAGTACCTTGACCAGTGGCGGCCTGCTCCGTTTTCGACGAGTGCTGGACCAGCACCCTCATGGGCGCGAAGCCCGAAGAGGTCGATTCTTGCGAAGCGCACGGGGAAGAGTTGTACCAGGAGTAACGCCGCCGAGATCAGGAGAAGGAGGCTTGTGATGATCGACCACATCGGTTTCGCGGTATCGAACTACGAGCGGGCGAAGGAGTTCTACAGTAAGGCGCTGTCCCCGCTCGGCTACGTGCTGATCATGGAAGTGCCCGGGGAGAAAACCGAAAGTGGTTTTGCGGCGGCGGGATTCGGGATCGACCAGAAGCCTGATCTCTGGATTGCCGGCGAGGGCAAGTTGGAGAAGCCGCTACATGTCGCGATCACGGCAAAGAGTCGCGCCAGTGTCGATGCCTTCTACCGCGCGGCACTGTCTGCCGGCGGGAAGGACAACGGAGCGCCGGGCGTGCGCGCTCACTATCATTCGAATTACTACGGAGCGTTCGTGCTGGATCCGGACGGCCACAACATCGAGGCGGTTTGCCACACCCCGGCCTAGACTGCAACGTGGGTGCCGACGCCGGCAGCCGCCGGCTCCTCGATCCAGCGCAGCGCGTCGTCGAGATCGCGATTCCGCCGCGCGAAAAACCGACCACGATGATCGGCGTCGAATCGGCCAGGCTCAGGAGTGCGATACCCCGGGTCAGCGATTTCATCGGCTCATCACGCAGGCACGCCTTTGGAGAAGCTAGTATGCAGCCTTCAGTGATGGATGGACGTCGCAGTCCCCGTCTGGGACGAGGTGTCCGGGAGAGAGTCATGCCACACGCCGCCCTCATGTCACCCTTGAGCATTCTGGTCGTTTACGGCGACATCGAAGCCGGAACGACGCTGCAGCGCGCCGGGCTCGCGCTTGTCGAGAAGCTGCGCGCGCGCGGATTCGACGTCGTCCCCGCGCGCTCGGCGGAGGACGGGGCAGCGGCGGTCCGCTCGGACCCGCTGATCGGCTCGGTGATCGTCGACGCCGACCTCGATGAATCCGGGGGCGCGCAGGCCGTGCTGCTCGCGTTCCGTGCGCGCAATGACCGGGCGCCCGCGTTCCTCTTCGGCGAGCGCAGCCACATATCCCAGATTCCGCTGAGCACACTCAAGCTCGCAAACGAATTCATTTGGCTGACGGAAGACACGTCCACTCTCATCGCGGGCCGGGTCGAGGCCGCGATCCGTCGCTACCGCGAGAACCTGCTGCCGCCCATGTTCGCGGCGATGCTCCGGCAGGCGAACGTCCACGAGTACGCTTTCGGCACGCCCGGGCACCTGGGAGGCACGGCCTTCCTCAAGACGCCGGTATCGAAGGTCTTTTTCGACTACTTCGGCGAGAACATGCTGCGTTCGGATCTCTCCATCGGCATGGCCGCGGTGGGATCGCTGCTGGATCACAGCGGCCCGATCGGCGAGAGCGAGAAGTACGCCGCCCGCGTGTTCGGTGCCCACCGGTCTTACACCGTGACCAACGGCACGTCGAGCTCCAATCGCATCATCTTCATGGCGAGCGTGACGCAGAACGACATCGCCCTCTGCGACCGAAACTGCCACAAGTCCATCGAGCACAGCCTCGTGATGACGGGCGCGATCCCGGTCTTCCTCGTGCCACGCCGCAACCGCTACGGCATCATCGGTCCGATCTATCCGGAGGACCTGCAGCCGGAAACGATCAGGGCGCGGGCAAGTGCGAATCCGCTGGTCGCGGGCGCGAACCGGCTCAAGCCGCGCCACACGATCATCACGAACTCCACCTATGACGGCCTGATCTACGACGTCGAGCGCGTAATCGAGATCGGCGGGGACGTGATCGACCGTCTGCACTTCGACGAGGCGTGGTATGCCTACGCGCGCTTCAACCCCCTCTATCGGGGCCGCTATGCCATGTTCGGCGAACCGGACGAGTACAAGGACGGGCCGACGATGTTCGCAACGCACTCGACGCACAAGCTGCTCGCCGCGCTGTCGCAGGCCTCGTTCATCCACATCCGCGACGGGCGCGACCCGATCGAGCATGCGCGCTTCAACGAATCCTTCATGATGCATGCGTCGACTTCGCCGTTCTATCCGATCATCGCGTCGAACGAGATCTCCGCCGCCATGATGGACGGCGCGAGCGGCGTCGCGCTGACGACCGAGTCCATTCGCGAGGCCGTGAGCTTTAGACAGACGGTTGGGCGGATCAAGCGGGAGTATGCACGGAAGGACGACTGGTTCTTCAGCACCTGGAACGCGACCGAGGTCACTGATCCCGCGACGCAGAGCAAGGTCGCGTTCGAGGACGCGCCGGAATCGCTGCTCGTCAGCGACCCGAACTGCTGGATCCTGCATCCTGGAGAGTTGTGGCACGGATTCGAAGGACTGGAAGACGGCTACTGCATGCTCGATCCGATCAAGGTGACGGTCGTCGCGCCCGGCATCGCGACCGACGGTTCGTTCGAGCGGCGCGGCATCCCCGCGGCGATCATCGCGTCTTACCTCGTGCGGCACGGATTCGAGTACGAGAAGACCCAGGACTTCACGGTCCTCTTCCTGTTCTCCATCGGGATGACGAAAGCCAAGTGGGGAACGCTGTTGACGACGCTCCTCAAGTTCAAGGAGGACTACGACGCGAACACACCGCTGAGCGTGATCCTGCCGAATCTCGTCACGGCCTTCCCGGACCGCTACGCCGAGATGAGCCTGCGCGACCTGAGCGACGAGATGTTCGAGCATTACCGCAAGTCCAATCAGATGCATAACCTCCAGCAAGCCTTCTCGAGCCTGCCCGCTCCTGAGATGGCGCCGGCGGACGCGTATCGGCGCCTCGTGCGCAACGAAGTAGAACGCGTGCCCCTCGACCAGGCGGCAGAGCGGGTGGTTGCGACGAGCATCGTGCCTTATCCGCCCGGCATCCCGATGACGATGCCGGGCGAGAATCTCGGGCCTGCAGACGGGCCCTGGATCGGCTATCTCAGGGCGCTGCGCGACTGGGACGCGCGCTTCCCCGGCTTCGGACACGAAACGCATGGCGTCGAAGTCCGAGCCGGCGAGCACTATCTCCAGTGCGTGAAGCGGGAGACAGCGCCGGCGGCGGGATCGCGCGCGAAGCCCCGCTAGACCACGCTCTCCGGTTAGAAGCCGTCGTAGGTTCGCAGATGAATGCCGAGCGCGCCGGCTGCTCAGCCAGAACGTTGCCCAATCACTGGGTCATTCCGTGCACGTGACGAAACGGCGCGAGCAGTGTCCAGAGACCGAACGCCGCGAGCGACAACCCGATCACCGTGCGCCAGCTGCGCGCCGCGGCAATTCGCATCAACTGCGAGCCCATGAGGCTGCTGCCGAGCATCGATGGCAGAGTGCCTAGACCGAACAGAAACATCGTCAGCGCTCCAGCGCCGCCATTTGCGGTCAACATTGCGAGCAACAGCATCGAGTAGGTGAGCGCGCAGGGAAGCCAACCCCACAGCATTCCGAGCAGCACGGGGTTTGCCGGACTCGCCGTGGCGCCAGTTCGGATAGCAAACATCAAGCGCGACCAAAAACGCCCGCCCAAGCGTTCCAGTCCATCCAACAGTCTCCATCCGACCAATATCCTGAGTGCGATGGCGATCAGGAGCACCCCTGCGGCGATGCGCAGCACCGACTGGGCGTGAATTACGTCGAATACGCGGGCCAGCACGCGGCCGAACGTGCCACAAAGGGCGCCCGCAAGTGTGTAGCTCCCGATGCGCCCGAGTTGATAGCCGATTGCGTGCAGCGCCGCCTGTATAGCTGACGCTCCGCGCGCCTGCGCGCGCATCCCCAGAGCTCCGGCAACGCCGCCACACATCGCGAGACAATGTCCGCTACCGGCGAGCCCTGCCACGAACGCCGCAGCCCCACTGAGTGGCATCGGGTCAATCACTGGTTGGCTCGATCGATGACTGCCCACTGGAGGTTGGCGTACGGGCGACCGCCGGCTCGTCCTCCAGCAGAATGTCCCAGCCTGCCGATTGCAGGTCATCAAACTGACCCGACTCAGCAGCCCAGAAAAAAGCCCACACCGCGCCGGCGACAAAGACCAGGCTCAACGGAATCAGGACGAATAGGATGTACATCGCGCAACTACTCTTGTGTACTCACACGGCGCGGGCGCCAGAGTCCGAGGCCTCAGTCAGAGCGATAGCGCGGGTGCGGCGCGCCGGCGCACGGCGCGGGGCGAGCCGCAATGCGTTCGCAACGACGAACATGGAGCTGAGGGACATGCCGATTGCGGCCAACCACGGCGGCACAAAGCCGAATGCGGCCAATGGCAACGCAACGAGGTTGTAACCGGCTGCCCACACGAGATTCTGCCTGCCAACCTGTCGCATGCGCTTCGCGACATCGATCGCAGCTGGAAGCGGCGCGAGCGACTCCCCGATCAATATCAAGTCGGCAGTCGCACATGCGAGGGGTGACCTGTCCCCCATCGCGATCGAGACTGCGGCGCCGCGCAGCACGGGCGCATCATTGATGCCGTCGCCGACCATGGCGATGATTGCCCCCTTACGTTCGAGCGTGCGAATGCGGGTCAGCTTGTCGGCCGGGGACTGGCGGGCGTGCATGATGTCGATCCCGCACGCACGCGCAGCCTGCGCCACTGCGACGAGGCCGTCGCCGCTCAGGATTTCGCACTGGATGCCGCGCCTCTTGAGCGCGCGGATAGTCTCGGGCACTTCCGGCCGCAAGTCGTCATGCAATCGGAACACAGCAAGCTCTTCCCGCTGATCACCAAGCGAGATTTCCGACCGCTCATCCGCACCACTGTGCGATTGCGCTTTCTGCTCGCGCAAACCTGCGACGAAGCCGGGCCGGCCAATTCGATAGCGTCGCCCTCCGACTTCACCCTCGATGCCGGCAGCGGGAATCATCCGGATATCCTGCGCGGGCGCGAGGTTCGCCGGCCCAGCAGCGAAGGCCCGGGCGATGGGATGCTCGGCTGCCCGTTCAAGTGACGCGGCAATCGCGCGGCACCGCGGCTCGTCGTTCGCGCCCACCGTGCGGCACTCGAGCACCGCCATGCGCCCCGTAGTCAATGTTCCGGTCTTGTCGAATACCGCGTGCGTGATTCGCGCGAGTGACTCGATGGCATCGCCGCGCGTGACGAGAATGCCGAGCCGCGCCATTGCGGCCGTGGTCGCTGCGATCGCAGCCGGCATCGCCAGCGACAGGGCGCACGGACAAGTCACCACGAGAACAGCCAGCGTCGCGTCGAATGCCCTGCCGGGCTCAACCACAAGCCATATGCCGCACACGAGCGCGGTGGTCAGGAGTATCCGCTTCAAGAACCACGCAGCCAGGCGATCCGCTTGGGTGACCATGCGAGGCTTCGTAGCCTGAGCGCGTTCTAGCAGCGCGATGATTCCTGACAGCACGGTGGCAGACCCGACCGCGGTGACGCGCGCCCTGAGCGGAACATCGAGATTGAGGGAACCCGCGAGCAGCCGATCACCCGGCCCGCGCCGTACTGGCAGCGACTCGCCGGTCAGCAACGCTTCGTCGATCCGGGCGCTGCCGGCGATGATGGCCGCATCGGCGGGCACCGCCTCACCCGGATGTACGACCAGCTCATCACCGGGCACGAGTGCCGTGACCGGCACGTCCTGTGGCGCCCGTTCCCCAACCACGCCCCCGCTGCTCGCGCGATGTGCAACGAACGGCATCATCCGGGCGAGTGCAT
This sequence comes from Steroidobacteraceae bacterium, assembly GCA_035644435.1. GTDB lineage: Bacteria > Pseudomonadota > Gammaproteobacteria > Steroidobacterales > Steroidobacteraceae > DATBVX01. The sequence continues at coordinate 31,109 of DASQOO010000112.1, read as the reverse complement.
CGGTAGCGCCGCCGGTGTGATGCCGGGCAAACATCTCTACGCTGCGCGCCAGCGTCAGAAAGAAAATGAACATGGTCACCGAATCAAAGTAGACCTGTCCGCTGCCGCGGTACGTGTTCCAAACGCTCGCACCATAGGCGAGTACGAGAGCGATGGCGACCGGCACGTCCATGACCACGGCGCGCCTGCGCAGTGCGCGCCACGCATTCGCGAGGAACGGCCACCCTGCGTAGAACATCACCGGAGTGCTCACGAGCAGGCTGACGATGCGCAGGTACTGGCGCAAATGGGTTTCGATGCCGTAGAAATCACCGGCATAGAGTGCGTACGCACACATCATGACCTGCATCATGCCGAGCCCGGCCACGAACAGCCGCTTGAGCGTCAGACGGCGCTCCTCCCGCGCGACGTCCCTGATTGACTCGACCGTCACCGGATGTGGCCGGTAACCGAGCGCTGCCATCCTGGCGAGCAGGGATGAGAGCGCGATGCGCGCGGGATCCCAGGCGATGTGAACACGCGCCGTCGCGCAGTTGACGCTCACTCGTTCGACCGCCGCTTCACGTCCCAACACGCGCTCCACGAGCCAGGCGCACGCTGCGCACTGCAGCCCTTCCAGGACGAAACTTGCGGAACGTCGCTCCTGCGCTTCGAGACAGGTGAGTTGATCGAGCAATTCCGGCCGGTCGTAGCTTTCCCAGACCGCTGCGTCCGCAGAGCTCGAGCCGGGTGTTGGCGACGGGCCGGTGCGGAAGCGATAGAAATCCTCCAGTCCGATGCCTGCAATCAGCTCGGCGACCGCTCGACAACCCGCGCAACAGACCGGCTCATCGCGATCGCGCACACGTACGCTGTATGTCACGCCAGGCGGAATAGGTTCGCCGCAGTGAAAACACGCTGAATTCGCCACGCTCATCTATTCATCACCAAGTGGCAGACGCGCGGCGGCGTCGAATTCGCTCTTGTGCCGCCCGCTCCATGCCCAGGCGCAGATCGCGATGAAGACGACAATCAGGGCCAGCGTAACCAGACCCGTCACGAGCTGGACCCGCGATCCGACATGGCGCGCCAGCACGCCTGGTGTATCGCCGGCTATGACCAGAGGGCCCATTCGAATGATCGTAGCGTCCACTGTGGTGTCGGCGTGGTATCCGGCGAGAATCAGGAACGCCGCGCTCAGCCCCAGGGCAAGCAGGATGGCCGTGCCAATCGCTACGCTGATCATCACGGGTGTCGAACGATTCATCGGGCCCCAGTATCCAGGGTCAGTCGCGCGACGCTGTCGTGTTGCGGGCAGTCGTGCCGAGCGAGAAGACGTAGGCCGCCAACAGGCGAATCTCGCCTTCGTCGAACCGCGCTTTGAACGTCGGCATCGTGTTGGTGCGGCCATGGGTGATCGCCTCGCGCAGATCTTCCGGCCCACTGCCGTACAGCCAGATGGTATCGGTGAGATTCGGCGCGCCCACCGCGGTGTTGCCTCGCGCATCGGCCCCATGACACGCGGCGCAAACGGCGAACTTGTCCTTACCGGCGCGCGCGTAGTCCTCGGGCACCTTTGTTCCGCTGAGCGAGAACACGTATGCGATCACCTGTTCGACGCCTTCGGCGCCCAGTGCCGCGCCGAGTGGCGGCATGACGCCGGTGCGTCCTTCGCGGATCGTGGTGAGAACGTCCTGTTCGGTCCCACCCCACATCCAGTCTTCGTTCGTCAGGTTCGGAAACCCCCGCGCGCCGAGCCCGCGACGCCCGTGACAAGCCGCACACTGAGTTTCAAACAGGGGCCGCGCCACAGCCATCATCTGCGAATTCGCCGCCAGCTGCTCGATGGGCGTGTCGCGCCAGGTAGCCAGGAGCCGTTCACGTTGTGGCGCGAGTGCGGCGAGCGCCGCGGCATGCTCGCTCTCCTGGTTGACGCGCAGGATGCCGGCGCTGCGCCCGGGACCCGCATAAAGAACCAGGTACAGGCTCGCGAACAGCAACGTGCCGAGATACAGCACCAGGGACCACCAGGGTATTGCATGCGCGCCTTCCCGAAGATCGCCATCCCAGACGTGCCCAGTGGTTTCACCCAGCCCCCAGCGCCCGCGGCCATAGCGTGCCATCGAAAGGGTGATCGCAAATCCTGCGAGCAGCACCACACAGATGAGTACAATTGCCGCCGCGCGAATCCACTCGGGCATGTTGACCCTCAATGCTGGGCGGTTACGCCAAGTCCCTGCAGATAGGCGATCAGCGCTTCCAGCTCGCTGTGCCCTTGCACCTGCGCGCTGACGCTCTGCAGATCCTGCGCTGAATAGGGATCACCGAGCTTTTGCAACGCTCGCATTCGCCGCTCGACCTCGTGCGGATCAACGCGCTGGTCAGCAAGCCACGCGTACGCGGGCATGTTTGAATCCGGTACCACGGCGCGCGGGTCCAGCAGATGCTGGAGGTGCCACTCATCGGTATAACGACCGCCGATGCGGGCGAGATCTGGGCCGGTGCGCTTGGAGCCGAACTGGAATGGCCGGTCGTAGACCGATTCGCCCGCGCGCGAATACGCGCCATAGCGTGCGGTCTCGCTCCGCAGTGTGCGGATCATCTGTGAGTGACAGCCGTAGCAGCCTTCGCGAACGTAAACATCGCGCCCGGCGAGCGCCAGCGGTGTGTAAGGGTGGATTCCTTCCGCGGCCGGCATGCTGCGAGCCGTGAGATACAACGGAACCACTTCCACCAGTCCGCCTGCGCTGATGACGATGGCAATCAATACGCCAAGCGCGATCCCGTGGCGCTCGATTTTCTGCTGCAGCAGCGGCATGGTTCATGCCCTGCCTGAGGCTGTTGCCGGCGTGGCGCGAGTCTCGCGCACGCTGACTGTTTGCCACACGTTGTAGAGCATGACCAGCATTCCGGCCAGAGTCAGGATTCCGCCGAGGAGGCGCACGCCGTACCACGGATAGGTCATACGCAGCGCATCCATGAAGGAATACACCAGTGTCCCGTCGGCATTCGAAGCGCTCCACATGAGTCCCTGCCTCACGCCCGCTACCCACATCGCGGTGACATAGAGCAGCAGGCCAGAGAACGCCAGCCAGAAGTGCACGCCAATCAGCCGGATGCTGTGCATCGCTTCGCGACCGGTGACTCTGGGAATGATCATGTAGAGCGCCGCCACCCCAATCATTGCAACCCAGCCGAGCGCACCCGAGTGGACGTGCGCGATCGTCCAGTCCGTGTAGTGCGAGAGGGCGTTGACGGACCTGACCGCGAGCAGCGAGCCCTCGAAGGTGGAAAGGCCGTAGAAGCACGCGGCAACTGTGATGAACCTCAGGATCGGGTCGCTGGCCAGCCGGCGCCACGCCCCCGAGAGCGTCATCAGAAAATTGACCGTGCCACTGATCGACGGGGCGAGCAGGATAATAGAGAACACCATGCCGAGCGATTGCACCCAGTCGGGCAGCGCCGTGTAAAGCAGGTGATGCGGGCCGGCCCACATGTACACCGCGATGAGTGACCAGAAATTCACCACCGACAGCGGGTACGACCAGAGCGGGCGCTGCGCCTGCTTCGGTATGACGTAGTAGGCAACCCCCAGGAACGCGGCCGTCAGAAAAAACCCGACGGCATTGTGGCCGTACCACCACTGCACCATCGCATCCACGACGCCGGTGTAGATCATGTACGACTTTCCGAGTCCTACTGGCAGCGCCAGGTTGTTCACGATGTGGAGCACGGCGATCGTGATGATGTAGGCCGCAAAGAACCAGTTCGACACGTAGATGTGCTTGACTCGCCGTCGCGCCAGCGTGCCAAAAAAAACGATTGCGTACGCGATCCAGACCGCTGCAATCAACACATCGATCGGCCACTCGAGCTCGGCGTACTCCTTGCCCTGGGTGATGCCGAGGGGGAGCGTGATCAGTGCCAGCACGATCACCGCCTGCCAGCCCCAGAACGTGAAGTTCGCGAGACGATCCGAGAAGAGCCGCACCTGGCCCGTGCGCTGCACGATGTAGTAGCAGGCCGCGAACAGTGCCGAGCCGCCAAATGCAAAAATGACCGCGTTGGTATGTAGAGGGCGAAGGCGACCGTAGGTCAGCCACGGAGTATCGAAATTGAGCGCGGGCCAGATCAGCTGCGCGGCGATCAGCACGCCGACGGCCATGCCCGCAACACCCCACACGGCCGCCATGATCGCGAAGCGGCGCACCACGACGTCGTTGTACTTGACGGTTTCCGTCGCGGTCATGTCGCCACCTGATTGTTTGCGACAGAGAGGGATCTGCTCGTCCTCGAAGCGCGCGGAATGCCCGATTCCACCGTCAACTGTGCGCTATCGCCGCGGAAAGACTACTGAGGTTCGGATAGGCCTGCAATGGTCCTCACGTGCTACGCGCGCATGAATGCAGGAACTTATCGGATGGCGCTGGACATGATGTGATGATGGCCAGGGGCGGAATCGAACTGAGCGCGCAACTTGCTGACGCCCCGATCAAATTCCGATTCGGAGAAACCGAGTGACCCCCAAGGTCGCCGGCTGTTATCGAACGTTGCAGGAGGATGCTGGTTGCGAATGAGGGCATGGGTGGCGCGGTCGTAGACCGTTGCCGACCAGTACAGTCTGACCGGCGGAAGCGCACGTCGTAAGGGATCGTGCTGTCGAACACGCTTTTGACGACATGATGCAGCGCACTCACATATTGCACCAAAGAGCAATTTCGGTCTGAGTGCGTACGTGCTTGAATCCGCGCTTCAACTGGTGAACGACCAGCGCTGCTGTACCGCTGTCTACTCGTCTTCCGTGACCACTGCCCGCATCTCGTCTCGCGCAAAGGCGTACGCGGCTCTAAGAGCTTCAAGCTCCGGTGAAGCCTCACTCGCCATGCGCTGATCGATTGCCAGTCGTGCCCACTCAAAGCAGATCGCAAGCTCGCGCTGCACTGACGACGGCAGCAGGTTTCTGAGCAATTCGACCGCCCGGTAGACCGCTTCTGCCGTGCCATCATCCGACGAGCGACGCTGCAACGAGAACTTGCGAATGCTCGTGGTATCAAGGTCATCTGACGGTTTGTCATCGCTCATTGGTGCTCACTGCCGAATCGGATGGGAGGCGTGGGTCCCTCTCTAGCATTGGGTACGAACTCAGCGCCGACACCCGAGGTGCGCGCGGCGGAACGCGCAGGCAGGAGCGCACTGGCGCGCCATCGACATGCACGGTGCACGCGCCGCATTGCGCGATGCCGCAACCGAATTTCGTGCCGGTCAATCCGAGGAGGTCGCGTAGCGCCCAGTGCAACGGCATGTCCGCTGGAGCATCGAGTTCGTGCACCTCGCCGTTGATCTGCAGCCTGATCATGGCCGTGATTCTCCTCAAGGCTGCTCGTCGGCCGCCATCGTAGGCCTGCTTGCGCGCCGGGACGACCTCTGCTTCTGCTTCAGTCTGGCCCACTGATCAGAATCGCAGATCGAGCGCGAGGAAGTGGAAGGCGACGGCCACGTACGCGCACACGATGCAGGCTGCCGCGAGCAGCGATTTCCAGACCGATCGCCGCCAGTGCACGCCACCCGTGCGCCAGCTCCGGACCGCCGCGATCAGCACGGCGACTGCGCCGAGTACCGCGGAGAGGGCCGACAACTGGATGAGCCGCAGCAACGGGCGGGCGGGCGAGGAGAGGATCCAGAACGAATCGCCCGACAGCGAGATCACCAGTACCCCGAGGAACAGCAGGAAGATGAAACAACAGAGGACGCCGAGTCCTGAGGCGCGTTGCAGCCGTCCTGCGGCCGGCACAGGCGTCTCCGCTCGGGGCGTGCGCCGGATCAGGCGCCGGATCCTGCCGCCCAGCCACACGAGTACGGTGATCGAGACGATCACCGCGGCCGCGACGATCGCGGGCATCAGCCAGCTCATGCTGCGCCACGCAGGCGTGCGCTGAAAGACGAAAATCGGACCGTAGCCGTCGGGGACCAGCTGCTCGGCTTTGCCATCCGGCGAGTGGATGACGGCGAGCCGCATCTCACCGCCGGCCTCGCGCCACAGCCACGGCTCCACCTCCTGGAATTCTTTCGGCTTGTCGTTGAGCCCGGTGATAGCGTCGACCTTGAGCAGTCCTTTGTCGGTCACGGACGCAGAAGTCTGGTTCAACATGTAAAAGAAGCTGAAAAGATTCTCTTCCGCGCGACGGCTCAGCTCGTAGCCCCCGGCAATGGCCGCTGCGCGGTCCGCCGTGCCCTCGATAGCCGCAGGAGCGCTTAGCGGCTCGCGACGCGGAAAATAGCGATCCACGAACCCTTCCGTGATCGCGGTCCTCACGTTGTACGCGGCGTGGTTGCGTCCCACGCTGTTGAAGGAAAGGTACAGGCCGACCTGCGCGTCCGGGATCAGCAACAGGTCGCTGTGAAACGCCGTGAGATCGCCGCCGTGCGCGATCGCGCGCACACCGTTGCGATTCTGCTCGTAGAATCCGAGCGCCATCGCATCGATGTTCGGGGCCGGCCGGTTCGCCTCCGAATGCATCAGGCGGACGGTTTCAGGCGCGAGGATGCGGCTCGGCTCCCCGAGTGCCGGCACGATGCCTTCGTGCAGATGCGCCAGCATGAACTGCGCCATGTCGGCGCCGCCCGCCGACAGCGCGCCTGCGGGTGAGTCCGGACAATATTCGTAGGAAACACTCTCGCCCGAAGCCTCGTGGTAGCTCTGCGAGAGCTGTGCGGCGAGCGCCTCGGGTACCGGCTGCCGGAAGGTGGAATCCGTCATGCCGAGCGGTCGGAAGATCCGCTGCTCGACGTACTCTTCGAACGGGAGGCCGGACATGCGCTGCACGATGTATCCCGCGAGCGCCGCGCCGTAGTTGGAGTAGGCGGGAACGGCACCGGGCGGATAGATCGTGTGCGGCACACTTTCCTTCAGCACCACCTCGAGCGGCTTCATCTGCTTGGGATCGTCGATCAGCAGATCCTGCAGCCGCTCCTCGAAGCCCGCCGTGTGCGTCAGCAGATGGCGCAACGTGATCGGTTTGCCGCCGAACCCATTCACCTTGAAGTCCAGGTACTCGTTGATGTCGTGGTCGAGATCGACCTTGCCCTGCTCGGCCAGTTGCATCACCGAGGTCCAGGTGAAGAGCTTGGAGATCGATCCGGGCCGAAAGAGTGTCTTCTCGCCCGAAACCGGCGTGTGCTTCTCGACGTCCGCGAGCCCGTAACCTTTCGTGACCAGGAGCCGGTCGCCCTTCACGACCACGACCACCGCGCCCGCGATATCGCCGATCGCCATCGCCGGCGGCAGCAGCCCATCGAGCCAGGCGGAAACGTCATCCGCCGTCAGTTGCGGGCCGGACGGCGTGGAGCTCGCCGGCAGCGTTGCCGGCGCAGAGGCCGGGACCGCTGGCTGGGTCACCTGCGCGACAGCGAGCAGAATGGGAAGAAAAGCGCCGCCGCAGGCGGCGAGCAGTTGCTTGATGCTCATGTTTCACCCTTTGCGGGCAGCGCCGAGTGCGCCGCCCTCTGTTGTTGTTCGAGACGCACCGATTTCAGGATGCGCCAGACGCCGATGGTCAGAAGTGGCACGGCATAAATCGCGATGATCACCCACGCGAGGTAGCCGTATCCCTTCGCGATGAGATCGATGAGTCCGATGCGCGTGGCCAGCACGATCGCGATGAGCGCGAGGCCGACGGACACGCCGAGGCGCAGCCGCCGTACCGCCGCCGATGCGGTGTCGGCGCGGGCTCCGAGGAGACGCTCGTTGAAGCCGTGCAGCACGCCGATGCCGGTCTGAGCGAGGGTGCCGAAGATCGCGATCTGCATGCCGACCGCGAGCCAGGGCGCATCGAGCGCATGCAGCAGGACCTGCAGCGGAATGGGTGCGCGAGCGATCTCCGGGTAGCGGGCCAGCATCGCTATATAAAAGAGTATGCCTGGCAGCATGGCGATGGGGCCGGCGATGAGTCCCGAGATGAGCGATTCGCGGCGGCGCTGCTGGTGGCGCGCGCAGAAGAGGAGCGCCGGCGCGATGGCGATGTTGTAGCCGGCGTAGGTAAGACCACCGCTCAGCCACCCGCTGCCCGGTCCGGCCGCGCTCACGAACGCTGCCTCGATGCGCTCGCCGAAGGCGGCGACGCAGACGATCATGAAGACCAGGTACGCGAGGAAAAGAAACACTCCCCAAGTGGAGAAAAAGGCCTCGATCGCTGCCCGGCCGGACCACGAGAGCACAGCGATGACCGCGAGAAACGCCACCACGCCGACCCACTGCGGCGTATGCAGGAGGTCGGCCACGATCGCCCCGGAAGCTGCACCGAGCACCGCGAGCACCAGGAGAAGCAGGATCAGGTACGCGATCTCGAACAGCACCCAGCCGCGCCCGAGGAGCTGATAAAAGAACGAACGATAGTCGAAGCTCTGCGTGGTGCGCGCGAGGTCGAGCGACAGCGCGAAGATCACGCCCCAAACGCAGGCGGTCACGAGCATGCCGAGCAGGCCCCCGACCGGCCCCGCGGGCATGAAGAATTCGGCGAGCTCGCGCCCGGTCGCGTAGCCCCCGCCGATCACCACGGACATGAAGGTGAACGCGGGCAGCAAGTAGCGTTGCCAGAGCGTCATGCGCCGCGCTCCCGTTGACTCCAGGCCTTCATTCGGCGGCGACGCGCCGCATCGGGCGATCGAGGATCTTCAACAGCAGGGCCGCAACAGCCGCGACGCCACCGGTCAGCGCAAAGAACTGCGCAGCGCTGAACCCGCTCCACAGGGTTCCGAGCGCGCCCGCGGCGAGGTTCCCGGCGAATGCCGCGAGGAACCACGAGGCGATGGTCGTGGCGCTGAAGCGCGCCGGTGCCAGCCGGCCAAAGAGGCCGAGGCCGATCGGAAGAATATAGAGCTCGCCCGCAGTCATGACGATGAAGAACGCGACGATCCACAGCCATCCCGTCGCGACGCCCTGCGCATCACTCCACGCCGCAACGCCCGCGAGCGCGAGGTACGCAAGCGCGGTCACGCCGGCCCCGATCGACATCTTCGTGAGCGAGGAAGGCTCCCGGCCGTCGCGGGCGAGACGCAGCCAGCGCGCGACGAACCACGGCGTGAGCAAAAAGACCAGCAGGGGATTGAGCGACTGGAACCAAGTCATCGGAATCACGAAGGCGCCCACATGGCGATCCGCGCTCTCGATCCACAGCGGCAGCGTATTGCCGACCTGCTCATAAGCGGTGCGAAACACGACGACGACCGCGGCGATACCGAACAGGAGCACGAATCGCTGCACCAGTCCCTGCTCGCCGGACGCTGCAGCCGTCGGACCCGCGGATCGCTCGCGCAGCGGCTCGGCAGGCAGATAGGCGCTCCCCGCCGAATAGGTGGCGAGTGCGATGAGCATGCCGACGCCCGCGATGGTGAAGCCCCAATGCCAGCCATAGAGCTCGCCGACCGTGCCGCAGGCGAAGGGCGCGAGGAACGCGCCCAGGTTCACGCCGACGTAGTAATAGTTGTATGCCGTGCGTCGCCGCGGATCATCGGCGTGATAGAGCCCGTTGATCTGGCTCGGCAGGCTGGGGAGAAAGAGCCCGTTGCCGATCGCGATGGCGGCGAGCGCCGGATAAAAGAGTGATTCGAACGCCATCATGAAATGCCCGAGCGCCATGATCGAGCCGCCGATCAGCACCGAATTGCGACGCCCGAGCCAGCGATCCGAGATCTGCCCGCCGATGATCGGCGTGAAGTACACGAACGCCGCGTACATCCCGTAGATGAGCGAGGCACGCTCCTGCCCGAGGAGGAGCTGCTTCATCATGTAATAGACCAGGATGGCGCGCATCCCGTAGAAGGAGAATTGCTCCCACATGTCGGTGAGAAACAGGATCGTCAGCCCGCGCGGCTGTCCGAACCAGTCTGTGGCTCCGGCGACACGCCGCCCATCGGGCGGTGCCCCGCCAGTCACCGCGACGGCTTCGGTTGCCACGACTCGCGCTCCGTGGAGAAGCCGCCCCAGACTTCCTCGGGGCACCAGACCGTGCCGGATTGATACACCACGCCCGGCGAACGATCGGACTTCAGAAACAGCGGTCCATCGAGATCGACGACGTTGCAGCGCTGGGCCACCAGGAAGGCCGGCGCCATGGCGAGCGCGGTGCCGGTCATGTTGCCCACCATCGTTTCAAATCCGAGCCGCTGCGCCTCGCTCACCATGGCGAGCGCTTCGGTCAGCCCACCACTCTTGTCGAGCTTGATGTTGATGACATCGAAGCGCCCCACCAGCGCGGCCAGATCGGCTGCCTCCTGGACGCTTTCATCGGCGGCAATCGGGATCGGCGAGTCGAACTGGTCGAGCTCAGACTCCTTGCCGATCGGGAAAGGTTGCTCGATGAGCTGGACGCGCGCTGCGGTGAGCGTTGGCATCAAGTGCGCGAGTGAGGTCCTGGTGAACCCCTGGTTGGCATCGACACCCAACCACACGTCCCGGCGGGCGGCGCGCACCGCGCTGACGCGGACGCTGTCGGCGGGCTCGCCGGTGAGCTTGAGCTTCAGCGCCTTCGCATCCGCGAAGGCCAGTGCCTCTGCGGCCATCTGCTCCGGGGCATTCGCCCCGATCGTGTAGGTCGTGATTCGCGGCACCGGCGCCTCGAGCCGGGCGAGCTGCCACACCGCTTGCCCGGCGCGCCGGGCATCAAGCTCCCACAGCGCACAGTCGATGGCGTTGCGCGCGCCGCCCGCCGGGAGCCGGCGCTGCAGCGCTTCGCGCTCGAGCCCCTGTTCGATCGGATCGCGCAGCGCTTCGACCTGGGCGAGCATGCGGTAGGCGTCGTCCTTGCGGTAATAGACGCCCGCCGCTTCGCCGCGTCCTTTCAAGCCCTCTTCTTCCAGCTCGACGACGAGGACGTCCAGATCGACGAACGTGTAGCCAGTGATGCGAAAGGGAGCCTTTAGCGGCCAAGTCTGCACGTCGGCCCGCAGCGCGCGGCGCACGCGCGGGAGCCCCGTTACCGGCTGCATGAGTGCGAGCGCCTCATGAAGCCCGTGCGGCGCTTTCCGGGTGCCTCGCGAGGCAGGCCGCCACGAGCCGCTCGAACTCGGCGCCACCCCGCAGCGGGTCGGCCACGGGCAGTTGCAGCTGCGCCGCCTGCTGGGCGAGCGCGGCACGCGCCTGCGGTTCGCTCAAGCTCGAGGTGTTGAGAGACACACCCGCACACCGCGCGCCCGGATTGGTACGCCGCGCGAGTCGCACGTGCAGGTCAATGGCCTCCGCGAGGCCCGGCGTCGCGTAGTGCTCGAGATCGAGAACGCGGTCGCGTCCGACCTTGTGACAGACGACGATCACATCGGGCTGCGTACCGTGAAGGAGCCCGAGGGACACGGCGGAATAGGACGGATGGAAGATCGAGCCCTGCCCCTCGACCACGTCCCAGTGATTCGCGGGGGCGTCGGGGCTCAGCAGCTCCGCTGCGCCCGCGACGAAGTCCGCCACGACGGCATCGATGGTGATGCCGGCTCCGGAGATCATGACTCCGGTCTGGCCGGTGGCGCGGAACTCCGCGTCCACGCCGAGCTTGCGAAACGCCCGCGTGAGCGCGAGCGCCGTGTACTTCTTGCCGATCGCGCAGTCGGTTCCCACGGTGAGCAGGCGTTGCCCGCTGCGCTTGAGTCCACTCGCAATCGGGATGTTGCGCGGCGGGCTGCGCACGTCGATCAGCCGGCGTCCGCAACGCTCTGCTGCGAGCCTCAGTTCCTCCTGTTGCCCGAGACGCATGTGCATGCCGCTCACGACGTCGAGCCCCGCTTCGAGCGCTTCGACCAACGCAGGAATCCAGGCGCGCTGCAGCACGCCTCCCGTATTGGCAATGCCGATCACCAGTGCGCGCGCGCCGCGGGCGTGGGCCTCAGCCGGAGTGAGTCGCGGCAGCCCGGTCGAAATCGTGGCGGCGGGCAGTGCATATTCGCCGACGCAGCGCTCGGCCGCCCAGTCGCGCAGTCCAAAAGCCGTCTTGGCAAAGGCTGCGTCGGTGGCATCGCCCAGGAACAGCAGGTAAGGCTGGGGCAGTTGGATCGTGAGGCTTGATCCTTCACTCGCGCGGTTCATCCGAGTCGATACCCGAGCAGATTCCAGTAGTTCAACACCACGAGGAATGCGAACGCCGCCAGTGCCGCGAAGGTGTAGTGCAGGCGCGCACCCACCCGCCAGGCGCGTGTCTTCCAGAGCTGCCACGTGAAGTAGACCGCAGCGAGCACCAGCGGCACGGCGATGAGCGGTAGAGCGAGCGCGACATAGAAGGCCGACGGGATGTGGTAGATGAGTTTCTCGATCCCCGTGCCGAGCACCGCGGCGATGCCGAGCAGGAACGCGATGAGCAGTACCCCGGCAAGCGCCAAGGCGGGTCTCGCCCAACGCAGGTCCGGCGCACCGGCGCGATCGGCACGCCGCTGGCGAATCGCACTCACCACGGTCGTGATGAAGAGCAGGATGCCGATGCCGAGGATGACGGCGTGCAAAGTTGAGCTCTCGTACCACGCGATCCGCGTTGCGGCGATAGGTGGAAAGGGCCCGACCAGGTCCATACCGCGCCCGCCGGCGCCGGCCTTGAAGGCAACGAACACGTCGTCATCGGCCTGGCGATAAACACCCTCGCCGACTTCGGACCAGCGGCCCGGATCGCCGAAGATCGGGTCTGGCATCATGAGCGTGCCGTCCGGCATCGGCTCAACCTTGAAATCGCCGCCCGCGGCAAACGCCTTCTCGAACGTGGTGTAGGTCTGACGCAGCCCGCGATAGCTGCCGGCGTAGCGCGCGTTGCGGGTCGTGGCATCGGCCGGCGGCTTGAGCTGCGGCAGATGCGCCGGGAAATAGTGATCGAAGAACGCCTTCTCGAGCGCATACGAGGTGCGCGCGCCCTTGCCGCCGGTATTCACGGAGGCGAAGAGGCCCAGCTTTGCTTCCGGCAGAAGCGCAAGCACCGAGTGGAAGTGGGTCGTGTCGCCGCCGTGGCCGATGATGCGGTGGCCGTTGATCCAGGTCTCGTAGAACCCGAGCGCGCCGCCATTGAGCGCAGGATCCGGGCTCATGGCGCGCGTGTGCATGAGACGCGCGGTCGCGGGCGAAAGGATCCGCCCCTCGCCGAGTGCGCCATCCTGCAAGTGGGCCAGCATGAACTTGCCCATATCCGCACCCGTCGCCGACAGCGAGCCAGCCGGTCCCGCGGCGTGGATGAACTCGAAGCCCTTGCTCTCGAATCGACCTTCCTCGAACGAGTAGCCGCCGGACATCCGCTGGGCGAGCTCGGGAGACAGCGGCTCGCGGAAGGTGCTGCGGGTCATGCCGAGCGGCACAAAGATGTGCTGCTCGACGTAATCGTCGAAGGGCATCCCCGAGACCGTCTCCACGATGTAGCCGGCGAGGGCCGCGCCCCAGTTCGAGTACGACGCATTGGCGCCAGAACTGAAATCGGTGGTGGCAGGCCGCACCCGCACGGGGACATGCGCCGCCAGCCACTGGCCGAGCGGCTGCAGGTTCTTCTCGGATTCCGCAAACAGGTACCCGACGCCGCCGTCCTCGAGCCCAGGCGTGTGCGTCAGGAGATTGCGCAGGGTGATCGGCTGCGGATAGGTCGCAGGGATCTTGAAGTCCTTGAGGTAAGTGTTCACATCCGCGTCGAGATCGAGCTTGCCCTGCTCGACGAGCTGCATCACTGCCGTCCAGGTGAAGAGCTTCGAGACCGAGCCGGGCCGGAACAGCGTCTGCTCGGGATCGACGGCGACCTGCTTGTCGGTGTCTTCGTAGCCGTAGCCTTTCTCGAAGAACACCGCGCCATCCTTGACCACGACCACCATCGCACCGGCGACCGGCCCGCCACTGTGCATCTGCACCGACATGAAGCCATCGAGGAACGCTTCCATCTCCTCGCGCGTCGTCGGGCCGCGCGCCGGCAGGGGCTCGGGCGCAGCGCCGGCAATCGCCTGGTAGTCGAGCGAGCCCGCGAGACAGGCCTGCGACAGGCCGAGCGCGACGAGCAAAGGCAGTGCGCGTGCGCGGAGCACGCGTGGACCGCAGGCATCGAAATGATGGATCGCCATCAGAACCCCCGTAATTTTTGAATGTGGCGCAGCCGGCGCGTGTCGATTCGGAGCGCCGAGCTCAGCGGAACGAGTAGCGCAGTTCGACCCCGTACTCGCGCGGGCGGATGAGAATCTGGTCGCCGCCGAACGTCGGGTTGACGGTCACCAGCACCGCGCGCTCGTCCTGCACGTTGCGGCCGAAAAGCTCCAGATCCAGCTGGTCGCGCTTGAAGCCGAGCCGCAGGTTGAGCGTGTCGAATGACGGCTGCACCACATCTCCCGTCGGGAAATTCATGTGGACATTGCCGACATACGTATAGTCGGCGCGCGCAAATCCTTTCCACACGGCGCCCAGATCGAAGCTGTACTGCGCGCCGGCGCTGGCGTTCTTCTCCGGCGAATCCGGCAAGCGCTCACCGGCCACGAAGCCCGTGCCGGGCTCCACGTTGTCCCACTCGACCTTGTTGTAGGAGTACGAGAGATTGAAGCGCCAGGCTCCGGTCGGTTGCGCCACCAGCTCGAGCTCCGCGCCCTTGCCAGTGGCATCGCCGCCGTTGACGGCGCCGCTGAAGCCGCAATCGAGACCCAGGGAGAGCTGCACGCCCTTCCAGTCCTCCTTGTAGATCGCGGTATTGATGGCGAGCCGTCCGCTCGCAAACTGCCCCTTCAGGCCGAGCTCGTAATTCCACAAGGTGTCTGGATCCGTGACCGGGCCGAGTCCCACCGCCGCCGCGTCGTCGGCACACTGATCCGGCTGCGGACCGTTGACCACGCCGCTGCGGAATCCGCGCCCGGCCTGAGCGTACAGCGTCAGGCCATCTGAGGGCTCGAAGCGCACGTAGGCGGACGGGTTGAGCTCGTTGACTGAGCCTTTGGTCGGATCACCCGCCGGTGTCGGCCCCCCACCCAGGAGCCCATCGAATCCCGGGGAGATGTCCGTGAGCTCGTCTTCGAGATACCGCGCGCCGAGGCCTACTGTCCACAGCGACGCAAATTTGTAGCTCGCGTCGGCGAAGACGGCCTTCTGCTTCTCCTTCGAGAACGTCTGCAAAGGCACGTCGAACGCAAAATCCTGCCCGAGGAGCACCATCGGCAGGCACGCCGGGCAGGAGTAGTCCGGCACGAACTGATTCAGATCGGTCTTCTCATCCATGTAGAACGCGCCCAGGGTCCACTGCAGCGCACCCTCGCCTCGCGATTGCAGACGCACCTCCTGCGTAAAGAGCTCGCCCTTGCTCGTGTCGTGCAGTGCCCACGGAATGGGTACGCCGAAGGCGCCCGTCGCGAGAAAGCTGATGTCGCGGTTGGTGAAGCGGTCCATTTCCATCCAGCTGCTGGCCGAAGTCAGCGAGACCCGCTCCCAGTCGTAGCTGATGAGGAGCGTGCCGATATCCTGCTGCTCGCCGTAGCCGCCTTTTTCAAACTGGTCCATGCTGCGATTCTGTGCGTAGTCGCCGGCCGCCGGCGTCGTTTGCGGCTCGCTGTCCAGCTTCACGTCCTGCGTGGCATAGGTGAGATCGAAGCGCAGCCGATCGGTCGCCTGCCAGGTGAGCGCGGCGCGCACTCCCCAGGTGTCCTCGGAATTGATGTCCCGGTGCGTGAATGCGGCCACCGCCGGGATGACCAGGGACCCGTCGGGCAGGCCGAGGGCCGCGCTGTAGTCGAGCGCCGGCTGCGCCGGCACGATGTTGTCGATGTAGCCGGCAATGTTGTCCTGGTAGGCGACGACGCGCAGCGCCAGGCGGTCCTTGATGAGCGGCGCATTGAGCACGCCCTCGACGTGATAACTCCCATCGTCCGAGTGCGCGGTGGTGTAGCCACGCACGCCGAGATCGACACCGAAATGCTCGAGGTCGGGCGCGACCGGAATGATGCGCACGACGCCCGCGAGCGCATCGGCACCAAAGATCGTGCCCTGCGGTCCGCGCAGCACCTCGATGCGATCGATGTCCACCGTGCGCAGGTTGGGCTTACCGCCGCCGTTCACCAGCACGCTGGTGACGGTTTCGCCGAAGTAGGTGGCGACCGTCGTGCCGCCGCCACTCTCGCTCATGCCGCGGATGCGGATCGTCGAAGTGCCGGGCCCGGCGTCCTGGTAGAAGACGCTGGGCACGCTGTTGAGAAAATCCGCGTACTGCCCGAAGCCCTTGGCGCGGATGTCCTGCGCCGTAATCGCGGTGACCGCGAAGGGCACATCCTGCAGGATTTCGGAGCGCTTGGTGGCCGTGACGATGATTTCACCGAGGGTGTTTTCCGCGTCGCTCCGGGCAGTGGCGGCGGACATCACGCCGACGATGAGCGCGGCGTTTAGCACAAGGTAGCGCGGCAGGCGCGCCGCGGGCGTGATCCGGAGTGTGCATCGGGTGTTGCTCATTCGCTCCCCCAGCAGTGGTGCGGCTTCGCGGGCCGATTTGCAGAAAACTACATCTCAGTTTCTATTTTGGCAACTGTTTTCCTTAAGTGCTAATGTCGCGACCAGCAGATTTCCGCCTGCGAGGTAGCATGCAAACACGATTCCGGACGGCGGCACTCGCCGCCGCTGCCGTTCTTTCCGTGGCGAGCGGGGCCAGCGCCGCGGAACCGGACTACGACCTCGTCATTCGCAACGGGCGCGTGCTCGACGGCCTTGGCAACCCCTGGGTGCGCGCCGACGTGGCGATCAAGGAGCGGCGGTTCGCGAAGATCGGCCACGTGGAAGGGCGCGGTCGCCGCGAGATCGATGCCGCCGGCCGCTACGTCTCGCCGGGATGGATCGACATGATGGATCAGTCCGGCGAAGTGCTGCTGATCAACGGCCTGGCGGATAACAAACTGCGCGAAGGCGTGACGACGGCGATTGCGGGCGAAGGCGGAACGCCGGTGCCGTCGGCGGAGATCCCCGCCTATTTTGCGCGGCTCGAGCAACAGGGGATCTCACTCAACTTCGGCACCTATTACGGCGCCGGCCAGGCGCGCGTCGAGGTGATGGGCGATGTGGATGGCCGGCCCACGCCTGAGCAGATGGAGCAGATGAAAGCCCATGTCGAGCAGGCGATGCAGGCCGGAGCCCTCGGCATCGCCACCGCGCTGATCTATCCGCCTTTCAGTTTCCAGAGCACCGAAGAGCTCGTTGAGCTGGCCCGGGTTGCGGCCCGCTACGACGGTATCTACGCGAGTCACCTGCGTGATGAGAGCGCGGATCTTCTGAAAGCCATCGAGGAGTCGATCCAGATCGGCGAGCGCTCCGGCGTGCAGGTCGAGATCTTTCACTTCAAGGCAGCGTATGCGCCGGGATGGGGCACGCTCGTTCCACGAGCCGGCGCGCTGATCGAAGCGGCGCGCAACCGAGGCGTCAGCATCGCCGCCGACATGTATGTGTATGCGGCGGGCGGTACCGGCCTCGACATCACGGTACCGAACTGGGTCTTCGCGGATGGCGAAGACAAGGGTATCGAGCGGCTCAGGGATCCCGCCATTCGCTCGCGTCTCAAGCGGGAACTGCGCGCGGGCTCCCAACCGGGCTGGTCGAACCTGGTGGCGGCTTCGGGCGGCTGGGAGCACGTCGTGCTGGCCAATCCCGCCAATCCCCGCTACGAGAAGTATCGCCAGCAGAGCATCGCGCGCATCGCGGCGCAGTTGCACCGTGATCCGGCCGATGTCGCCTGGGACATCGTGCTGGCGGCGCTGCCGCAGCGGGCCATGGCATTCTTTTTCATGATGAGCGAGCAGGACATCGAGACGGCGCTGCGGTTTCCATGGATGAGCATCGGCAGTGATGCCGGAGCGAGCGAGGTGCAGGGTGGGATGGACGCCATCGGACTTCCACACCCGCGCGCCTACGGTAACTTTCCGCGCGTGATCGCCGAGTACGTCAAGAAGCGCCGGATCCTGACACTCGAGGATGCAGTGCGGAAGATGACCTCGTGGCCTGCAACGCGGATGCGACTGTATGACCGCGGCGCGATCCGCGAAGGGCTGATGGCGGACGTGACTGTCTTTGATTACGACAGCATCCGGGACAACGCGACCTATGAGGCGCCGCAGGCCTACCCGACGGGGATTGACTACGTGGTGGTCAACGGCCAGGTCGTCGTAGACCAGGCCCGGCACACCGGGGCGCGCCCGGGCGTCGTGCTCAGAGGCGCTGGCGCCGCGCACCCGCCGGAAAACTGATGCCTCCCGCCGTGTCGCGCGACCGCTTGCACGGGCTTGCGACCGTCCGCACGACGACACGACCGTCCGTACCTAGCAAGTGCGCCGCCGGTGCAGCTTCCACTATGATGAGGCGCGAATAGTCCTGACCAGCACGAGGTTATGAACGACTCCGTACATCGAGCACGCCTGGGTGCGGCGCTGCGCGCGTTGCGGCGACAAAAAGACTGGACGCTTGCCGAGGTGAGCCGCCGCACCGGGTTTTCGGTGCCGACGTTGTCGAAGGTCGAGAACGACCGGCTCTCGCTCTCCTATGACAAGCTCATTCGCCTGAGCGAGGGGCTCGGCGTCGACATCGCACAGCTCTTTACGCCGGTGAGTGGGCCGACGGCGCCTGCCGCCATCAGCGGGCGGCGCAGCGTCAACCGCCAGGGCGACGGCGAGCTCGTAGCGACGACCAATTACGATTACTTTTACCTGAGCACGGATGTCACGCGAAAGAAGTTCATCCCCATCATCGCCGAGCTGCGCGCCAGGTCCATCGAGGAGTTCGGCGAGCTGGTGCGACACTCCGGCGAGGAGTTCATCTACGTGCTCGAGGGGGAAGTCGAAGTCCATACGGAACTCTATGCACCGCTCCTGCTCTCGGCCGGTGACTCGGCGTATCTCGACAGTTCGATGGGTCACGCGTATGTGCTCAAGAGCAAAGGACCCTGCCGCCTCCTCGCCGTCTGCTCGGCGTCCGAACGTGACCTGCGCGAAGCGATCACCCAGGCCAAGCCGCGCGAGGCGACCACTGCACGGCCGGTGAACGCCCGACAACCACGCCGCGTTCGGCGGCACAAGTAGGACCCGGGCCTGCCATCCAGCGATTTTGCTTCCGGCCGCCATAGCTCGCATGGATTTCTCTTCAAATTTCTCCCAAGCCCCATTTTGAAAGTACCGGAAATGACAGTGATAGGTCGCTACTACGAGGAGCCCAGTGGACCCGATCCTTTTGCCTGACACGACCTGCCAACTGACTTGCCCGCATTGCGGGCATGCATCGGTTGAAACGATGCCAACAGACGCCTGCATTTACTTCCATGAATGTGCGGGTTGCGGCGCCATGCTGCGCCCGAAGCCGGGCGACTGCTGCGTCTTCTGCTCCTACGGCTCAGTTGCCTGTCCGCCCGTTCAGGCGGCGCAATCTTGCTGCAGCATTGCACCTGACTGAAGAGCGATGGACGCCTGGCGACACTCTCACGTATTTGATCGCGGCAACCCCTTGGCCGAGCGCAACACCCGGCGGGTGGCGATCCTCACAGCAGTCGTGATGGCAATCGAGATCGTTGCCGGATGGCGTTTCAATTCGATGGCGCTGCTCGCGGATGGGTGGCACATGAGCTCGCATGCCGTCGCCCTCGGCCTGTCGGCGTTCGCTTATGTGTGCGCTCGGCGCTTCGCCGACAATCCGCGCTTCGCCTTCGGTACCTGGAAGATCGAAATACTCGGCGGCTACACCAGTGCGGTGCTGCTCATGGGCGTCGCCTTGGCGATGTTCTACGCTTCAACTCTGCGGCTGATCACCCCGAGCCCAATCCAGTACAACGCTGCCATCGCCGTGGCCTGCGTCGGGTTGGCGGTCAATATTCTGTGTGCCTGGTGGCTGCGAGGCGGCCAGCATCATGGTAATGGCGATTCCCATCTCCACACCCACGATCACGGGCCGGTAGGAAAAGATCACCACCACCATCGGGATCTCAATTTGCGCTCGGCTTATTTGCACGTCGTAGCGGACGCTGCAACATCCGTATTCGCCATCAGCGCCCTGGTTGGGGGCAAGTTATGGGGCGCACGCTGGCTGGATCCTGTCATGGGAATCGTCGGTGGAGGCCTCGTCGCAGTGTGGGCTTACAGCTTGTTGCGAGAGACCGGACAAGTGCTGCTCGATGCCGAAATGAACGCACCGATCGTGGAGGAAATCCGCACGGCGATCCGGACGGCACCCATGGCCACGGAAATCTGCGATCTGCATGTGTGGCGTGTCGGCAAGGGCAAGTATGCCTGCCTCCTGAGCCTGGCAAGCCCAGAGGAAATCACCGCGGACGACGTGAAGAGCTTGCTGAGCGTGCATGATGAGCTCGTTCACATCACGGTCGAAATCAATCGGGTCGATCGCCCGCACGCTCGCAGTGCAGCGTGACGACCGCGCAGGCGAGTCAGCCACACCTGCGGCGGTCCGCGGATTGAGCGATGGACAATCATCAGCGGAACGGCAAGTGCGCTATCCAACCAACCAGCAGAGGAGAGGTGAGTCATGAGTAGCAGGAAGATCTCTCAGATTGCACTCGCCGCGGCGGCGGCAGTGCTGTTTTCCGCGGGCGCAATCAGTACGGCGACGGCCGCTGACGAGGGCAAGGTGAAGTGCGAAGGCGCCAACAGCTGCAAGGGAACCTCGAGCTGCGCGAGTGCCCAGAACTCCTGCAAGGGCCAGAACAGTTGTGCAGGCCGCGGGTGGCTCGAAATGACCAAGGCGGATTGCGACGCGGCCAAAGCCAAGATGGAAAAGGACAAGGCCGGCAAGCCTTGACCGATGTGACCACTGGCGCTTCCGTTACTGGGCTGCGGCCTCGGCTTGCGTACCTAGAGCGGCATCGCGCAATGCCCTCGATCGCGCAAATGTCCGAGATCCTCTGAGACGCCCTCCATCGAGCGCCGCAGATTGATATCGCGCTCGAGCCGACGTTCGAACTCGGGTAGCGCACGCATGACGCTGACGCCGGTGGAGAGCCAGGTCGCCGATGCGCACGCGATCGTTTCGACACTTCGACCCTCGTGTGGGCGTTCAAGAGCAGCGGTCAGCAGGGTCGTCGGCAACGGGGGAAACGGGGAAGCTGAGACTGCCATCGTGAGTTCAGTCGCCTTACGGTCCACGCCGCCAGTCGATTGCTGGGCTCCTTCCCGCATTGGCAGGCTGGCCTGGACGACGACGCGAGCCAGGAGCCACGTGTATCCTTGACGTCGCGCCGCAGCGGCCGCCTCATGAAAGCCCGCTTGGCTTCGGACATTCTCGAAGCCTTCCGCACTCCAGCCTATGGACTCATTGAATGTCTTCGCCCGAGCCGGCGCTCCAGCGCCGCCAGCTGACAGCGCCGCCGCGCGGTCGAGAGCGAATGACCTGAACGAATCATGCAAATTCAGCCGGTTTGCCAACAGCATGCCTTCGATCATTCGATCGTGCTCGCCGACAAAATCGCGGTTGATCTTCAAAACGAAGTTTGGGCGTGCGCGATCTCGCGACAGCGTAAAGGGCGAGCCGCCCTCGGCAAACTGGACCTCGAGATTGGCGCCGGTCTGCGCAGTGTCCACGTTCGCGGCGACCAGGACACGCGGCCAGAGCTCGAGCAGCACCAGGCGCGTTGACTCCAGGTCTGTCTGCTCGGACACGGCGAGCTGCAATGCCGACGCATGGGCGTTGGGCAGCACGAAGAGGTTCAGTGCGATGGCCGTGAGCGAAATTGCGACGCTGTTTATCACAGACGATGTCGCACCTTTGATGGCACGGCGACGCAGCAACAAGTACGCCGCGGGAATAACCAGCATCGACAGAAGCGGGGCGGTAATCATGCCGCCCACCATCGGCGAGGCGATGCGGCGCATGAGTTCCGACCCCGTGCCAGTACCCCACATGATCGGCAGCAAGCCCGCGATGATCACGGCGACCGTCATCGCGATTGGCCGCACTCTGAGTGCCGCGCCCTCGACAATCGCCTGAGCGAGTTCCTGCGGATTGCCGAGCCGTCCGTTCGCAGTGCGGGTTGCGACTGCCTGATTCACGTAGACGAGCATGACGACACCAATTTCGGCCGCCACGCCTGCCAGAGCTATGAACCCTACTGCGGAGGCGACCGACATGTTGTAGCCGAGCAGAAACATCAACCAGAAGCCGCCGACGAGCGCGAACGGCAAGGTCGCCATGATCAGGAGCGCATCAGTGAAGCGCCGAAAGGTGAGGTAGAGCAGGACGAAGATGATCACGAGCGTCGCCGGCACGACGATCTTGAGCCGCGCAGTCGCCCGCTCCAGATACTCGAACTGGCCGGACCAGGAGATGGAGTAGCCGGGCGGGAGCTTGACCTGTTTCGCTACGGCCTGCTGCATCTCACGCACCGCGGAGCTGAGGTCGCGCCCGTGCAGGTCGATGTACACCCAGCCCGAGAGTCGCGCGTTCTCGCTCTTCAACATCGGCGGGCCATCGCTGATGCGGATGGCAGCGACGTCACCGAGACGGATTTGCGCTCCGCGCCCGGTCAGCACCGGCAGGTCGCGCAGTTTCTGCACGGAATCGCGGATCTCGCGTGGGTAGCGCACGTTGATCGGGAAGCGCTGCAGCCCTTCCACCGTCTCGCCGATGTTCTCGCCGCCGATGGCAGCGGCCACGATGCTCTGAACGTCCGCGATATTGAGGCCATAGCGTGACGCCGCGTCACGGTCGATTTTCACATCGATGTATCGCCCGCCAGTGAGACGCTCCGCAAATGCCGAGGTCACTCCGGGCACAGGCTTCACGGCACGCTCGACTTCCGCAGCCAGCCGATCGACTACACTCAGGTCGGTGCCGGCAACCTTCACGCCCACCGGGCTTTTGATGCCGGTGGCCAGCATGTCGATGCGGTTGCGGATCGGCGGCACCCAGATGTTGGAGAGCCCGGGCACCCTGACGATGGAATCCAGCTCCTGAACCAACTTGTCGGGTGTCATACCCGCCCGCCACTGGTCGCGCGGCTTGAACTGGATCGTAGTCTCGAACATTTCGAGCGGCGCAGGGTCAGTCGCCGTCTCGGCGCGCCCCGCCTTGCCAAAGACGCTCGCGACTTCCGGCACGGTCTTGATGAGCCGGTTGGTCTGTTGCAGGAGCTCGGTCACCTTGCCGGCCGAGATGCCGGGTAATGCCGAGGGCATATATAAGAGATCGCCTTCATCGAGCGGCGGCATGAACTCCCCGCCGATGCGCATCACGGGATAGGCGGTTGCAAGCAGTACCAGCAACGCAATTCCCAGCACCGCTTTCGGGAACGCCAGCACGCGCGTCAGGAGCGGCCGGTAGAGGGCGATGAGCCCGCGGTTGATCGGATTACTCTGCTCCGCGGGAATCCGGCCGCGAATCAGGTAGCCCATGAGCACTGGAACCAGGGTAACTGCGAGCCCGGCCGCGGCCGCCATCGCATACGTCTTCGTATACGCGAGGGGCGAGAAGAGTCGACCTTCCTGGGCCTCAAGCGTGAACACCGGCACGAACGACAGCGTGATGATCAGAAGAGAGAAGAAGAGTGCCGGACCCACTTGCGTGGCTGCATCGCCGATCACGCGCCACCGCTCGGCACCGTGCAGCTCCGAATCCGGGTGCGCGTGATGCCAGGCCTCAACGTGCTTGTGCGCGTTCTCGATCATGACCACCGCGGCATCCACCATCGCGCCGATGGCAATGGCAATGCCGCCCAGCGACATGATGTTCGCGTTCACACCCTGGTAGTGCATCACGATGAAGGCCATGAGTACCCCGAGCGGCAGGGAGACGATCGCGACGAACGCCGAGCGCAGATGGAAGAGGAACAAGACGCAGACCAGCGCGACGACAATGAACTCCTCGATGAGCTTTTCTTGAAGGTTCCTGACCGCGCGTTTGATGAGGCTCGAGCGATCGTAGGTTGGCACGATCTCGACACCGCGCGGCAGACTCGACTCAAGCTCGGCAAGCTTGGCCTTCACGGCATCGATCGTTTCGAGTGCGTTCTTCCCCGAGCGCATGATGATCACGCCGCCAGCAACTTCTCCCTCGCCGTCGAGCTCTGCGATTCCGCGCCGCATCTCCGGGCCGATCTGGATGTGCGCCACATCGCCGAGCTTTACCGCCACCCCGGAGTTGGTGGCCAGTAGGGGAATCTTGCGAAAATCATCGAGCGACTGCAGGTAGCCCGACACGCGCACCATATACTCGGCTTCGCTCAATTCGAGAACTGAGCCGCCGGTCTCCTGATTCGCGCTTTGCACTGCCTCGATGACGGTCTGGTGCGTCAGGTTGAAGGCACGCATCCGATCCGGATCGAGCACGATCTGGTACTGCTTCACCATGCCGCCGACGGAGGCAACCTCCGACACGTTTGGCACGGACTTGAGCTCGTACTTCAAGAACCAATCCTGCAGTGCGCGCAGCTGCGACAGGTCCATCGTGCCGCTCTTGTCGATGAGCGCGTACTCGTACACCCAGCCGACGCCGGTGGCGTCAGGTCCCAGCGACGCCTTCGCCTGGGCGGGCAGACGCGACTGCACTTGGTTCAGGTATTCGAGCACGCGCGAGCGCGCCCAATAGGCGTCGGTCCCGTCCTCGAACAGGATGTACACGAAGGAATCGCCGAACATCGAATAACCGCGCACCGTTTTCGCGCCCGGCACCGACATCATCGTGGTGGCGAGCGGATAGGTAATCTGGTTCTCGACGATTTGCGGTGCCTGGCCCGGGTAGGTGGTGCGGATGATGACTTGCACATCCGAGAGATCGGGTATCGCATCGAGCGGCGTCCGAAGCATTGCCCACACGCCCCAGCCCGCGATCATCAGGGTCGCGAGCAACACCAGAAAGCGATTCCCGATCGACCAGCGAATCAGGCGCGCGATCACGGTTGCCGCTCCGATGGCGGTCCATCCGTCGAGGGGTGCGCCTCCAGTCGATTCGAGGTGGACTTGAGATTCGCCTCGGAGTCGATGAGGAACTGTCCCGACACGACGATGGATTGGCCTTCGCCAAGACCCGAGAGAATGGTCGATCGGCCGTCCTGCTCATTGCCGACAGTGACGTTCACGACGTCGAACGCGCCATCGTCCCGGGCAACGATGACGACGCTGCGTTCGCCAGTCGTGATCACCGCTTCGCTTGGCACGAGAAGCTGCGGCTCGCCCGCCGGCCCTGTGAATTCGAGCGACACGTACATGCCCGGGGAGAGTTTGTAGGCGGGATTCTTGAGCGCCACCCGTGCCGTAAGCGTGCGCGTTTCCCGATCGACATCGGGCAGCAGGGCGATTACCTGACCCTCAAACGCTGTGCCCGGCCAGGCAGTCGCATGCGCCATCACCGTTGACCCCGTCGGAATGAATGAGACCTTCGCCTCGGGGATCTGCGCGTTCACCCAGACGGTTGCGAGACCGTTGATGCGGAACAAGGTCGTCCCAGGCGTAAACGCTGCGCCCTCGCGCACGCCCAGCTCCGTAACGGTTCCATCGATCGGCGCGAACACGGTCGTGCTGGCGTCCGGTGTCCGCGTCGTTTCCACAGTTCGAATGGTTGCCTCCGGAACGCCGAGCACCACGAGGCGTTGCCGGGCTGCCTCGCGAATCGGCTGCGCGCCGAGTGAACGCGCATCGAGCAAAGCGAGGTACTCGCGCTCGGCCTCCAGCCACTGCGGCGCGACGATCGAGGCGAGCGGTTGCCCCCGGCGCACACGTTCGAGCGGCGCCTTGACATGCAGGCTGGTCACGTAACCTTCTACGCGCGTCTGCACGACTTCCAGCAGGCGCTCATCGAAGACCACGCTGCCGACGGCCCGAAGCTGCGCCGGAAGCGTCGCCTTCTCGACCTTTGCCGTCCGGATGCCGAGGTTCTGTACGACATTTGCGCTGACGCGAACGTCATCCCCTCCGCCGCCCTCTTCCGCATAGACCGGCACCAGTTGCATGTCCATGAAAGGTGACTTACCCGGCTTGTCGAACTTGACGTTGGGCACCATCGGATCGTGCCAGTAGAGAATCTTGCGCTGGCCGGAAGCCGCTCCCGCCGGCGGCGCCGCGTCGCCGGACGCGTCCGCCGTACCGCTCACCATGGCCGGCGACATCGTTCGCTGTGCCCACCAGTAGCCGACGCCGGCGCCGAGCGCGAGCAGTGCGAGCACGCCCGCGCCCCATGTGAGCTTGTTCAGTCGTGGCATGCTCATGGCGAAACCCCGGAGTCGTGGAGAAAGTGCAGGAAGGTCCAGGCGCGCGCGACCGCGCCTTCGAGCTCGACGTATTCGAGCTGGGTGTCGATCTCATCGCTCAACGCATCGATAGTGCTGCGAAGATCGCCGCGTCCGGCGCCATACGAGCCCACAGCTGCGTGCAAACGGTCGCTCGCGAGGGGGAGGAGCTCCGTCGTGTAGCGCTTGAGGCGCTCGCGACTGATGCGCCACTCGGCAAGCACCGCCCGGACCTCCGCCGTATGCATGCGAATTTCCGCGTCGCGCTCCGCTTCCTGGGCGCGCACCCGTGCGAGTTTCTCGGCGATGACCGGATTCTGTCGGTGCTTGGCGAAGAACGGCAGGCCGACCCGGAATTCCAGCGACACCATGTCGGAGAACTCTGCACCCCGCTCCTGATAGCTCAACTCCGCGCTCCAATCCGGACGCTTTTCGGCGCGCGCCAGCTCCACATCCGTTTTCGCTGCGTCGAGTTGCGCGATCATCGGAGCAAGCGGCGCGTGCTCCGGAACCGCGGCCAGCAGGGTTTCCGGCGAGTGGCCCAACTCACGATCGGTCGGAATCGGCGCGAGAGGACGATCTGCCGCATCCCCGACCCAGCGGGCGAGCTCTGCCTTGCGCGTTTCGACAATCTGATCGAGCGCTGCAATACGCTCGTCCAACCGTGCGACCGAGGATTGTGCAGCGAGTGCCTCAGCCGCGGATGCTCGACCGCTAGCGAGCGCGGCACGAGTGGCCGTCGCCTGCAACTCCGTTTCCGGCTTCAAGTTGCGCAGTCGCGCGCGGGACTCTTCGGCCACCGCGGCGCCAATCCACGCTTCCGACGCCGACCGCGCGATCTCGAAACGCGTCTTGCGCAGCAGCGCCTGCGCAACCGTAATTTCCTCCTCGGCTCGTTCGCTTTGCAGGCGGCGCTTCTCGTGACTGGGAAAGGTCTGCATGAGCCCGATCCGTCGCATCGTCATGAAGTCCTGCGTCAGGGAAAAGCGGTCGGCGGTGTTGATCGGCAGGTTGTCCACTGCCGCCACGAGTTCGGGATCGGGCAGCCGTCCCGCACTCGGGGCTACGGCCTGGACAGCCTCGAGCGTGGCTACAGACGCTGCCAGTTGAGGCGTCTCGTTGAGCGCCTGCCCGATCGCCTCGTCGAGCGAGAGCAGCTCGGACTGCGCCATTAGCTGCGAGCTCCACGCGAGCATGGTGATTGTCAGGACCGCGAAGGCCCGTGTTAAGCCATGCGGTCCTCGAGTGAGGCGCATCATGCGCGCGACGTCGGGCACTCGACGCGCACCAGTTTGTACGGGTCGGTGCCCTTGCCGGGGGCGCCTCGATGCACCCACTGATAGATCTTCTTGCAGTCGGGACGATCCTTGCCCTTGGCAGCCTGCGAATCACGCACTTGCGTGTCCGTTGCGGACGGCGTGGCAGACTTCGGGTTCCCAGCCGCCAGGATTGGCTGCGTGAGAGTGAACGCAAATGCAAGCAGCGCGGCTGCGATTGCCGTGCGCTGCGGATATGGATTCCTCGTCATGATGGCACTACCTCAATCCGTTTGATGAAGACACGCCACACGCGCGGTGCGCGTATCGAGCGAGTCAAAATCGGAAAATCAAGCGCGCGCCCGCAGGAAGGCGCGATTCGAGGTGAGTGCTACAAGCGGAGCCGTCCGGTGCGCAAATAGGTCGACGCACCGAAGGAAGAGACAAGTTCAGCGAATCGAGGTCGAGGAGTGAACGCGCCTGAGGGGAAAAGGAGGCGAGCCTCTGGCGCCGCGATGAGCGGCGGCGGATCTGCAGCGCCGGACGCGCCGTGCAGAAGCTTTGCATCGTACTTCTGGATCGAGACCGCAAGTGGGCCGCCGGTGGGGGCCGGGGCACAGCAATACTGGTGAGCCAGTCCCAGCGCGTCGACAGGTTCGGAGTCGTGGCTGCAGGGTGCCTGCGTGCCCGTCGGGCAGCAGTCGCCAGCCGGTGAATTCATGCCACAGGCGAGCAACGGCTCCGCAGCCCCGAGGAGGCCGAGCCAGAGTGCCGAAACTATGAGGAAGCGACGCAACGTCTTATTCACCCGTGGACAACACGCTACCACGACCGCAGCCCCGCGGAGAAGTTCCACCGCAGGCCACCTGTGACGGATTTGGCAACCGCGCCACGAAAAGTGCGTTCAGTCGGTCACTCCCCGACCGGGTGCGAGGACCAATGCACGTGCACGACTTTCCAGCCCGCCGTGCCTTTCTTCAGCACCAGCGTTTCCGTACTCAACACGTTGACGACCTTGTCCTTCGGCGTTCCGCTGATGCGCGACTCGCTCGCCACCCACGCGAGATCGCCAACGGTATCGCCGGTCTGGCGCTGCAACTTGTATGTGCCCGCTTTCAGGAAATCAATGTCGGCTTTCAGGTGGTGCGCGGCGTATTCCGCTCGCGAGCGCTCGGCCGCGCCGCTCTCGAAGATCAGAACCTTCGGATCGAGCAGTGCTTTCACTCGGGCCGCATCGCCTGAATTCAGAGCCTCCTGGAACGCCGCCGCTGTCGCGACGGCCGAGTCCGCCGCGTGAACATGTTGCGTGCCGTCCGCATGCATATGCACGATGCCCTGAGGTTGAGATTCATCCGCATCATGATGGTCCGCCCCGCCTTCGTGCTCGTGCTCATGCTCGTGAGCGTGACCTGCGGTCTCGCCGCCGCCGTGTGAGTGACCCCCGCTCGTCGCCACCGCTTCCTCATACGATTCGGAATTCAGCTTGGGTAGTTCACGCAGGAAAGCTACCAGGCCCCAGATGTACTCGTCCTTCATGCTTTTGCCCCACGCGGGCATGCCGGACGCCTTGATGCCGTGCTTGATCGCCCAGAACGCCTCGGCAGGATTGTCGATCGCTTCCTTGCTGAAGTTTGGCGGCGACGGGTACAGACCCTTGCTGATCTCGGTGTCATTCATTCCGGGCGCGAGATGACAACCGGTGCACATCGCATCGTAGTTGCCGGCACCGGAACGGATGAGTTCGGCACTCGTCAGATCCGGTACCGATATCCCGGCGCTATGGGATTCGATCGAGCGGTCGCGCAACGTCTCCAGCAGCGCGTACACCGGGCGGGTGTGCGGATCGTCGGCTCCGATGTTGTACGTGCCCGAGCAGACGAAGCCGGCCACGAGCAGCCCCAGGACCAGCAGCGTCGCTGCAATTGTCAGAAGCGTTTTCATGCTGTTCTCCTCAGAACCAGATGCGAAATCCGGCGACCACTCGCGTCTCATCGGTATCCTCGCCATTCGTCCGCGCGAAATCGGCGGTGTCTCCCCACTTGCGATTCCACGTGACACCGATGTACGGCGCGAACTCCCGGCGCAACTCATACCGCAGTCGCAGCCCGACCTCGCTGGTGCTCAGCCCCGAGCCGACAGCACGCTGAAGATCGTCCTTGCCATATAGATTGAACTCAATCCGCGGCTGCAGGATCAGGCGATTCGTAAACAACAACTCATACTCGGCTTCAAACCGCGCGGACGTCTGACCCGACTCGCCGATGTAAGCAGTCGCCGCCAACTCGAACTTGTAAGGTGCGAGGCCGCGAACGCCAAACGCACCCCACGTCTGTGAAGGACCGGGTCGCGGATCCTGGCGCACACCAGCGACCAGATCCCACCACCGCGCGAAGGCATGCCCCCAGAGCGCTTCAAGCTCGGCCTTCGCGGTGTGCCCGCTTTCGGATTCACCCTGCGTGCGCAGGATTAGCCTGTCGAGGTCGCCGCCGATCCACGCTGATGCGTCCCAATTGAGAGCGCTCCCCTCACTCGCGTTCTGCCACTCGAGTTGATCGAACAGCACGTAGTAGTTGATCGCTCGATCGTGTGCGGCGTGACCCGGCAGGTCGGGGAATGCCGCGGCGCGATCCGCATCAGTGATCGGCGGAAGATCGGGCGTCTGGGCGATCGCATTGAGACTCCCCGCCCACAAGACCACACCGATCGCGTGAGCAGTGAGAGAGGTCTTTAGTCGCGTCGTCATGGTAGACGCGCTCATCCGCTCACCCTGACTTCCCGCATCATGCCGGCTTCCATGTGATAGAGCAGGTGACAGTGGTAGGCCCAGCGACCGAGCGCATCGGCGGTGACGCGGTAGCTGCGCCGGGTGCCGGGCGGCATATCGACCGTGTGCTTGCGCAAATGAAATGCGCCGCGGTCGTCCTCGAGATCGCTCCACATGCCATGCAGATGGATGGGATGAGTCATCATCGTATCGTTGACCAGCACGATGCGCAGGCGCTCGCCGTAGTTGAGCCGGACCGGCTCGGCATCGGAAAACTTGATGCCGCCGAATGACCAGGCGAAGCGCATCATGTGACCCGTGAGATGAAGCTCCAGCGTGCGACCCGGCTCACGCCCGTCAGGATCGTCGAACAGGTTGCTGAGATCCGCGTAGGTCAGCACGCGCCGCCCGTTGTTGCGTAGTCCGATACCCGGATCGTCGAGGCGCGCCGTGGGCGACATGGTCTGCATGTCCACCAGCGGATTGCCGACTTCGCTCGCAGGATGCGCCTGCACGCCGCCCGGCTCAGCCGCAGCCATCGTCTGCACAGCGTGCTCCCCCGAAGTCGACGGCATTTCGTGACCGGCATGGCCCGCGTGGCCTTCGTGCCCTTCCGTGTTGTCGGGCATGGGCATAGGCATGTCGTGATTCATCGTGGGCATTGCGCCCATGTCGTGCCCGCTGTGGTCCATCCGGCCATGGCCCATGTCCGCCATCGTCAAGATCACGCGCGGATCCAGTTGCGGTACTGGAGCGCTCAAGCCCTCGCGCAGCGCAAGCGTGCCGCGGGCATAGCCGCTGCGATCTTCGGGCTGCACAAAAAGCGTGTAAGCGCGGTCGGCTTTCGGCTGCACGATCACGTCATAGGTCTCGGCAACGCTGATGCGGAACTCGTCGACCGTGACCGGTTGGACATCGTTGCCGTCGGCCTGCACGACGGTCATCGGCAGTCCG
>DASQOO010000111.1:0-5917 GCA_035644435.1 Steroidobacteraceae bacterium | reverse complement strand
TCGTCGGCGAAGCGATAGGTCTTGAGGTTGGCGAGGCTCCAGTAGGCGTCGCCGTAGCTCGGCCGCGTGGCGGCCGCCTCTCGGTAGGATTCGATCGCCTCGGCCTGCCGGCCGAGGGTCTTCAGGGCGTGAGCGATCGACAGGTGGAGCTCCGCAGCCTGCGGGCTGGCGACCAGCAGCTCGCGGTACACCTGCAATGCGTCGTCATGCCGGCCGAGGCCACCGCAAGCGTTGGCGTAGAGGGTCCGGTAGGCAGGGTTGTGCGGCTCGAGCGGCAGGAGCTTGTTTGTCTCCTCGATCGCTTGCAGGTACTTGTGACGCTGCACGAGCACGGAGGCGTACTCATAGCGCGCTGCACGGTAGTCTGGCGCAAACACCAGTACGCTCTCGAGCAGGAACTCGGCATCGTCGAGTATCTCGAGCTTGACGCCAATCTGCGCCAGCAGCCGCATCGCTTCGATGTGGTTGCCGTGCGTCTGCAAAAACTGGCGCACGATCTGCTCCGCGGCGTACAGCTCGCCCTCAAGGAACAGATTGGTCGCGTGTACGACCGGGGCCGGCAGTTTCGCGAGCGCCGCCACGTGCGCCGCTGCGTTGTCGGCGTCGACGCGCCGTCCGCGCGCAGCGTAGAGGTCACGCAGCGCGCTCCAGGTGGCCGACAGCGTGTGATTGCGGGCGACGGCCTGCTCGTAGGCCTGGATAGCCGCGTCGATCTCCCGGACTGCGCGGTAGCAATGGCCGATCTCCTGGTACAGGCGGCCGTAGTCCGGATGCAGGGCCTCGCACCGAGCCAGCGTCCCAAGGGCGTCGGGGATGCGGCCGAGATAGCGCTGGCTGACTGCGACGATGTACAGCGCGTCGCGGTTCTCGGGCACCTCGGCGAGCAGCGCCTGCGCAACCGACAATGCCTCGGCGAACTGGCCCTGCTTGGCGAGCGCCCGCGCGCGCAGCATCTCGGCCTCGATGCGCGACGGGGACGGCACGGGTTGCGCTGCTACCATGACGGGGCCTCGCGAACTCCTCCGGACACCGCTAGGCGGTAGCACGGACAAGAAAAAGGCGGGCATTGCTGCCCGCCTTGGATTCTACGGAAAACCCGCGTCCGGTACCCCGCGGGATGCCGCGCACCGTACCGCTACGGTGCGCGGGCTCGCCCGGGAATTACTTCCCCGAGAAGCGGTAGTTGAACGTAAGGCCGATGGTCCGCGGCCGGTTGATGGTCACCGCCTTGTACCACTGCCGAGCGTTCGCATACAGGTCGGCTTTCTTGTCGGTCAGGTTCACGTCGTACACCGTCACCGTCCAGGCGTCCCTGGACACTCCAACCGCCGCGTCGTAGGTCGAGTAGCTGGGATTATCGTAGGCGATCGAATTGCCCTGCAGGTCCTTGGTCAGCTTGTCCGTGCTCGAGAACTGGTGCCCGGTGTACAGTCCGGCCAGCTGCAAGAACGCCTCGTAGTCGCCGAGCATGAACTCGTAGCGGGCGCGAGCGTTGGCCTGAAACCGCGGCGCGCCCGCCAGCGGGTCACCCTTCACGCCCGCGGGATTAGTAAGCGGCTTCCCCGGCACGACTGTGGCCCAGTTGATGGGCTGGCCGTTCAAGCCGGCAATCGCGGCTTCCTCGACCAGCTCGGTGTGATTCCACGCCGCTCCCGCGGTGACGGTGAGCTCGCGCGTCACACGGGCAGCCAGCGTGGTCTCGAGTCCCCTGACCCGATACTTGCCGCCATTCGTGGTGAAAGTCAGGTTGCCGGTAATGCCCGGGTCGAACACCGAGATTTGCGCGTCCTTCCAGTCTTCCTGGTAAATCGCGCCGTTGAACTGTACGCGGTGATCGGCCCACTCGGACTTCCAGCCCAGCTCGTTGTTGGTGAGCGTGTCCGGACGGAAGCTCACCGGTGGCAGGAATATCCCCTTGAGGGGACCGGCGGTGACCGAGTTCGGGCGATTGAAGCCGCCGGAACGGAAGCCCTGCGACCAGGTGTAGTAAGCGAGCACGTCCGGCAGGATGTGCCACGTCAGATTCGCGCGGCTCTTGAAGCCCGTGTAAAGCTTGTCGAGACCGAGGGAGTCGATGTTGGTATCGTTGGAATGATTGATGCACGGATTCGGTGCCGTCGGATGAAACAACAGCTTGCAGCCGAAGCTGCCCGCCACCGCGCCCTTCTCGGTCGAGTCGATGCGATAGTAGCGGGTACCGGCCGTCAGGGTCAGGGCCTTCGGGATGAGATCGACGTCGACCGAGCCGAAGATGGCTTTTTGCGTGTAGCCGCGTTTGATGTCGTCGAAGAACCCGACCGAGGGCGGCCGATTGTTCGGGTCGTTCACGTCCGGTACACCACTTGCCACGAAATGAACGCCCGGACTGTTGAATCTGTAGGGCCTGCCTGCTTGTGCTCCGCTCGGCTGAATAACATTGCCGGCGGCGTCTGCGAAGTAGCCGGTCGGCGGGCCAATCGGGTGGAATCCAGCGTAATCCGTCAGGTAGTTCCAGTCGACGATTTCACCGATCCTGTAGTTCTCGTAGAACAGGCCGCCGATCGCGCGGATGCGCCAGTCATCGGGTGTGCTCAGGCGGAATTCATGGCTGATGTGAGTATTTCTCTCGGTGTCACGCCACGTCGCCGACGGCGTCTGGCAGTACGCCAGGGCGGGATTCGGACCACCGGGAGCGTAGTAACTCGGATTGTTGCACTGGTAGTAGTCGACGTAGGGGCCGCGCGCGTAGTTCGTGTAGTCCTGGGCCTGGTCCACGTTGCGCACCAGGTAGCCGCCCGTGTACACGGCCTTGAGCGCGCTGATGCGGCCGCTCAGGGTCCACGACGTATTCGTGAACTTGTCCTTGGTGAAGGACGGGTTGTAGAGCTGCACAGAGTACGACGGCTGCGGCTGGCCGAGTGAATCGGTGCGCATTTCGGCGAACACGCCGTCCGCCTGCATGTTCTGGTAGGACTGTGCTACCAGCAGATTCCAGTCGTCGTTGAACGCCACGAGCCCCGAAACGCGGATACCCTTGTAAACCACCGGGTTGATCGCCTTGCCGGTGATCAGGCCGTTGTTGATCACGACGCTGTTGGCCGGCACCTGGCCCCCCGCGTATGCGTAATGGATGCCGAGGTCCGTGTTGCGGCGGACAAAGGTTCCGGGGATGTTGTTAATGTAGCCGCCGCGCGAGTCGTTGTAGACGACCGCGCGCAGCGCGAACTTGTCAGCGATGACTGGCAGGTTGAGCGTGGCCTCGAGCATGTTGCTGGGGTCGCCGTGCGCGGTCGTCGCGTAGCCGGCCGTGGCGTTGGCCTCCACCTTATCGAGCTTCGGCTTGTTCGTGATGTAGCGCACGACACCGGCCTGCGCACCGGCGCCGAACAACGTGCCCTGCGGTCCCTCCAGCACTTCGATGCGCTCGAGGTCGGCGGCGTAGATGTCGAGGTTGCGGCCGGGCAGCTGCGCCGACTGATCGTCGAGATAGACGGCGACGTTGGGGAAGGCGCCGACCACGCCCGATCCTTGCAGCGCGCCGACGGCCGTCGACAGGCCGCGCATGTAGATGTTGTTCTGGCCGGGGCCGAGGCCTTGCGACGTGACGTTCGGCAGGTACTTCACGTAGTCATCGAAGGTCGTCACGTTCAGCTTGGTGAGCGTATCGCCCGTGAGGGCCTGAATCGTGATCGGCACGTTCTGCAGGCTCTCCTCGCGACGCTGCGCCGTGACGATCACCTCCTGCAAGCCCGTGTCTGCCGCGGTGCCGGTCTCCGCCGGCGCGGCAAAGACAATCGCTGTTGTCGGTGCGCTCAGAATCGCCGCGACCGCGGCAGAGACCTTCAAATTAGGCTTCATCGCGCATTCCCCCGAGGCTTAGTTGTGATTTCCCCACGTGCACGCGTCCCGCCAGAGCAAAGCGGCTCCCCTGTCGACCTTCTATACCACTCCCCCCGGCGATGCTTGAATAAACCCGTCATCCGGGCGGTACATAGTCGCGCAGTGCGGATCGTACCATCAGCCGCGAGCCTCGCGCAGACGACTTTGTGGCGCATCTGCGACAGCGGCCCCCTCCGCGGGCCGCCAGGGAAGCAGTCGACCGCATAGGGGCTTCGCGAATGCATCAGCTCGCGGCGAGCTCACCCAGTGCGGCCTTGAGGGGCTCGAGCCAGGGTTCGAAGTTCCGCCATAGCTCGATCCCCTCCTTGTAAATGGGCTGCCGCACCTGCTCGGAACTGGCGGTCCGGATACTGCGCTCGGTCTTGTAGAACTCGAGACACGCAGGCTCAAAGTCCAAGCCGACGAAGTCGAGAATCCGGCGAACGTGGTGCTCGAGGTCCTCGACCAGCTCTTCGTGGTGCACGCGCAGAACCCTACCGGGCAGCACGGCGTCCCAGTGAGCCATCAGCTGCACGTAGGCGCGGTAATAGCGCGCGAGGTCCTCGAGGCTGTAAGTGAACTCCTGGCCCGAGGCGAACAGCTGCTTGAAGTTGCTGAAGCAGCAGGCCATGGGCTCGCGCCGGGCGTCGATGATCTTCGCGTTCGGCAGGATCAGGTGGATCAGGCCGACGTGCCGGAAGTTGTTCGGCATCTTGTCGATGAAATACGGCTTGCCGGTCCGATAGACCTGGGTGTCGGCGATGAACTTCTCTCCGTACTTTAGGAGCTGCTCCGGATTGAGTTCCGGCAGCACTGCGGGGTAGCGCGGCGGGGCGTCGAGCTGCTGCCTGCCATTGAGGTGCTGCACGAGCCGCGGGATGTCGGCGAGCTCCATCGTACCTTCGACGCGCGAGTGCGACGCCAGGATCTGCTCGATGAGCGTCGAACCCGCGCGCGGCAGGCCGACGACGAATATGGGATCCGGCCGCGCGTATCCCACATCCTGGCGCGCTGAAAAAAACTCGCGGGTACATACGGAGATCTGCAGGCGCACGTCGCGCTCCAGCGGTCCCGGCATGTAGCGCGTCTCGGTCTTCTTCAGGGAATTGCCCCGCTCGTAATACTGGAAAGACTCCGCATAGCCGGCGCGGTCCTCCAGCGCTTTGCCGAGCGCGAAGCACAGGTGGTAGCGGTCGATGCGAGAGAGATCAGTCTGCGCTTCCTCGCTCCGCATGCGCGCGAGCTCCTCATCGGTAAAGCGGTAAGTCTTGAGGTTCGCGAGGCTCCAGTACGCGTCGCCGAAGCTGGGCTGGGCCGCGGCGGCCGCTCGATAGGACTCGATCGCCTCCTGCTGCCTCCCGAGTGTCTTGAGCGCGTGCGCGATCGACAACTGCAGCTCCTCGGGTCTGTGTGGCCTGTCCCTCAGAAGTTCGCGATACGTGCTCAGCGCCCGCTCATGATCACCGAGACCTACACAGGCATTGGCGTACAGGATGCGGAAATTCCGATTCCCCGGCTCGATCTCTCGTAGCTTCTCGGCTTCCTTGAGAGCCTGGGCGTACTTGTGCCGCTGGCTGAGAACGTTGCCATAGTCGTAACGCGCCGCGTGATAGTCAGGAGCGAACGCCAGCACGCTCTCGAACAGGAACTCCGCGTCATCCAGGACGTCGAGTTGCACGCCGATTCGCCCCAATAGTCGCATCCCCTCGATGTGCTGCGGCTGCGTCAGCAGGAACTGCCGTACCAGCCGTTCCGCGCCGTAGACATCCCCTTCGGCGAACAGGCTCGACGCGCTGATAATCGCGGGCGGCAGCCCGGCCAGATGTTCAACCAACAGCCTGGCGTTGTCGGCCTCGGCGTCACGGCCTGCCGAACGCAGGAGCTCGTGCAGCGCCTTCCAGGTGGCAGGGAGCGCTTCGTTCAACGCGACCGCGCGCTGGTAGGCCTTGATGGCAGCTGCCATATCGCCGCACGCTCGGTGGCAGTGACCGCGCTCCTGGAACAGTCGCGCGTACTGCGGATGCAGCTGCTCCAGTCGGCCGAGCGTCGCGAGCGCGTC
>DASQOO010000110.1:0-41567 GCA_035644435.1 Steroidobacteraceae bacterium | reverse complement strand
CGCAAAGACATCCAGTTCACCTGGGTGGGAAAGGACAAGAAGGGCAACAAGCTCAAGGGGCGAAGTCTCGCCTCCAGCGAGCAGGCCCTGCGCGCGGACCTGCGCCGTCAGGGTGTGGTCCCGGTCAAGATCAGCAAGCAGAGCTCGCTCTTCAAGGCCGGCGGCAAGGTCAAGCCCGAAGATATCGCCATCTTCAGCCGCCAGCTCGCCACTATGCTCACGGCGGGCATCCCGCTGGTGCAATCGTTTGAAATCATCGGCAACGGGCACGACAAGCCGGCGATGCAGAAGCTGGTGCTCGACGTCAAGGCCGACATCGAGGGCGGCACCTCGTTGCACGAGGCGCTCGGCAAGCATCCGCTGTATTTCGACGACTTGTACGTCAACCTGGTAGAGGCAGGCGAACAGGCGGGCGCGCTGGAAGGTCTGCTCGACAAGATCGCCACCTACAAGGAAAAGACCGAAGCGCTGAAAAAGAAGATCAAGAAGGCGCTGTTCTATCCGGCCGCGGTCTTGGTCGTGGCGATCATCGTGACCCTGATCCTGCTCATCTTCGTAATTCCGCAGTTCGAGTCGCTGTTCAAGGGATTCGGTGCGGATCTGCCCGCGTTCACCCAGGTGGTCATCGGCATGTCGCGCTTCGTGCAGGACCAGGGCTGGTGGCTGGCGATCGTTGCCGGTGGCGCCTTCTATGCCTTCATGGAGATGAAGAAGCGCTCGCGCGCCATGCGTGAAACGATAGACCGCTTGTCGCTGAAAATGCCGATCATCGGACCGATTCTCACCAAGGCCGCGATCGCCCGTTACGCGCGCACTCTGTCCACTATGTTCTCGGCGGGCGTACCGCTGGTCGAGGCACTGCAATCGGTCGCTGGCGCGACCGGCAACATCGTCTACGAGCAGGCTGTGCTACGCATGAAGGACGAGGTCGCAACAGGCCAGCGCCTGCAGCGCGCCATGGAGAACACCGGCCTGTTCCCCAACATGGTCGTGCAGATGATCGCGGTCGGCGAAGAGTCCGGCTCGCTCGATGAAATGTCCGGTAAGGTTGCGACCTTCTACGAACAGGACGTCGACAACGCAGTCGACAGCATGAGCAGCTTGCTCGAGCCGCTGATCATGGCGATTCTAGGCGTGCTGGTCGGCGGCCTCGTGATCGCGATGTACCTGCCGATCTTCAAGCTGGGCGCGGTCATCTGATCAGTATCCTCAAGTCGATCGACGGACGCCGCGCCCTCGCGCGGCGTTCGCGTCTCTGGTAAGTCACTTTGTGTGATATGACCGGGACGATCACGTGACGGCGACACAACTGCTGCAGGCGAATCCCGCGCTGCTGATCACGCTCGTGGTCGTGCTGGGCCTGCTCGTCGGCAGCTTCCTCAACGTCGTGATCCACCGCCTGCCGATCATGATGGAGCGTGACTGGCGCCGGCACTGCGAGGAGCTCGACGCGGTCACGGCGACCGTGCACGCAACTGCAGGCGGCGCGGCTGACATTGACGCCCAGCCCTTCACAACCGCACCCGGAGCGCAGTACGCGCAGCCCACGGCGTCAGACATCGGGATCGAGTCAAGCTTCGCGGCTACGTCCGCCCCGCAAGAGCCGGAATTCAACCTCCTCAAGCCGCGCTCGCGCTGCCCGGCGTGTCAGGTGCCCATCCGTGCCTGGGAGAACATTCCGATCGTGAGCTACCTGTTGCTGCGCGGCCGCTGTGCTCAATGCGGCGTTCGCATCTCGATGCGCTACCCCGTGGTCGAACTGCTCACCGGGGTTCTCTCGGCTTTCGTCGCCTGGCGCTTCGGCTGGTCGTGGGAGTTGGCCGCCGCCTTGCTCTTCACCTGGAGCCTCATCGCGCTCTCGGGCATCGACATCGACCATCAGCTGTTACCCGACAGCATCACGTTGCCGCTGCTGTGGCTCGGCCTGTTAGCCAGCCTGGCGCACGGCTCCGACACCAACTTCTCCATTCCCGTCGATCCCCGCAGCAGCATCATCGGCGCTGCGGTGGGCTACCTGAGTCTCTGGGCGGTGTTTCATCTGTTCCGCCTGCTCACCGGCAAGGAGGGGATGGGCTACGGCGATTTCAAGCTGTTCGCCGCGTTCGGTGCGTGGTTCGGTTGGCAGATGTTGTTGCTGATCATCCTGCTCGCCGCAGCCACCGGCGCGATGGTCGGCATCGCCCTGCTGCTTCTCAAACGCCACGGTCGAGACGTACCGATTCCTTTCGGCCCTTACCTCGCCGCGGCGGGCTGGATCGCCCTGCTGTGGGGTCCGCAGGTCATCGATCGTTACCTGCACTTGAGCGGGCTGCACTAGTCCGCGGTGAGGTGGCCTCGGCGGGTGCTCGCAAGCGTGGGCAGTAGCGGATAATGCGTGGCGTGAAACCCCTGCGCATTGGATTGACTGGCGGCGTCGCAAGCGGCAAGAGCACGGTTGCCAAGCTGTTCGCGGCGCGCAGCGTGCCCGTCATCGACACCGACGAGATTGCTCGCGAGATTGTCGCCACTGGTCAGCCCCTGCTAGCACGCGTCGTGCAGGAGTTCGGTCGCGACATTCTCGACACCCATGGGGCGCTGGATCGTCGCCGCATGCGTACGCTCATCTTCAGCGACCCGCGCAAGCGGGAGCGACTCGAAGCGATCCTGCACCCCGCAATACTCGACGAGATGGAGTGCCGCTCGGGGCAGGCTGGCGGCATTTATCAAATTCTCGTGATCCCGCTGCTACTCGAAGGCCGCCACGAGGGCCAGGTCGATCGTGTTCTCGTGGTCGATTCAGCTCCCGAAACACAATTCGACCGATTGATGCAACGGGACGCGGAAAACCCGGCCCAGGCACAAGCGATGATCGCCGCGCAGGCCTCGCGCGCGGCCCGCCTGGCCCTTGCTGATGATGTAATCAGTAACGACGCCACGCTCGCGGAGCTCGAATCCCAGGTCGCGCAGCTCGATGACAGCTACCGGCGCCTCGCCGCGGGGCGATGAGGTCCGCTGAGTCTGCTTGCGCGCGGGATCGTCACGGACTGTCGGTGAGCGCCGACAGGAATTTCCCGGTGACACTCGCACTCGAAGTGCCGCAAAATAGCCCATGCTTCCAAGCCCCATGACCGCCAGCGCCGCGCAATGACCTCGCACGCCTTCATCGAACCCGCAGCTGAACCCGCGAGCCAGTTCGTCGTGTACGAGCAGCCGCTCAACGAGCGGATGCGCACGTTCCTGCGGCTGGAGTTTCTCTACTCGCAGGCGCTCTATCACACCGAACTGCCCAATCCCTGGAGCAGCCGCGCCGCGGTGGGAAGCCTGCTGGAGATCCTGGCGATCACGGCGCGTGGCGACCTGCGCAGCGATGTCATCAAGGACCTCGAGCGGCACGTGCAGGCCTTGAACGAATTTCAATCCAAGCCGGGTGTCGACCCGGGACGCCTGCGCTCGGTGATGTCGAACCTCATTCGGCTGCGCAGCGAGCTCGTCAGCATGGGTGCGAATTTCATGCAGCCGCTGCGCGAATCGGAATTTCTGAACGCGATCAAGCACCGCAGCGCCATCCCCGGCGGCACCTGCGAGTTCGATCTCCCGGACTACAGCTTCTGGCTCAGCCGGCCTGCCGAACAGCGCGCCGCGACGTTCGAGGAGTGGATGAAGCTGGTGCGGCCGATATGCGACGGGGTGATCGAGCTCCTGTGGGTCACACGCCAGAATGCCCGCCCGCGCGAGGAAGTGGCACCGGCGGGGCAATACCAGATCAATTTCGAGCGCGAGAACCCGATTCAGCTGCTGCGGATCATGCTGCCGTGGGACTCGGACCTCTACCCGGAGATCAGCGGCAGCCACTATCGCTGCAGTCTGCGCTTCATGAGTTGGAAGGAATTGAGCGGACGCGCGCAGCAGGCCGAGGAGGACGTCCGCTTCGTGCTCACCTCCTGCACCTGAGGCGTGACTCGTGTCGTCCGCCCGCGTCAAGTGCCCCACCTGCGACCGACTCCTCGAGTGGTCCGAGGATTCGCCGTTCCGCCCATTCTGCAGCGATCGCTGCCGGCTCATCGACCTCGGAGCGTGGCTGAGCGACGAGCGCGGCATTGCCGGCGAGGCGGTGCCGGCGGAACCCGCCTCGCCTGGCGACGAGAAACCCGAGTCAAGCGCTTAACTTATTGGTTGTTAACGATTTTATGATCGCGGCAGGATACACCCGCTACGATCCGCCACCCGCCGCGCGTGATTTCGCGGCAACCTCCGGCACGTCCATGCGCAGGTTGCGACTGAGAAACGCCCACTGGTCCGCAAAGTCCTCGATCTGCATCCAGACCGGCTTGCCTGCGCCGTGGCCCGCGCGCGTCTCGACTCGGAGCAGGATCGGATTCTTGCATCCCTGCGCTGCCTGCAATGCGGCGCCGAACTTGAAGCTGTGCCAGGGCACCACGCGGTCATCGTGGTCCGCGGTCGTGATGAGGGTCGGCGGATAGCAAGTCCCGGCGTGTACGTTGTGATACGGCGAGTACGAGTACAGCGCAGGAAAGTCCTGCGGGTTTTCGCTGAGGCCGTAGTCGCTCGACCACTGCCGGGCGTTCGCACTGGCGGTGTGGTAACGGAGCATGTCCAGAACACCTACCGCCGGAAGCGCGGCCGCGACGAGTCCCGGGTCCTGCGTGATCACGGCACCGATCAGCAGGCCACCGTTGCTGCGCCCGAGAATCGCGAGCTGCTCCCTCGAGGTGTAGCGCTCATCGACGAGGTAATGAGCCGCCGCGATGAAGTCATCGAACACGTTCTGCTTGTGGGCCCTGGTCCCCGCC
Organism: Steroidobacteraceae bacterium; assembly: GCA_035644435.1. Lineage (GTDB taxonomy): Bacteria > Pseudomonadota > Gammaproteobacteria > Steroidobacterales > Steroidobacteraceae > DATBVX01. Next base: position 36,777 of record DASQOO010000110.1, on the reverse strand, counting down.
AGGTGCCAGGCCTCGCCATACTCGGAACCGCCGCGCAGGTTCGCCACCGCATACGTGCCGCCCATCTCGAGCCATACGAGAACGGGAACGCTGAATGCGGGCGTCAGCGGGTTGTTGAAGCCGCCGTAACCGTAGAGCAGCGTCGGCGTACCGCCATCTTTCTTCAGGTCGGCACGATGCGTGATGAACATCGGCACCCGCGTGCCGTCCTTGCTGGTATAGAACACCTGCTCGGTGACGAAGCGCGAGGTATCGGCAGCGATCTTCGGTGCGCGAAACAGGTCGGCCCGCTTCGACGCCACGTCGTAGTGATAGATCGATGTCGGCGTCAGGTAGTCCGCATACGAGAAGAAGGTCTCGCTGCTGTCCGCGTGACCCCGGAAGCCATCGATCGTGCCCTTGCCTGGCAGTGTGACCTCCTTGATCAGCCGCCCGCCCGTATCGAAGATCCTGGCCTGCGAATGCGCATCGTGCAGATACGTGACGACGACCTTGCCACCCAGATAGGTAGCATCCTGGATCGCATCGGCGGCCTCGGGCACCACGGTGCGCCACATCGCCCGCGCCGGATGCCGCGTGTCGATCGCCACGACGCGAGCACGCGGTGAATCCTCGGTCGTCCAGAAATAGAACACCGGGCCGTCGGAGCCGAAGAAGGTGTAGTAGCCCCGCCAGTCATCCAGCAGCCGAACCACCTCAGCGCCGGTTGCGGAGGCCTTGAGCGGGAGCGGCGCGTAGTAGACGCCGTTGGTCTGATAGCCGTCGAACAAGTTGATCAGGAGATACCGGCCGTCCTCGGTCACTTCGGGATAGGGATTGCGGGTTGGATGATCGGTGACAGCGTATACAAAGGTGTCCCGGGATTGCGCTGCGCCGACCTCGTGGCGATAGATGGAGACCTGTTTCGAATCATCGCCCGATCCATCCGCACGCAACGGGTAGCGGCTGTAGAAGAACGCGCTTGAATCGCGTTCCCACGACACGTCGGTGAACTTGGCGTCCTTCAGCACATCCGCCAGGTCCTGACCGGTGTTCACGTCGCGAATGTGCCAGGTCTTCCAGTCCGTGCCGCCGTCCGAGAGCGCATACGCAAGGTAGCGCCCGTCGGGGCTGACGTGAAAATCCGCCAGCGCCACGGTGGCATCGGAACTGAGCACATTCGGGTCGAGAAGGACGCGCGCCGGCGCCTGCAGTCCGTCAGTCACGAACAGCACGCTCTGGTTCTGCAGGCCGTCGTTGCGCAACCAGAAATAACGACCGCCCTCCTTCACTGGAACGGAGAAGCGCTCGTAGTTCCAGAGCTGCGTGAGTCGCTGCTTGATCCAGCCGCGCGCCGGGATCGATTCCAGGTATGGCTGGGAAAGCCGGTTTTCCGCCGCCACCCAGTTCTTGGTCTGCTGACTGTCGAGGTCCTCGAACCAGCGATAGGGGTCTTGCACGTTCACGCCGTCGTACTTGTCGACCTGCGTTCCGCGCTGTGCCTCCGGGTACTGCAGGGCATTGGCGTGGGCCGTCTGCGGCGCCGGCGTGTGTCCGCACGCGGCAAGCAGCGTCGCCGCGACGACGACAGTCCAGGTGCGGTAGGAGTGGATTGGTCGGTTCATCATGCCTAAACTCCGGCAAAATTTTGCGCGCAGCCTACACGTATGAAGCCAATCCGACCATTCCCCTTGTTGTTGGTGCCCCTGTTCGCCTGCGCCCAGGCAGCACAGGCTGTCGATCTGCCCATCAGTCGCATCTTCTCGGCACCGGATCTGAGCGGGCCGTCCCTGCGCGCGGCGCAGATCTCACCGGACGGACAGCGAGTGACATTCCTGCGTGGCAAGGCGGATCGGAAGGACAAGCTCGACCTGTGGGAATACGAGATCCGTTCAGGCAAGTCCCGGGTGCTGGTCGATTCGAGCGCCCTCGTCGGTGACGAAGGCCGCCTCTCCGACGAGGAACTGCAACGCCGCGAGCGCCAGCGCATCTCTTCGCTCTCCGGGATCGTCGAGTACCTGTTCGCGCCCGATGGGCAGGCCCTGCTCTTCCCGCTGGGCGGCGATCTTTTCTATTACGACCTGCGTGCGCCCGCTGGCAGGGCGGTGCGCCGCCTCACGCAGACCGCCGAAACCGAGACCGACGCGAAATTCTCCCCGCTAGGCCATTTCGTGAGTTTCATCCGCGCCCAGAATCTCTTCCTGCTCGATCTCGCCACCGGCCGCGAACGCGCGCTTACCACCGATGGCGGCGGTCCGATCAAGAACGGCATGGCCGAGTTCATCGCCCAAGAGGAGATGGGACGCAGCACCGGCTACTGGTGGTCGCCCGACGAGCAGCGCATCGCCTACGCGCGTGTCGATGAAAGTCCGGTTCCCGAGGTGCAGCGTTCCGAGATCAACGCCGACGAGGTCTCGGTATTCACCCAGCGCTACCCGGCCGCAGGTTCACACAACGTGCTGATCGATCTCGAGTCGATCGAGCTGAAGAGCGGGGGCGTCACGCATCTCGATCTGGGATCCGAGCGCGATATCTACCTCGCCCGCGTCGACTGGTTTGCGGACGCGCGGCACGTGGCGGCGCAAAGGCAGTCTCGCGATCAGCGCCGCCTGGACCTTCTGAAAGTGGACGCGGTCACGGGCAAGTCGAAAGTGCTGCTGACCGAGACCAGCACCACATGGGTGGACTTGAACGATGAGTTGACGTTCCTCAGCTCCTCGCCCGCTTTCATTTGGGCTTCGAGCCGCACCGGGTACCAACACCTTTACCTCTATGACCTTGATGGCAACCTCATCCGGGCGCTCACCAGTGGTGCGTGGATGGTGGTCGGAGATGGCGGTTCTCGCGCCGTCGTGGACGTGGACGAAGCGCAGGGACGCGTCTACTTCACGGCGAACGAACAAAGTCCACTCGAGCGTCATCTCTATTCGGTGCCGCTGCGCTGGAATTCCGCTCCCAAGCGCATCACCGTCGAGGCGGGCTGGCACACGGCCGCGGTCTCGCCGGATCACCAGTTCTTCCTGGAGGTGTATTCCAACCCCGAGCGACCGCCTCGCATCCAGCTGAGGCGCATCGACGGTCGCTTGTTCGCCACGCTCATCGACAATGCGCTCGACGACTCGCATCCCTATGCGCCTTATCGCGACGTGCATGTGCGCACTGAATTCGGCACGCTGAAAGCCGCCGATGGGCAGACGCTGTACTACCAGATGCTCAAGCCGGCGCATTTCGACGCGGCGCACAAGTACCCCGTGATCGTCGACGTGTATGGCGGGCCGGGCGTGCAGCGGGTGCGGCAGGCCTGGGGCGGATATCCGCGCAGCAACGAAGGGTTCTTCCGCCAGATCCTTGCGCAAAGCGGTTACGTGGTATTCACGCTCGACAATCGCGGCAGCGGCTTTCGCGGCGTGGCGTTCGAGTCCGTCATTACCCGGCGGCTCGGCCAGATCGAAGTCGCCGATCAGGTCGAGGGAGCGACCTATCTGCGCTCGCTGCCGTTCGTGGACCCGAAGCGCATCGGGGTCTTCGGCTGGAGTTATGGCGGCTACATGGCGCTGATGTGTCTCTTTACAGCACCGGACTACTTCCAGGCGGGCGTCGCCGGCGCTCCCGTGACCGACTGGCGCATGTACGACACGCACTACACCGAACGCTATCTCGGGCTGCCGCAGCAGAACGCGAGCGGGTATGAGGCGAGCAGCGTGCTCAAGTACGCGGATGCCCTCCGGGCACCGCTCCTTGTCATCCATGGCATGGCGGACGACAACGTGCTCTTCTCAAACAGCACGAAATTGTTCAAGCGCCTGCAGGACCTGGACAAGCCCTTCGACATGATGACCTATCCGGGCGGCAAGCATGGACTACTCCGGCACGCGGACATGGGGCCGCACGCCTACGAGACGATCAAGAGATTCTTCGACGAGAATCTGAAGCCGTAGCGTCGCGTGCCACGAGCGCAGCAACGATCGGTAGATCCGCCTCGAGCAGGTCTTCGTTGACGAGGTCCGCTGGTCTCACCCACTTCAGCGCCTGCCGGTCCAGGCTTCGGGGTGTGCCTTCGTACGCGGTCACGTGCCACATGGTGAGCACGATGCGACGCTCCGCGTAATCGTGGGTGAGCCCGAGCATGCGCTCGGCGCTGATCAGCTGCACACCCAGCTCTTCGCTGAGCTCGCGACTCAACGCCTGCAGCTCGCTTTCGCCGGCATCGATCTTGCCGCCGGGAAACTCCCAGCGACCCGCCATGTGGGATCCCGGCGGGCGCTGCGCGATCAGTACCCGCCCCTGATCGTCGAACAGCGCGCCAGCGACCACCCGTATCTCGGGGAGTTTGCGAGCGTTCAAGCTCCCGCCTCCTCAGGACCCGACGCCTTCCTCTTTCCCAAGCGCGCCGTGGCAGTTCTTGTACTTCTTCCCCGATCCGCAGGGGCAAGGCTCGTTGCGCCCGATCTTGCGGCCACCACGCACAAAGGGGGCCTGGGCCTGCGCTTCGGGTCCGCGAGCGAGCGGCCCGGCCGCCGCTTGAGCCTCTTCCTCCGGTGCAACCAGCGATTGCGCCTGAGCGTGCTGCGCCTGCAAGGCCCTCGCCATGCGCTTGCGCCTTTCCTCTTCCTCGCGATCGATCTCTTCCTGGCTACGGACCTGCAGCCGCGACAGGATCGTCACCGTGTCGAACTTGATGCGATCGAGCATCGCGCTGAACAGCTCGAAGGCCTCGCGCTTGTATTCCTGCTTGGGATTCTTCTGTGCGTAGCCGCGCAGGTGGATGCCTTGGCGCATGTAATCCATCGCGGCCAGATGCTCGCGCCAGTGCACATCGAGTTGCTGCAGCATGACGGCCTTCTCGAAGTAACGCATCGCGGGCGCCCCGAGCTGCGAGACCTTCTGCTCGTACGCCGCATCGATTTCCTGCACGATCCGCTTGCGCAGGCCCTGCTCCTCGAGAGCCGTGTCCGCGTCCAGCCAGCCCTTCGGATCGAGGCGCACGTTGAAATCGCGTTCCACCGCAGCGGTGAGGCCCGCGAGGTCCCATTGCTCCGGCAACGTGCCGAGCGGCAGGAACGTGTTGATCAGGTTATTGACGACTTCTTCGCGGATGCCGTGCACGGCGTCGGCGACGTCTTCCGCGGCCATCAGCTCAGTACGCTGCTGGTAGATCACCTTGCGCTGGTCATTGGCGACGTCGTCGTACTCGAGCAGGTTCTTGCGCGCATCGAAGTTGTACGCCTCGACCTTGCGCTGCGCCTTCTCGATCTGGCGCGACAGCATGCGGCTCTCGATGACTTCCCCTTCCTTCATTCCGACGCGCGACAGCAGCGCCTTGGTGCGGTTGGGGTCGCCGAAGATGCGCATCAGGTTGTCTTCGAGCGACAGGTAGAAGCGGCTCGAGCCGGGGTCGCCCTGGCGGCCGGAGCGGCCGCGCAGCTGGTTGTCGATGCGACGCGACTCGTGCCGCTCGGTACCGACGATATGCAGCCCGCCCGCGTTCACCACGGCTTCATGGCGCACATTCCAGTCGCTCTTGACCTTGTCAATTGTCGGCGGCTCCGGGTTCTCGAGAGAGTGCAGTTCCGCTTCGAGATTGCCCCCGAGCACGATGTCAGTGCCGCGGCCCGCCATGTTGGTCGCGATGGTCACCGTGCCGGGCCGCCCCGCCTGCGCGACGATGTGCGCCTCGCGCTCGTGCTGCTTGGCATTCAGCACCTGGTGACGCACGCCTTCCTGGTTGAGAAGCCCGGACAGGAATTCGGAGGTTTCGATCGTGGTAGTACCGACCAGCACCGGCTGCTCGCGCTTCACGCACTCGCGGATGTCCTCGATGATGGCTTCGAACTTGTCCTTCCTGGACAGATAGACCAGGTCCGACGCATCGTCACGGACCATCGGCTTGTGGGTCGGGATCACGACCACTTCCAGGCCGTAGATCTGCTGAAACTCGAACGCCTCCGTATCCGCGGTGCCGGTCATGCCGGCGAGCTTCGAATAGAGGCGGAAATAGTTCTGGAAAGTGATCGAGGCGACCGTCTGGTTCTCCTCGCGCACGCGCACGGCTTCCTTGGCTTCCACCGCCTGGTGCAGGCCATCCGACCAACGCCGGCCCTGCATCGTGCGCCCCGTAAATTCATCGACGATGATCACTTCACCGTTGCGGACGATGTATTCGACATCGCGGTGGTAGAGCGAATGCGCGCGCAATGCCGCAGTCAGGTGATGCATGAGGCGGATATTGGCGGCGTCATACAGGCTCCCCTCCCGCAGCAGCCCGCCCTCGAGCATCAGCTGTTCGACGCGTTCATGACCGACTTCGGTGAGATGCACCTGCTTGGATTTTTCATCCACCGTGTAATCGCCGGGCTCGGGTTCCGGCTTGCCCTCGGCTCGCGCTTGCGCCTGTCGTTGCTCCAGGACTTCGTCGTCTTCCTTCTGCACCTTGAGGCGCGGCACCAGCGCGTTGATCTTGACGTAGAGCTCGGTGCTCTCCTCGGCAGGGCCCGAAATGATCAGCGGCGTACGCGCCTCGTCGATCAGGATCGAATCGACCTCATCGACGATCGCGTATGAGAGGCTGCGCTGAACGCGGTCCTCGAGGCGGAAGGCGAGATTGTCACGCAGGTAGTCGAAGCCGAATTCGTTGTTGGTGCCGTAGGTGATGTCGGCGCCATACGCGTCGCGCTTCTCGGCGGGTGTCTGTGCGTTCTTGATGACGCCGACGGTGAGACCGAGGAAGCGGTACACGGGCCCCATCCAGTCCGCGTCGCGCTGGGCAAGATATTCGTTGACCGTGACAATGTGGACGCCCTTGCCCGCGAGCGCATTCAGGTAGGCCGGGAGCGTCGCGACCAGCGTCTTGCCCTCGCCGGTGCGCATCTCGGCGATCTTGCCCTCGTGCAACGCGATCCCGCCGATGAGCTGCACGTCGAAGTGCCGCATGCCGAGCGTGCGACGTGCCGCCTCGCGCACGCAGGCGAACGCCTCCGGCAGGATATCCACGAGGGTCGCGCCCTCGCCCAGGCGCTTGCGAAACTCATCCGTCTTGGCGCGCAGCTGCTCGTCGGTCAGTGCCTGGACCGCCGGTTCGAGCGCATTGGCCTCACTGACCCAACGGCCATAGGACTTGAGCAGGCGCTGATTGCGGCTGCCGAAAAGGCGCGTAAAGAACTGCCACACGATCGAATTTCCTTCAGCAATACAAAGGCCTGGCCCCGCTCAGGGAGCGGGCCGGACCCAAAGGTCGCGTATTGTACTGGAGGGAGGGGTCGGAAGTTCAGCGCCCGCCGACAAACTGCAGCGGGTTTACCTGGCGGCCGTTGCGCAGCACTTCGAAGTGCAGGTTTGGACCGGTCGCCCGCCCGGTGGAGCCCATGAGCGCGATCGGCTGACCCTTCTGCACGGTCTCGCCGACCGAGACGAGATTGCGTTCGTTGTGCGCGTAGCGCGTGACGAAGCCGTTACCGTGATTGATCTCGACCATCTTGCCGTAACCGAAGCGCTCGCGTGACCAGGTCACGACACCAGTGGCGACGGCGACCACCTGTGCACCCGCGCGCCCGGCGAAATCGACGCCCTTGTGAACCGCCGTGTATCCCGTGAAGGGATCAGAACGCGATCCGAAGTAGGACGATATCCAGCCGTCGGTGACCGGGCGGCCTTTCGGCTTGATCTGCTCGTTGAGATTGCGGCTCAGGATCAGGTTCTCGAGGACGCCGAGCTCCACTTCGCGGTCATCCATCTGCTGCGAGAGTCCATCGATCATCGCGGTGAGCTCGGGAATCTGCGCGGCTTCACCCTGGCTGTCAGTCTCGGGACCGCCCTGCGCCGGTGGATTCCCGAAGTCGAATTCCCGCTCGTCGATATCGGCCATCTGCGTCAGGCGACGGCCGAGCGCATCGAGGCGGATCACGTGAGCGTTCATCTGGCCGACGCGCTTGGCGAGGGCGTCGATATGGTCCTGCAGAGTGCGGCGAGTCTCGGCGACCTGGGCCTGCTGCGTCTCGAGCCGCTTGGACCATTCGGCGACTTGCGCGGAGGGCTGACTGATGGCGTTGCGCAGGCCGAGTTGGCGACCGGCGAAAAACACGCCGCCGAGCACCAGCAGAACACCGACACCGACCGCGGCAATCGCTTTGGGATGCGCGAGGTTTATCTCGCGGGCGCGTCCTCGGAAGCGATCGAAGATGATCACGTTCATGCGGTCTGCTCCCAACAGCGTGTGTCGGTCCGTTTCGAAACGATTCCGGCTCCGTCCATCCCCACCCTGGTCGCCGGAACAGCAGCCGCGCTGTGTCGCAACTTATTGTTCACATTGATCAAAACTGGCAACCCCGCTGTCGTAGCTCGCGCCTTAGACCGGTAGCTTTGCGTCCTCACCTTTCGGTGAGTTTGCCCCTTGCAGTCGCGTAGACTATGCCCAAGCGGGCGCAGTAAGACAACGAAATCCATACCCAACTGCTTCTCAATCTTGACATATCGCAGTGCACAAACCGCGCTCATTAAGTGAACTCATCCAGGGCGGGACGCCCCGCCTGCAGCATCTGTCCAACCGCGCGAAGACTGCGCTGGCGCTCAAGGAACATATCCGCGCGACGCTTCCCGAAGCGCTCGCGAAGCACGTCACAGCCGCGGCTCTGCGCCAGCGGGAACTCACACTCTGGGTCGATTCGGCCGCGTTCTGCGCGCGCCTGCGATTCGAAATCCCACGCGTTCGCGACGCCCTCTCCCGTGAGATCGGCGTCCCGATCGACCGCATTCGCGTGCGGGTTCAACCCGCGACCGGCTGAACGCCGGCTTCGTGCGCTGACGCGAGGCAGGGGCAGCCCGGTCACCGGTTGCGGCCCGCAGGGGAATGAATCCTTCACGCGGTGGCCGCCGCGCTGACGAAGGAAATGGGCGCATCCGCTGCGGTTTCGAAAGTCACTTCTTCCCAGGTTTCGGTATTCGTGATCAAGGTACGCAGCAGGCGATTGTTCAGCGCGTGACCGGATTTGAAGCCGCTGAATTCACCGATGAGGCTGTGACCGAGCAGGTACAGATCCCCGATCGCATCGAGAATCTTGTGCTTGACGAATTCGTCCTCGTAGCGCAGTCCGTCCTCGTTAAGCACGCGAAAGTCATCGAGCACGATGGCGTTATCCATGGTCCCGCCGAGGGCGAGATTGCGCGCCCGCAAGCTCTCGAGATCGCGCATGAACCCAAACGTGCGCGCACGGCTCACTTCCTTGAGGAACGAGGTGGTGGAGAAATCCATCGACGCGACCTGGGAGCGCTTCTTGAAGATCGGGTGATTGAATTCGATCTCGAAGTTCACCTTGAAGCCGTCGAACGGATCGAAGCGCGCCCACTTGTCGCCTTCCTCGACGCGCACACTCTTCTTGATGCGCACGAAGCGCTTGGGGGTGCTCTGCTCCTCGAGCCCGGCGGACTGGAGCAGGAACACGAACGGACCCGCGCTGCCGTCCATGATGGGCACTTCGGGCGCGCTCACTTCGACGAATGCGTTGTCGATGCCAAGGCCCGCGAACGCCGATAGGAGATGTTCGACGGTCGCGACCTTGATGCCATCCTTGACCAGAGTGGTGCCCAGCATCGTCTCGCCGACGTTCTCGGCGTGGGCGCGGATGTCGACAGGAACCTCGAGATCCGTCCGGCGGAAAACGATACCGACGTTGGCAGGGGCCGGCCGCAAGGTCATCAGGACCTTTTGACCAGTGTGCAGTCCCACGCCCGTGGCGCGAATGCTGTTCTTGAGCGTTCGTTGATTGACCATGCCCGCTTTCGACACGGCGGCCGTTGGCCAGGCGCCTGTTACGCCCAGACCTTCGCTTGCGGTCGACGCGCCCCGGAGTCGACCCCGCCTTTGACTTAAAAAGGGGCGCTACCGTAACACAGGTCAAAAAGTCCGCCAATTCCGGACCTTAAGTTTTCTGCCCCCCAGGCGCAGCTCTCCTGCGCAGATCGTTCATCTCGATTTCACGAGCCTCTCCCTTAGTCAGCCTGGCGCCGCAGAAATGCGGGAATGTCGAGCAGATCTTCACTGTTCATGTCAACGCGCATGCCATCGCCCACGGCTCGCTGGCGCTGCACGGTCGGCTTCTCCAGTGCCGCGTAGTCCGCGCCTGTCAGCGGCGCGCGGCCACGAGGCTGAACGACGCGCATCTGCGGCTGCTGCTGCGCCGCCGACGGCTGGTGCTGGTGTCGCACTGTAGGACGACCGAGGCCGGTCGCAACCACCGTGACGCGCACCTGATTCTTCATGTCCGGATCGATCACCGTGCCGACCACGACCGTGGCATCGTCGGAGGCGAACTTCTTCACCGTGTTGCCCACGATCTCGAATTCGCCGATCGACAGGTCCATGCCAGCGGTGACATTGACCAGGATGCCGTGTGCACCGGCCAGGTTGATATCCTCGAGCAGCGGGCTCGAGACTGCCGCCTCGGCCGCCTCACGTGCCCGTTCCGGGCCGCTCGCGGCACCCGAGCCCATCATCGCCATGCCGGTTTCCGACATCACCGTACGGACGTCCGCGAAGTCGACATTGATGAGACCCGGTCGCGTGATGAGTTCCGCGATGCCCTGCACGGCGCCCTGCAGCACCTGGTTGGCCGCCTTGAAGGCATCGAGCAACGTCGTCTCGCTCCCGAGGACTGTCAGCAGTTTCTGGTTCGGGATCGTGATCAGCGAATCGCAGTACTTGCCGAGCTCGGCAATGCCGTGTTCGGCCACCAGCATGCGCTTGCTGCCCTCCATGTCGAATGGCTTGGTGACCACCGCGACGCAAAGGATGCCGAGCTCCTTTGCGACTGAGGCCACTACCGGCGCGGCGCCGGTGCCAGTTCCGCCACCCATACCGGCGGTGATGAACAACATGTCACAGCCATCGATCAGCTCGATGATCCGGTCGCGATCCTCCATCGCGGCCTGACGACCCACTTCAGGGTCGGCGCCGGCGCCGAGCCCCTTGGTGATGTTGCAGCCGATCTGCAGGGAAGCTTTCACCCGGGAATGCTTCAAGGCCTGCGAATCGGTGTTGATGCAAATGAAATCCACCCCATCGATACCGCAATTGACCATGTGCGAGACCGCATTGCCGCCGCCGCCGCCGACGCCCAACACCTTGATCACTGCGCTAGCACTGTATGCATCCATCAACTCGAACATGAACGCTCTCCTCTTCTCTTGAGACTTCGCACGAGATTTCTTCCGCGTAACGCGAGATTTCTTCCGACGCATCAGAAATTCCCCTGAAACCACGCTTTCATGCGCTCGAACACACTCTTCATGCCCCCGTACATCGGCTTTTCACGCAGCGCGCCCTGGGCGTTTGCGCGTGCGTAAAGGAGCAGCCCGACACCGGTTGAATGGATCGGATTGCTGACCACTTCGACGAGACCCGATACGTGCTGCGGCAAGCCGAGCCGTACCGGCATGTGAAAGATTTCTTCCGCGAGCTCGACCGCGCCTTCCATCTTGGCGCTGCCGCCGGTGATCACGACGCCGGCGGCTATCGCTTCCTCGAATCCTGAGCGACGCAGCTCTTCGCGAATCAGGCCGAACAGTTCCTCGTAGCGCGGTTCGACGATCTCGGCGAGCGTCTGGCGCGCGAGGCGCCGCGGCGGCCGGTCGCCGACGCTGGGCACTTCGATGGTCTCGTCCGGATTCGCAAGCTGCGACAGCGCGCAGGCGTAACGCAGCTTGATGTCTTCGGCGTATTGGGTCGGCGTGCGCATCGATACGGCGATGTCGTTCGTGACCTGGTCGCCGGCGATCGGGATCACCGCCGTGTGGCGGATGGCGCCGTTCGAGAACACCGCGAGGTCGGTGGTGCCACCACCGATGTCGACCAGGCACACGCCCAGCTCCTTTTCATCGTCGGTGAGCACCGCGAAGCTCGAGGCGAGCTGCTCGAGCACGATGTCCTCGACGTGCAGGCCGCAGCGCTGCACGCATTTCACGATGTTCTGCGCCGCGCTGTCGGCACCGGTGACGATGTGCACCTTGGCTTCCAGGCGCACACCGGACATCGCGATCGGATCGCGGATGCCTTCCTGGTTGTCGATGATGAATTCCTGCGGCAGCACGTGCAGGATCTTCTGGTCGGCCGGGATCGCCACCGCCTTGGCGGCATCGATGACGCGATCGACGTCGCCGCCGGTCACTTCCTTGTCGCGGATCGCGACGATGCCGTGCGAGTTCAGGCTCCGTACGTGGCTGCCGGCGATGCCGGTGTACACGGAGTGAATTTCGCAGCCCGCCATCAGCTCGGCCTCTTCCACGGCGCGCTGGATCGACTGCACGGTCGACTCGATGTTGACCACGACGCCCTTCTTCAGGCCGCGTGAAGGATGCGAGCCGATGCCGATGACTTCGATGCTGGCGTCGCTCGCCATCTCGCCCACGATCGCCACCACCTTCGAGGTGCCAATATCGAGTCCCACCAGGAGGTTGCGATCAGAGCGCCGGGACATGTGTGATCAGGTTCCTCATGCGGTGAAATGGGGTGGCGGCGTCGCCGGTTTCGGTTTTGCGGGCTCATCCGTGCGCGCCACGCCGCCCGCGCGCTTCCAGCCGACGGCGAAGCCGTTGCTGTAGCGCATGTCGACGTACGCGATGTCCTCGGCGCGCCCGCCGATGGTGGGCACTGCGGCCTGGATGAAGCGGTCGAGGCGGTCATCGACCTGCCGCCGTCCGAGTCGCACGCTGATGCCATTGGAGAGCTCGAGCTGCCACGCGCCACGCGCATCGAGGTCCAAGGCAGCGAGTCGCAGGCCGGCTTCGATGAGGCGGCCCTGCGCCGCGAGGTAGCGCTGCGCCACCTGCCACTCCGTGCCTTCCGGCCCGGTCAGTCGTGGCAGCTCCGGCGGCACGTGGCGCGCGTTGGGCAGGAACAGCTCGCCACGTGTGTTGAGCAGGCCCGCTTCGCCCCAGCGTGCAGCCGCCACCTGCTCGGTGATCTCCACTCGCAGACCGTCGGGCCAGCGCCGCTGGATGCGCGCGCGGTCCACCCACGGCAGCTCTTCGACGCGGCGCCGGACCTTCTCCAGGTCTGCCGACATGAACCCCTCATGCAGGCCGCTCGTGACCGCCTGCTCGATCTGCACCGGCGAGACACGCTGGAATTTGCCTTCGACCGACACCACGCGTATCGGCTGATCGAGCGCGAGCATCAGGCCATAGGCGAGCGCCGCAGCGAGACCGAAGAAGGCAAGGAGCGCGGCGATCCGCCGCCAGTTGATCCCCGGCAGGCGCCATTCACGCTGCGGGAGCTTGCGCCGGTTGCGTTTCTTCAGAGGCAGCACGTTCATGCCTGGCCCCGCTCGAAGCTCGATTCGAGGATCCGCCACACCAGCGTCTCGAAGTCCACGCCGACTGCGCGCGCCGCCTTCGGCACCAGCGAATGACTGGTCATGCCGGGAGCCGTATTCACCTCGAGCAGGAAGTTCTGCCCCCGCTCATCCCGCATGAGGTCGACGCGTCCCCAGCCCGAGCAGCCGGCGGCCCGGAACGCTGCGAGCGCCAGCGCCCTGATCTCCTTCTCGGCATTGCCTTTGAGTCCCGGGCACAGGTACTGCGTGTCCTCGGCGATGTACTTCGCGTGATAGTCGTAGTACTCGCCCTTCGGGATGATCTGGATCGAGGGGAGCGCTTCCGGGCCCAGAATTGCGACCGTGTACTCCCCGCCTTCGATCAGCTGCTCGACGAGCAACTCGCCCGGATAGCTTGCGGCGAGCTCGACCGCCCGCGGCAGGTCGGCGGGGTTGAACACGCGACTGACTCCGACACTCGAGCCCTCGAGCGAGGGCTTGACGATCAGCGGCAGGCCGATCGAGCGCGCCACTTTCTCGATATCACCGCCACGCTCGAGACGCAGGTAGCGCGGTGTCGACAGGCCGAGCGAGAGCCAGACCTGCTTGGTGCGGATCTTGTCGAGCGACAGCGCGGAGCCCAGCACGCCGGAGCCCGTGTAGGGCACCTTGAGCGCGTCGAGCAGGCCTTGCAGGACCCCATTTTCGCCGTCGCCACCGTGCAGGATGTTGAACACCCGCTCGAAGCGACGAGCGACGAGCGCTTCGATGAGCGACGGGATTCCATCGACGCCGTGCGCGTCCACACCCCGCGCCTGGAGCGCGGCAAGAACGTTGCGCCCGGAATCGAGCGACACTTCGCGTTCCGAGGAGTTGCCTCCCATCAGCACAGCGACCCGGCCGAAGGCGCGCGCATCGGTGATGCGGGACGCGCTCATGCCGCCTCTCCCATGATCCGGACTTCCGTCTCGAGGCGTACGCCGTGAACACGCTCGACGGTGCGCTGCACGTGCAGGATCAGCTGCTCGAGATCGCGGGCCGTGGCTTCGCCCTCATTGAGAAGGAAGTTGGCGTGCTTGGCAGAAACCGAGGCGCCGCCAATGCGATAGCCCTTGAGTCCCGCCGAATCGATGAGGCGCGCGGCGTGATCGCCGACCGGGTTGGTGAACGTCGACCCGCCGCTCCAGGCGCCGATCGGCTGTGATTCCTTGCGGCGCGCGAGCAGATTGCGGATTTCGTCCTGGTGCGCTTCGGGGCGATGCTCGAACTGGAGCCTCGCGCTGATGAACCACTCTTCGGCGGGTGCAACGACGCTGCGATAGCCAACGCGAAATTCACTGGCGGCACGGGTGCGCCGTGCGCCGGATCTGTCGATGGTCTCGACCTCGACCACGTGACGCCAGGTCTCTCCGCCGAATGCCCCGGCGTTCATCGCGAGCGCTCCGCCGAGCGTCCCGGGAATCCCGGCGAAGAACTCCGCGGGTCCCAGGCCCCATTTCACGCACTGCTTCGCGAGCCGCGCGCAGGCCACACCGGCTCCGCCTCGAATCTGCGTCTCGTTGGTGCGCTCCAGATCATCGAGCGTGCCGTGCGTCGAGATCACGACGCCGCGCAGGCCGCCATCGCGCACCAGCACATTGCTGCCGAGACCAATCCAGTGAAGCGGCGTGCCGGCCGGCAGGCCGCGCAGGAATGCCGCGAGATCCTCGGCGTCGCGCGGCTCGAAGTAGGTTTCCGCCGGGCCACCGACATGCCACGAGGTGTGGCGCGACATCGGTTCGTTGTGCACGACCCGGCCGCTGTATTCGGAGCTGACGGCGACCGCGTTCACTTGCTCTTGCCCCGCCGCCCGCTGCTGCCGAGTTGTGTCGGCAGCTCGTGGGAAATTGCGCCGATGTTGCCGGCACCCATGGTCACGACAACGTCGCCGTCGCGCAGCACGTCCGCCAGCGCCGTGGCAAGCCCCTCGACTCGTTCCACGAAGATCGGCTCGACCTGGCCCCGCGAGCGCACGGCTCTGCAGATCGCGCGGCCGTCCGCACCCGCAATGGGTGTCTCGCCCGCCGCATAAACCTCGGTTACCAACAGCACGTCGATCCCGGCGAGCACGCGCGCGAAATCATCCAGAAGGTCGTGCGTGCGCGAGTAGCGATGCGGCTGGAATGCGAGCACCACACGCCGTCCGGGCCAGCCCTGGCGGATCGCCTCCACCGTGGCAGCTATCTCGGTCGGGTGATGGCCGTAGTCGTCGATGATCGTGACGTGGCCGTGCGGCGAGTCGACGTCGCCGATCAGCTGCAGACGCCGATCGATCCCCTGGAAATTCTCCAGGGCGCGGCTCAATGCCTCATCGCTAACGCCGAGCTCGGTGCCGACGGCAATCGCTGCCAGCGAATTGAGCACGTTGTGCGTACCCGGAAGGTTGACGGTGACTCGAAGCGCGGCGTCGTGGCCCGGCCTGGTCACCTCGAAGGTCGTGCGCAGCTCGTGGCGCTGGATGTTGCCGGCGCGGATGTCGGCGGCATTCGCGATGCCGTAGGTGACGATCGGCCGGCTGACGCGCGGCAGGATGTCGCGCACGTGTTCGTCGTCGGCACACAACACCGCGAGGCCGTAGAACGGCAGGTTGTGCAGGAACTCGACGAAACTCTGCTTGAGCCGCGAGAAATCGCCGTCGTGCGTGCTCAGGTGATCGTTATCGATGTTGGTGACGATCGCGATCAGCGGCTGAAGGTGCAGGAACGAGGCATCGCTCTCGTCTGCCTCCGCCACCAGGTAACGGCCAGCGCCGAGCCTCGCATTCGACCCGGCGCTCTTCAGCCGTCCACCGATCACGAAAGTGGGATCTTCTCCGCCTTCGGCCAGGATGCTGGCGACCAGGCTCGTAGTCGTCGTCTTACCATGGGTTCCTCCTACTGCTATCGCGTAACGAAAGCGCATCAGCTCGCCGAGCATCTCGGCGCGCTGTACGACCGGCAGGCGGCGCGCCAACGCCGCTTGCACTTCCGGATTCTCGGCGCGCACCGCGCTCGACACGACGACGACATCGGCTGCACCGACGTTGTCCGCTGCATGTCCGAACACGATGTGGGCGCCGAGCTGGCGCAATCGATCGGTGACGGCGTTGGGCTTGAGGTCCGAGCCTTGCACGTCGTAACCCAGATTGATCAGCACTTCGGCGATGCCGCCCATGCCGCTGCCGCCGATGCCGACGAAATGGATGCGCTGGATGCGGCGCATGCGGTTGTCGGTGAGGCGGCGCAGTTGCGAGGTCATGACGCCTGCCCCGCCAGGTCCAGCACCGCGCGCGCGAGAGACTCCGCCGCATGCGGCATCGCGCGAGTGCGCGCGCGCCGCGCCATCTCGAGCAGCGAGAGCCGGTCGCCTGCAAGCTGCGTCAGCTCCGCGGCCACGCGAGCCGGCTCGAAATCCCGATCGGCAATGAGTACCGCGCCGCCGACCTCGGTGAGAAAGCGCGCGTTGTGCGTCTGGTGGTCGTCGACCGCGAACGGGAACGGCACCAGGATCGCGCCAACACCCGCGGCGGCAAGCTCGGCAACGGTGAGGGCCCCGGCGCGGCAGATGACGAGATCGGCCCAGCCGTAGGCGCCGGCCATGTCGTCAATGAACGCTTCGATGCGCCCGCTGACATTCGCGAGCGAGTACTCGGCGCGAGCCTCCTCGATGCCGCGCTCTCCGGCCTGGTGCCACACATCGAAGCGGTGGCCCTGTCGCTGCAACAGCGCAAGTGCGCGCGGCACACTGCTGTTGAGGCGCTTGGCGCCCAGGCTCCCGCCGATGATGAGCAGGCGCATTTGTCCGCCACGCACCGCAAACCGCGACTCGGGCGCCGGCAGTGCCGCGATCTCGCGCCGCACGGGATTGCCGATGCAACGCGTGGCGACGCCCTGCGGGAAGCTACCCGGAAAGCCTTCGAGCACCAGTCGCGCGATGCGCGCCAGCCAGCGATTCGTGAGTCCGGCAATTGCGTTCTGCTCGTGGATCACGAGCGGCCGGCCAAGAAGCCAGGCGGCGACACCGCCCGGCCCGGTCGCGAAGCCGCCGACGCCGAGCACGACAGTCGGTTTCTGCTGGCGCACGATCTTGAACGCCTGCGACAGCGCGATGGCGAGCTGCACCGGTGCCAGGACCCACGTGAGCAGCCCCTTGCCCCTGAGGCCCGACACCGACAGCCATTCGATCGCAAACCCCTTCGCTGGCACGATGCGCGCCTCGAGGCCGCGTCGTGTCCCGACCCACACGACGCGGCACTCGCGCTCACGCAGGAGCTCGGCCACCGCGAGCGCCGGGAAAACATGACCACCAGTGCCCCCTGCCATGATCAATACCGCAGCCGTCATCGCGTCGCTTCCGCGCGGGGCACGGCGAGCCGGCCCGCGGTTGCGCACTCGTGGCCGATGCGCAGCACGATGCCGAGCCACGCCAGCGTGACCAGCAGACTGCTGCGTCCGTAGCTCATGAGCGGCAGCGTCAGGCCCTTGGTCGGCAGCACGCCCATGTTCACGCCGATGTTGATGAACGCCTGCAGCCCCACCCAGATGCCGAAGGCAGCGGCGAGGTAGGCCTGGAACAACTGACCGGCCTGAGCCGCTTGGCGTGCGATCTGGCAACAGCGCCACACCAGCACCAGGAACAATGTCAGCACCAGCATGACGCCCGCGAGTCCCAGCTCTTCGGCCAGCACCGCGAACACGAAATCGGTGTGCGCCTCCGGAAGGTAGAACAGCTTCTGCACGCTCGCGCCCAGGCCGACGCCGAACCATTCGCCACGTCCGATCGCGATCAGCGATTGGGTGAGCTGAAAACCGCTGTTGAAGGGATCGGACCAGGGATCGAGAAATGTCGTCAGCCGGCGCACGCGATAGGCGGAGGACACGGCGATCGCGCCGAGGCCCATGCCTCCGATCGCCAGTACGACCAGCACGTGCCGCCACGAGATCCCGGCGATGAACAGCACGGCAAAGCCGGTGATCAGCAGCACCGCGGCGGCGCCGAAGTCAGGCTCCAGCAGCAGCAACAGCGCGCCGAGCGCGAGCAGCCCGAGTGGCTTCAGCACGCCTTTCATGGTGGTGCGCAGCTCTTCCTGGCGGCGCACGGCGTAACTGCAGATGTGGATCAGGATCAGGAGCCGCGCCAGCTCCGAGGCCTGGAAATTGAACATCCCGATCCGCAGCCAGCGCCGGCTCCCGTTGACCGCATGTCCGACTCCAGGGACCAGGACCAGCACCAGCAGTACCAGCCCGATCAGCAGGAGCGCGAAGCTGATGCGCTCCCACAGCTCGGTGGGCAACGTGAAAGCCACCAGGCCCAGGCAGCAACCGACGGTCGCAAACATCAGCTGTCGCTCGAGGAATGCGAACGGCGAGCCAAGTTCCTGCTCCGCGATCGAGATCGAGGCGGAGGTCACCATCACGAGACCGAGCAGCAGCAGTGCCAGCGCGCACGAGACCAGCAACGGGTCGAGCGTAAGGCGCGGGGTCCGGCCCATGGAACGCGAGAACTGTAGTGCCGCGACGTTCATGGCTCGAGCTCGCGCACGGCGTTGGCGAAGAAATCGCCGCGCTGCGCGTAGTCGCGAAACATGTCGAGGCTCGCACAGGCGGGTGAGAGCAGAACCGTGTCGCCCCTGCCACTGCGCGCTGCGGCGCGGCGCACCGCGTCCGGCATCGTGGTGGCGCGCTCCGTGGTGCAGACGCCCTGCAGCGTCGTGGCGAGGAGCGGCGCATCGCGTCCGATCAACACGACGTGGCGCACCTTGGCGCGAAACGCTGCCACCAGCGGCGAGAAATCCTGGCCCTTGCCGTCGCCCCCCGCGATCAGCACCAACGGCCCGGTCATGCCGCTGACGGCCGCGATCGTGGCCCCGACGTTCGTGCCCTTCGAATCGTCGATCCAGCGCACGGCGCGTCGATCCGCGACCCACTGCATGCGATGCGGCAGGCCAGTGAAGCTGCGCAGCACCTCGAGCGTCGACGGTTCGTCGATACCCACGGCTGCAGCG
Source organism: Steroidobacteraceae bacterium (assembly GCA_035644435.1). Taxonomy (GTDB): domain Bacteria; phylum Pseudomonadota; class Gammaproteobacteria; order Steroidobacterales; family Steroidobacteraceae; genus DATBVX01. The sequence continues at coordinate 17,475 of DASQOO010000110.1, read as the reverse complement.
AACGCGAGCGCCGCGAGCGCATTCGCCGCGTTGTGCAGTCCGGAGAGCTTCATGTCGCGCAAGGCGAGGCGCGCCTTCCCGGATTGCGCCAGCCACAGCTCGCCCGCCGCATCTCGCGCCAGGCCGAAGTCCGCTCCACTGTCGGGCACGATGCTGAAGCCGAGGCGGTTGCGATCCCGCGGCAGCATCGCAGCGACCAGCGCATCGTCGAGATTCACGATCGCCTCATCGCAATTCCTGAAGATGCGCGCTTTTGCGGCCGCGTAGTCGCTGAGCGCCGTGTAGCGATCGAGGTGATCGGCGGTGACGTTGAGTACCGTCGCGGCGCGCGGTGCCAGTGATTCGGTGGTCTCGAGCTGGAAGCTCGAGAGCTCGAGGACATAGAAATCCGGCACGGAGCCGGCCAGCAGGTTCAGCGCCGGCTCGCCCAGGTTGCCGCCCGCACGAACGCTTCGCCCTGCGGCCTCCAGCATCAATGCGAGCAGCGTGGTTACAGTGCTCTTGCCGTTGGTGCCGGTGACCGCCAGGACCGGTGCGCGTACCGCGCGAGCGAAGAGCTCGATGTCGCCGACGACTTCGATGCCGCGCGCCAGCGCTTCGCGTACGAAAGGCTCGGCGAGTGAGACCCCGGGGGACACGACCACCTGCGCGGCATCGGCGAGCAGCTTTGCATCGAACCCGCCGAGCCGCAGTTCGAGCTGCGAGGCGAGTTCGCCGAGATTGCGCAGCTCGGGCGGCTCGGCGCGACTGTCCGTGATCGCGATGCGCGCGCCGTGAGCGTTGAGGTAGCGCGCACAGGCCAGTCCAGTTCGCCCGAGCCCGACTATCACAGTCTGGCGGGCACGGGGTTGAGTGCCCGTCGCGGCTTTCTTGCGAACTGCGGCGCTCATCGCAACTTCAACGTTCCAAGTCCGGCAAGCACCAGGATCAGACTGATGATCCAGAAGCGAACGATGACCTTGGGCTCCGCCCAGCCCTTGAGCTCGAAGTGATGATGAATGGGCGCCATGCGGAAGATGCGCTTGCCGGTCAGCTTGAACGAGGCCACCTGCAGGATCACCGACACGGTCTCGAGCACGAACACGCCGCCCATGATGATGAGCACGATTTCCTGCCGGACGATGGTGGCCGTGACGCCGAGCGCGGCGCCGAGCGCGAGCGCACCGATGTCGCCCATGAAAACCTGCGCGGGATACGCGTTGAACCAGAGAAAGCCCAGTCCCGCGCCGACGATCGTGGAGCAGAAGATCAGCAGCTCGCCCACACCCGCGATATAGGGAATGCCGAGATACGTCGAGAACACGCTGTTGCCGGTGGCATAGGCGAACACGCCGAGCGCGCCGCCCACCATCGCGGCCGGCATGATGGCGAGACCGTCGAGACCGTCGGTGAGATTCACGGCATTGCTGGTGCCGACGATGACGAAATACGTGAGCACGATGTAGCCGGCGCCCAGAGGTAGCGCGACGTGCTTGAAGAAGGGCACGTAGAGCGCGGTCTCGGCGGGACTGTGGGCGGTCAGGTAGAGCGCGATTGCGGCGGAGAGCCCGGCAAGCGACTGCCAGAAATACTTGTAACGCGCCGCGAGTCCCCTGGAGTTGCCGACGATCAGCTTCAGGTAGTCGTCGTAGAAGCCGATCAGCCCGAACGCCATCGTCACACCGAGCGCGACCCACACGTAGTGATTGCGAACATCGGCCCACAGCAGGGTGCTGACCGCGATCGCCACCAGGATCAGCGTGCCCCCCATGGTGGGTGTTCCGGCCTTGGGCAGGTGCGATTGCGGGCCATCGTCGCGCACGCGCTGCCCGATCTGGTGGCGCGTCAGGCGCTCGATCAGCCCCGGACCGACGAGCAGCGCGATCGCCAGAGCCGTGATCACGGCGAGAATCGCCCGCAGCGTGAGATAACTGAAGACATTGAAACCGGACTGGTAGCGCGTGAGGTATTCCGCGAGGAGCAACAGCATTCGCGACCTTCCTCAGCCAGCCCGCGCGGCGGAAGCCACGGAGGTGAGTGCTTCGACGACGCGTTCCAGCCGGTTCATGCGCGAGCCCTTGATGAGAATCGTGACGTTCGGTTGAATCTCCGCGGTCAGGCGCCGGATGAGTGCCTCGACGTCCGGGAACCATTCCGCGCCGCGACCGAAAGTTTCGGCGGCGTGAGCGCTCAGCGGCCCCGCGGCAAACAGGCGCGCCACGCCCGAGGTGCGCGCGAGAGCCCCGGCTTCGGAATGACTGCGCTCGGCGAATGTGCCGAGCTCCGCCATGTCGGCGAGCACCATCCAGCGTGGGCCTTCGAGCTCGCTCAGCAGCTCGAGAGCGACCCGCACCGAGCTCGGGTTCGCGTTGTAGGAGTCATCGATGAGCCAGCAACCGTTCGCCGCAGCGATCCGTTGCAGGCGCCCCTTCACCGCTCGAGCCGCTGCCAGGCCCTGAACAATCGCCTCGAGACTCGCGCCCGCGCAGTGAGCGGCGGCGGCGGCAGCCAGCGCATTGACGACGTTGTGTCGACCCGCGAGACCGAGCCGCACCGGCGTCTCTGCGCTCGCCGTGCGCAAGGTGAAGCTGAGCGAGGCGCCGCTGGCGTCGACCGTTTGCGAGATGTCGGTCGCGTGAAAATCGGCTTTGGGCCAGAGTCCAAAAGTGACCAACCGGCCTGCCGTCGACATGCCGCGCCACAGCGAGGCGTAGCCATCGTCGGCATTGATGACCGCAGTCGCCGCACGCTCGAGCGAAGCAACCATTTCGCCTTCGGCTCGCGCGACGCCCTCGAGACTGCCGAAGCCCTCCAGGTGCTCGGCGCCGGCATTGGTGATGAGCCCGACCGTGGGACGTGCGATCGCGGCCAGGGCGCTCACGTCGCCCGCGTGATTCGCCCCCATCTCGATCACGGCGGTGCGGTGGGCCGCCTCCAGGCGCATCAGTGTCACGGGCACACCGATGTGATTGTTCAGATTGCCGCGCGTCGCGAGGCACGGACCCACCTGGCCGAGGATCGAGGCGGTCATTTCCTTGACGGTCGTCTTGCCGTTGCTGCCCGCGACTCCGACCACCGGCAACGTGAATTGCGCGCGCCAGGCTTTTGCCAGCGCGGTCAGCGCGACGAGCGTGTCCTTGACCACGATCTGCGGCAGCTGGATCGCGAGCGGTCGCGACACGATTGCGCTGGCGGCGCCGGCGCGCATGCAGGCATCGAGAAAGTCGTGGCCGTCGAAGCGCGGGCCGTGCAAGGCGACGAACAGCTCGCCCGCGGCGATCGTTCGGGTATCGGTCGAAACCGCGGCGAAAGCGCGGTCTGCACCCTGCAGGTGCCCTGCGCAGGCGGCGGCGGCAGCAGCGAGCGTGCGGTTCAAGTCACCGCTCCGAGGATCCTCGCAACCTCGGCACGATCGCTGAAAGGCTGCGCGACCGTGCCGTAGATCTGGAGCTCTTCGTGCCCTTTGCCGGCGATGAGCACGATGTCATCCGCCGCAGCCTCGCCGAGCGCCGTCGCGATCGCTCGCGCCCGCTCCCGGATGGTTCGCGTCGGCACATCGGTATCGATACCCGCGGCGATCTGCTCGATGATCCGCTGCGGATCTTCAGTGCGCGGGTTGTCGTCGGTCAGGATGATCTCGTCGGCGAGCTCGGCCGCGACCGCGCCCATCATCGGGCGCTTGCCGGGATCGCGATCGCCGCCGCAACCGAAGACGCACCACAGGCGCCCGCGACAGTGCTTGCGCGCGGCGCGCAGCGCCTTGGCGAGGGAATCGGGCGAATGTGCGTAGTCGACGACCACGACCGGACGCCCGCTGGCGCGGAATGTCTCCATGCGTCCCGCAGGCGCTGTCGAGGTTCCCAGTGCCTGCAGCGCCTGGGTCAGCGGGACTTCCCACAGCTGCAGCACGGCGAGCGTCGCCAGCAGGTTCTCCGCGTTGAACTCGCCGAGCAGCCGCGAGCGCAAGGTGCCACTCCCCCAGCTCGAGTCGAACTCGATCTCGAGGCCGGCGCTGCCAGCCCGCACCACCCGGCCGTGCACGAACGAATCACAGGTCTGCCGATAGTCGCCGACTCCGATCCAGAACGCGGTCACGAGCTGCGATGAAGGGAGGCTTTCTGCGATGCGACGGCCCGTGATGTCACCCATGTTGATGACGCGATGCTCCAGGCCCGGCAAGGAAAACAGTCGCGCCTTCGCGAGCGCGTAGGCATCCATCGTGCGATGGAAGTCGAGGTGGTCGCGCGTCAGGTTGGTGAACACTGCAGTGTCGAACCGCACGGCATCCACGCGATCCTGTACAAGCGCGTGCGAGGACACCTCCATGCCAAGAGTGCGCACTCCCATCGCATGCAGGTCCGACAGGAGTCGATGGACGCTGATGCAATCGGGCGTCGTATGTGTCGATGGCTTGAGCGCGTTGACAGGGCCGAAACCGAGCGTGCCCGAATAGCCGCCGCGCCAGCCGACCTTGTCGAGCGCCTGCGCCAGGAGCCAGCAGCTCGTGGTCTTGCCGTTGGTGCCGGTCACGCCTGCAATCCGCAGCCGCATCGAAGGCGCCTCGAAGAAGCGGTCGGCGATCCTGCCGAGCTGCCGGCCCAGGTCGGGGACCGCGAGCAGCACGACATGCTCGGGCACCGTGGGAGTGGCAACGCCAGCAGCGGGTTCCCACGCGACTGCATTCACACCCGCCGCAAGTGCCCGATCGAGGTACTCGATGCCGTGACTCTTGAGGCCGCGACAGGCCAGGAACAGTCCGCCGCGCACCGCCGTCCGGCTGTCGAGCGTAATGTCGGCGACGCGCGCATCGCGCGGCACTGCAACGATCCCCGCGAGCAGGCGCGACAGCGACATCGTCGGCGTCGATTCGAGATCGTGAGCCATCATGGCGCGGCCTCGGCGCGAGCAAGCGTGGCCGAGGGCGCGGCAGGCAAGTCGTCGGGCGCAATGGCCATCAGGCGCAGCGCGCCGGAAAGAACCCCGGCAAATACCGGCGCCGCCACATCGCCGCCGTAGTACTGCATACCGCCCGGCTCATCGATGACGACCACCGCAGCGAGACGCGGCGCGCTCGCGGGCACCACCCCGGCGAAGACCGACATGTACTTGTCGGTCGAATAACCCCCGGCGGTCGCCTTCCACGCCGTCCCGGTTTTTCCCGCCACGCGATAACCGGCGAGCGCCGCCTTGACGCCGGTACCTTCGGGCGTGATCACCGACTCGAGCATGTGCACCAGCGTCCGGGCGACGTGCTCGTCGAGCACGCGCTCGCCGGCCGGGGGCTGGTCGATGCGCAGGAACGTGATCGGGCGCGCGATCCCGCCGCTGCCGAGAGTCGCGTAGGCATGTGCGAGCTGCAGCGGCGTCACCGACAGCCCGTAACCGTAGGCGAGTGTCGCGATCCCGATCGGCCGCCAGTGCTGGTAGTTGGTCAGCAGGCCGGCCGATTCACCCGGAAAGCCGCTGGTGCTCACCTGTCCGAAGCCGAGCGCATCGAGCGTGGTCCAGATCTGCTGCGGCTCGAGCTGCAGCGCGATCTTCGCCATGCCGACGTTGCTCGACTTGGCGAGCACCGTGGCGAGATCGATGCTGCCGAGATTGTGCTTGTCCTCAATGACCTTGATGCCGACTTTCACGAATCCGGGCGCGGTATTGATGATGCTGTCGTCGTGCACGCGTCCCGATGCCAGCGCCGCCGCCATCACGAACGGCTTGATGCTGGAGCCCGGTTCAAAAATGTCGGTCGCCGCGCGATTGCGATAGCGACCGACTGCCAGCTGCTCACGATCGTTGGGATTGAAAGCGGGTTGATTGACCATCGCCAGCACTTCGCCGGTGGCGATGGCCAGGACTACGAGCGAGCCCGCGCGGGCGCGATTCTCGATCAGCGCCCGCTTGAGCTCGCGGTAGGCGAGATACTGAATCCGCAGGTCCAGGCTCAAGACCAGGTCCTTGCCGGGCCGCGCGGCGCGAATGCTCTCGACGTCCTCGACGACGCGCCCGTAGCGATCCTGGATCACGCGCTTGGCGCCGTCCTCGCCCGCGAGCCAGTGATCGTAGGCGAGCTCTAGCCCTTCCTGGCCGGCGTCGTCGATGCTGGTGAAGCCGAGCATATGCCCGGTGACTTCGCTGGCCGGGTAGTAACGGCGATATTCGCGCAGCGTGTAGACACCCGGAATGCCGAGCGCCTTGATGCGCGCAGCCTGATCCGGCTCGAGGTGGCGCGCGAGGTAGAGAAATTCACGATCCAGGTTGCTGGTGACGTGGCGCGCCAGCGTCGGCGGATCGCGCTTGAGCGCACGGGCGAGCCGCGGCAGCTGATCGGCGGACTGCGTCAGCTCCTGCGGGTTGACCCAGACCGAGTCGACCGGCGTGCTGACGGCGAGCGGCTCGCCATAGCGATCGGTGATGGTCCCCCGGTGAGCGGTGATTTCGGCGACGCGCGAGTAGCGTGCGTCGCCCTGCCCGGTGAGAAAGCCGTGATTCATCAGCTGCAGATCCACGGCGCGTGCCGCCAGCGCCACGGCGCCGAGCAGGATCAAGCCGAGGATGAAGTACAGGCGCAAGCCCAGTGGGCCGGCGGCCGTCGCGCGTTGTGTTACGGACACTCTCATGGCTTGACGATGTGCACGCTGGCGGGCGCGGGAATCGACATCTTCAGGCGCGCGTTGGCGACGCGTTCGACAAAGGCGTGCGTCGACCAGGCGCTCTGTTCGAGTTGCAGCTGACCCCATTCCATCTCGAGCCGATCACGTTCGGTATTGAGCGTTTCGAGCTCGACAAAGAGGTCGCGCGAACGGTGCTTGCTGTAAACGACACCGGCGGCTGAGCCGAGCGTCGCCAACCACAGCAGCGGCAGCGCGAACAGCAGCAGGCGGCGCGCCTTCATGCGGCCTCCTGCGTGAGACGCTCTGCAACCCGCAGGACAGCGCTGCGCGCGCGCGGGTTAGCGGCGACTTCGGCCTCGGCAGGCTTCACGGCCTTGCCGACAAGGCGCAGCACCGGCAGCGCTCGCGCCGGAACGACCGGCAGGCCTGCATAGACCGGATCGACCGTTGCATGACGGCGCATGAAGAGCTTGACGGCGCGATCCTCGAGCGAATGAAACGAGATGACGACCAGCCGTCCGTGCGTCGCGAGCAGCTTCAGGCTCGAAGTCAGCGCGCGCGAAAGCGACTCGAGCTCCTCATTGATATGGATGCGGATCGCCTGGAAGCTGCGCGTGGCCGGATGCTTGCCGGGCTCGCGCGTGCGCACCGCCGCTGCCACGATCGCGGCGAGATCGCTGGTGCGCGCAATGGGAGATTCGCGGCGGCGCGCGACGATCGCGCGCGCGATGCGGCGGGCGAAGCGCTCTTCACCGAGCTCGCGCAGCACGCGCGCAAGCTCTTCCTCGTGCACGCGCGCCAGCCAGCGCGCGGCACTTTCGCCCGAGGCTGGGTCCATTCTCATGTCGAGGGGACCGTCCTCCATGAAGCTGAAACCGCGTTGCGCTGAGTCGAGCTGCGGAGACGACACGCCGAGATCGAAGAGGACGCCGTCGAGGCCGCGCTCGGCCCACTCTTTTGGCACGAGAGCGGCGAGATTGCGGTAGTTGCCGTGCACGACACGCACGCGCTGGTCCGATCCGAGGGCCTGCTGCGCCGAGGCCACGGCTTCGGGATCGCGATCGACGGCGCACAGCCGTCCGGTGGGCCCCAGCTTCATCAGAATTGCTCTCGCATGTCCCCCGCGACCGTACGTGGCATCCAGGTAGTACCCGTCCGGTCGAACTGCCAAACCCACCAGTGCCTCATCGAGCAGCACCGGCGCGTGACCCATCACTTCGCGAGTCCCCGCGCTCCTACAGCGAAAGCGATTCGAGCTCTGCCGGCAGATCCGTACCGAGCTCTTCGCCTTTGAGCCATTCGTCGCGTCGCTCGTTCCAGCGCGCCTCGTCCCACAACTCGAATCGATTTCCCTGTCCTATCAGCACCGCCTGGCGTGCCAGGCCGGCAAATTCACGCAGCTTTGGCGGCAGCAGCACACGGCCATGTCCGTCGAGTTCCAGGTCAGTCGCGTGGCCGACCATGAGGCGCTGCAGGCGTCGCGCTTGTGGATGCAGCGTGGGCAGGCGCATCAGCTTGCGTTCGATTTCCTCCCAGTCCGGCAGCGGGTACAGCAACAGGCATTGGTCCCGATCGACCGTGACGATCAGGCGACCCTGGCTGCGCTCCTGGATGCGATCGCGATAGCGGGTCGGCATGACCATCCGGCCCTTCGCATCGAGGGTGACCTTGTTTGCGCCGCGAAACATGGCTTAAGGCGGGGTTTATCCCATTTCCTCCCACTTTTTCCCACCGAGCACCACTATAGGGAGGGCAAATACGGTCGTCAATCGGTTTTCTTCGGCTGGACAGTGACTTAGATCACAGTTTGCAACGCAGCATGACTTATTCATGCGCTGCGCAAACAACTGCTTACGGACGGTTGCTCAGAGGTCTAGTGAGGAATCGATCGTAGCGGGAAAATTGCATGCCATTTTGCACGCGTCACCGCTTCGTCGATCGTTGCTTGGGCCGGGTTCGCGAAGCGAACCCGGTAGGAGTTGGCGCCCCGCGCCATGAAAAGAGTCGGCCGATAAGCCGGGTTCTGTCGTGGACAGTCATTCATCTGGCGGACGCGTCGCCGCGCCGCTCAAGCGACCTACCCGGAAGCCGTGCGGGCCGCACGTGGCCGCTTGCGCGGCCTGCTTCCCTATTTGGTCTTGCTCCAGGTGGGGTTTGCCTTGCCGCCGGGTGTTGCCACCGGCGCGGTGCGCTCTTACCGCACCATTTCACCCTTGCCGGCGCCCGTTAGAGCGCTTTGGCGGTGTCTTTTCTGTTGCACTTTCCGTGGGCTCACGCCCCCCAGGCGTTACCTGGCACCGTGCCCTGGGAGCCCGGACTTTCCTCCGCACGCTGACGCGTGCCGCGACTGCCTGGCCGACTCCGGGGCGCACGATAGGCGAACGACGGGCGGCTTTCCACTGCGATCTTTTTCAGGACTTTGCCGACTGTAGCGCCAGCTTGTAGGCGCGATTGCGATTCGCACCGGTAATGCGTGCGGCGATATCCGCCGCCTGTGAAACCGGGAGTGCCTTGAGCAGCTCCGCCAGGACCCGCTCGAGCTCACGTTCCTCCTGCGGCGCGCGCTCCGCGACTCCCGCCACGACGATCACGATTTCGCCGCGCTTCATATCCGGATCGCCTTGCACGCGCCGACCGAGTTCCGCCAGCGTGCCGCGATACACGGTTTCGAAGGCCTTGGTGATTTCGCGCGCCACGGCAGCCTCGCGCTCCGGCCCGAGCGTTTCGCTCATGTCGAGCAACGTTTCCTCGAGGCGATGCGGCGCCTCGTAGACGATCAGGGTGCGCGCTTCAGCGGCGAGCTCGGCCAGGCGTGCACGGCGGGCTGCGCTCTTGGGCGCGAGAAAGCCTTCGAAGATGAATCGATCGCTTGGAATGCCGGCGATGCTGAGGGCGGCAATGGCCGCGCACGGTCCCGGCACCGCGCGGACTTCGTAGCCGGCACTCGCAACCGACCGCACGATCCGGTAGCCGGGATCGCTGATGAGCGGCGTGCCGGCATCCGACACGAGGGCAACGGACTGACCTGCATCGAGTGCCGCGAGTATCTCGGTGGCGCGCTGCGCCTCGTTGTGTTCGTGCGCCGAAACGAGCCGCTTGGTGAGCCCTACCGTCTTCAGGAGCTGGGAGGCATGGCGCGTATCCTCGGCAGCAACGAGATCGCAGGAGTTCAGCACCGCGCGCGCGCGCGCACTCAGATCACCGAGGTTCCCGATCGGCGTCGCCACGATGTAGAGCACGCCGCGAGCAAGCCCCGGCGATGAATCGCTCTTTTCAGCGGCGATTTCCCGGCGCGGCGGACGCGGTCTGGCCACTATAATCAACCTCCGGTACCGAGGGCTCGTTGCGCAGAGCGGAGTATTGATCGTGCATGCACGTCGATGGTTGATGCAACCGGTTGCACGGCGCGCGTGCGTCGCAGCCCTGCTGGTCACGGCGATCTTGCTCGGCGGCTGTCCGTCGACCGGCGTGCGACCAACCCCAGCGCCGGGCAACGACGTCGCGACCGCCGAACGCCTGGTGCGCGAAGGCAAGCCCCGCGAGGCGGCGCAGCTATACGAGCGCCTGGCGACACAGGCCACCGGCGCAAAACAGGCCAATCTGTATCTCGAGGCCGCGCGCCAGTGGAACGCTGCCACAGCCTATCCTGAAGCGCAGCGCGTGCTCGGGATCATCGCGCCGGCCGTCACCGGTCAACAGGCGACGACTCATGCGCTGCTGTCTGCAGAGGCCGCGCTGGGCCAGCAGAATCCGCAGCGCGCGCTCGAGGTGCTGCGGCACCTCGGCACGCCGTCTGATCCGCAGGCGGCGGCGAACGCTCTGGCTTTGCAGGCACGTGCCCAGTTCGCATCAAGCGATGCCGTGGGCGGCGTAAAGACTTTGCTGACACGCGAGCGTGGCTTGCAGGGCAGTGCGGCCATCGAAGCGAACCGGCGGCTGATCGTTTCCGGATTGCGCGACGCGGCGTTCCGGGGTGCGTCGTTGACTCCTCCGCCAGGCGCTGACCCGGTGTTGGCGGGATGGCTGCGGTTCGGGAGCGCGCTGCGCGAGCTCGATCGCAATCCCTTTACGGGGGCTACGGCGCTGCGCGACTGGCGCTCCCATTACCCGACGCATCCGGCAAACGGGCCCGCGCTTGATGAGATTCTGAAAGAGTCGACGGTCGCGACGGACTACCCGACGCAGGTCGCATTGATACTGCCCCTTACCGGGCGCCAACAGGCGGCTGCAACCGCGGTGCGGGACGGTTTTCTGTCGGCATATTTCCAGCAGGACCCGGCGCAGCGGCCGCGGGTCCGCATCTACGACGTCGCGAGCGTCGATGTCGGTTCCGCCGTTCTGCATGCAATCGACGAGGGTGCGCAATTCATCGTCGGGCCACTGACCAAGGACGAAGTCAGCGGCGCGGCCGCAATCGCCGATGGCCGCTCTCCGGTGCTCGCACTCAACTTTCTGCCGGACGGCAGCGCGACACCGCCCAAGTTCTTTCAGTTCGCGCTCGCGCCGGAGGACGAGGCGCGCCAGGTCGCGCGTCGCATGATCGCAGACGGGCGCCCGCGGGGTGTGGCGCTCGTTCCGACCGGCGAATGGGGCAATCGCGTGCTCGCCGCCTTTGTCGAGGAGCTGGAACATGGCGGCGGGCAACTGATCGCGCGCGGCACCTATAGTCCCTCTGACAGCGACTACACGCCGGCGATCCAGCAGGTGCTGCGGCTCTCCGAGAGTCGCGAGCGCTACGCCAAGCTGACCGGCACGCTGGGCACCAAGCTCGAATTCGAACCGCGCCGGCGCGGTGACATCGGCTTCATTTTCGTCGGCGCACAGCCTGCCAACAGCCGCTTGATCCGCCCACAGCTGCGCTTTCACTACGCCGGCGACATCCCGATGTACACGACGTCGGATGCGTACGAACCGGACGAGGCGGCAAACGTGGACCTCGACGGCGTCATCTTCCCGGACATGCCGTGGATGATCGCCACCGATCCGGTGACCGAGCAGCTGCGCAGCTCGGTTCGCAGCGCCTGGCCCAACCGCGCCAATCGCAGGGGCCGCCTGTATGCCTTCGGCTTCGATGCCTACCGACTGATTCCCGCGTTGCGCAACCAGCAGCCGGGCAGCATCCACTTCGTCAGTGGCATGACCGGGCGTCTGTCGATCGATGCGGACGGCCGCATCCGGCGCGAGCTGGACTGGGCACAAATGCACGATGGCAGGCCGCGCGCCTACGCACCGAGCGGAACGATGCCCACGGCCGGCAACAACTGAATGGCGTTGCGATGGATCGTCGCGCCACCGGCTCGATCGCCGAAGCGGCCGCGCGTGATTTCCTGGTGGCACACGGCCTCACCTTGATTGCGCAGAACTACAGCTGTCGGCTAGGCGAGCTCGACCTGGTGATGCTGGATCGCAATGCTCTCGCCGTGGTGGAAGTCAGGTTGCGCGGCAGCAGCCGCTTCGGCGGCGCCAGTGCGAGCATCGATCACCGCAAGCGTCGGCGCATCGTGCGCGCGACGCAGCACCTGCTGCTCGCGAGGCGTGAGCTGCGCCACTTGCCGGTGCGTTTTGATGTCGTCGCGCTGGACGCATCAGGCGTCACGAGCGCTCTCGAGTGGATCAAGGGAGCGTTCGAAGCTACTTGACGACTTTGAGGTGTGAACGCCGGCCCTCATCGGGTCCCGGCGTCGGCTTGCCGCCCGACGGGTCTGGCGAGAGATCGCTGTCGTTGAAGATCATCCCCTGTCCGCTTTCACGCGCATAGATCCCGAGCACCGCACGAATGGGAATGTGCACGGCACGCGCTGCGCCGCCGAAGCGGGCGGTGAAATCGACCGACTCGTTGCCGAGTTTCAGGCCGCTGGTGGCGTGATGACTGACGTTGAGGACGATCTTGCCGTCCTTGACGTACTGCCGGGGTACTTCCACGCCCTCGGCCTCCGCATCCACCACCAGGTGCGCTGTCTGCCGGTTATCGCTGATCCACTCGTGCATGGCCCGCAGCAGGTACGGACGCCGCGACGAAACGCTTGCGGTCGGGCCAGTTCCCATCGCTCAGATCCGCATCTCCTGCTCGGCGTCGGAGAGGCTCTCACGAAATGACGGGCGCGTGAATATGTGATTGGCGTAGCGCGCGATCGCCTGGGCTTGCGGGGGAAGATCGATGCCGTAGGTCTGCAATCGCCAGAGAATCGGCGCGATGCTCGCATCCACCAGCGAGAACTCGTCGCTCAGGAAAAAGGGCTTGGCCCTGAACACATCGCTGCTCGCGAGGATCTGGTCGCGCAAGATCTTGCGCAGCCGCACGCCCTGCTTGCGGTCCGGCTCCTGCTCGATCTGCTGTGCGAGGCCGTACCAGTCGCGCTCGATCCGGTACAGCGCGAGACGGAACTGCGCGCGCGTCACCGGATCGACCGGCATCAGCGGCGGATGCGGAAAGCGCTCGTCGAGGTATTCGATGATCACACGCGAGTCGTAGAGCACGAGATCGCGATCCACCAGGGTCGGCACGCTGTGGTAGGGATTCAGGTCGAGCAGGTCCTCGGGCAGCGCACCGGGCTCAACGTTGATGATGTCGATGTTGATTCCCTTCTCCGCGAGCACCAGGCGCGCGCGATGGCTGCTGGGATCGCTGGCCGAAGAGAACAAGGTCATCACGGCGCGACGGCTGGACACCACAGTCATCTCCCCGGGTCCGCTGCGGTCACGATGGGTCCCGCGCTCAATGCACGTCCTTCCAGATTTCCTTCTTGAGCGCCCAGGCGAATCCGGTGAAGACGAGCAGGAACAACACCACCCACAGGCCGAGCGACTCGCGCTTGGCCCGGATCGGCTCGCCGACATAGTCCAGGAAGTTGACGGTGTCGCGCACGAAGCCGTCAAACTCGGCCGCGTTCATCCGGCCGGGCGACACCTGCTCGAAGTGATCGAACACGCGTACCATCTGCTCGCCGTTCCCTTCGTTCTTCTTTTCCAATACGAAGATCGCCTTTTGCGTGCCCTGCAGATCGGCCAGCACCTGCGGCATGGCGGCGTTCTCGAGCGCCAGATTGTTGACGCCGGTGGGACGCTCCGGATCCAGGTAGAAGGTCTTTAGGAACTGGTAGAGATAGTCAGTGCCGCGTGCGCGCCCGATGAGCGAGAGATCCGGCGGCTCTTTTCCGAACCAGTTCTGCGCGTCCGCGGCCGGCATTGCCGTCTTGATGACGTCGAAGGGGCGCTGGCCGCCGAACATCAGGTTGTCCTTCAGCTGCTCTTCGGTGAGCCCGAGATCCATGGCCAGGCGGTTGTAACGCATGTACTGCAGCGAATGGCAGCCGAGGCAGTAGTTGACGAAATTGCGCGCGCCCCGCTGCAGGGATTCCTTGTTGGCGATGTCGTTGTCGGCATGCCAGCTCTTCCAGTCCGCGCCGCCACCCTCTTTGGCAAGGACGGTGCCGCACATGAGCACGGCGACAAGACCGAACGCCGCGTTACGCATGGTAGGTCACCCTGTCGGGCACGGGCTTGGTCTTGTCTACGCGCGTGTACCACGGCATCAGCAGGAAGAACGCGAAGTACACGACCGCGAGCACGCGCGCCGCGATCACGTACGAACCCTGCGCCGGCTGCAGCCCGAGATAGCCGAGCCCGAGGAACGCCACGATGAAGGCGCCGAGGAACAGCTTGAACAGCCAGCCGCGATAGCGGATCGACTTGACGGGCGAGCGATCTAGCCAGGGAAGGAAGAAGAAGAGCAGCACGGCTGCGCCCATGAGCGCGGCACCGGTGAGCTTGTCTGGCACCGCGCGCAAGATTGCGTAGTACGGCGTGAAGTACCAGACGGGCGCGATGTGCTCGGGCGTGTTGAGCGCGTTCGCCGGCTCGAAGTTCGGATGCTCGAGGAACAGGCCACCGAGCGTCGGCGCGAAGAAGATCACACCGCAGAACAGGATCAGGAACACGCCCACACCGACCAGGTCCTTGTAGGTGTAGTACGGGTGGAATGCGATGCCGTCGAGCGGCTTGCCCTTGGAATCCTTGTGCTTCTTGATCTCCACGCCGTCGGGGTTGTTGGAACCCACCTCATGCAGTGCCGTGAGATGCACGACGACCAGCAGGATCAGGACCAGCGGCAGGGCGGCGACGTGCAGCGCGAAGAACCGGTTCAGCGTGATATCGGAAATGCTGTAGTCGCCGCGAATCCATTCGACCAGGTCGGGGCCGATACCCGGAATCGCGCCGAACAGCGAGACGATGACCTGCGCGCCCCAGAACGACATGTTGCCCCAGGGCAGCACGTAGCCGAAGAACGCCTCCGCCATCAGCGACACGTAAATCAGCATGCCGATGATCCAGAGCAACTCGCGCGGGTTCTTGTACGAGCCGTAGAGCAGCGCACGCACCATGTGCAGGTACACGACGATGAAGAACGCCGACGCACCGGTAGAGTGTATGTAGCGAATCAGCCAGCCCCACTCCACCTCCCGCATGATGTATTCGACCGAGCCGAAGGCTTCCGCTTCGGAAGGCTTGTAGTTCATCGTCAGGAAGATGCCGGTGACGATCTGTATCACCAGCACCAGCAATGCGAGCGAGCCGAAGTAATACCAGATGTTGAAATTCTTGGGCGCGTAGTACTCCGTCAGCTGCGATTTCCAGAAATCCGTGACCGGAAGGCGCGCATCGATCCAGCGCACGAACGCCGCCCAACGGCCGCCGTTTGCGCCAGCCGCACGGGGTGTGGCAGTAGCCATCAGGCAGCTCCTTTGCGCGGCGCCTGGTCGGCGCCGACCAGGACCTTCGTGTCGCTGATGAAATCGTAGGGCGGGACGCGCAGGTTGATTGCGGCCGGTGAGCCCTGGAACACACGTCCCGCCATGTCGAAGCGCGAGCCGTGACAGACGCAGAACCAACCGCCCGGCCAGTCGGGCCCGCCTTCACCGACGCCAACCGCGAAGCGCTGCTTCGGCAGGCACCCCAGATGCGTGCAGGTGCCGAGCAGTACCAGGTATTCGGGTTTGCGCGCGCGCTCCTCGTTGTGCGCGTAATCCGGCTGCTCAGAATTGTCGGACTTCGGATCCTTGAGGTGCAAATCGTTGGCCGGCAGGCGGTCGAGCATCTCCTTGGTGCGATGAACGATCCAGACCGGCTGCTTGCGCCACTGGACCGTCATCATCGCGCCGGCATCGAGCTTGCTGATGTCGACTTCGATTGGAGCACCGAGCGCCTTGGCTCGGGCACTGGGCTTCCAGGAAGCAATGAATGGCGCGATGGCGAAGGCGGCGCCGATTGCGCCGGTGGCCATGGTGGCGGCCGTCAGGAACTGGCGTCGACTCGGATCAACCTCTTCACTCATCCGGTCTCCCTTGGCGTGTAAGCTGCCCGACGGCCGCGCGTTTATCGCCCGGCGCCTGGGCTCGAGGAGCCGGACCGGTTTCGAATCCGCGGGAAGCGGCGCATTATACACAAATCACTAACCCTTCCCGGACGCGTGCAGCACGCGAAAACGCGCGCAAGCCCCCCGGAAATGAGCGCTCTGCGCCGGTTCCTGACCATGATGTCAATTACCCGTCTGCTGGGTTTCATAGTTCGTTTCGCGATCGTGGGGTTGGCCCTGGCGTTCGTAGTCGTGATGCTGCGACCGGAGTTGGTACGAGCTCCGCAAGCGACCACGGCGCCACCGGCGGCAACTCCGGTTGCCAGCGTGCCGGCCGGAATTGCCGTCAGCACCTACGCTGATGCCGTGGCCCGCAGCGCGCCCTCGGTCGTCAACGTGTATGCGGACCGGGTTGTAGCCGAGCGCACTTTGCCCCCGCAACTCGAGGGGCTGTTCGGCGACATGTGGCCTGGGGTCCGGCAGCGCGTCGAGCGCAGCCTCGGATCAGGCGTGATCCTGGACACCGACGGGCACATCGTCACCAACAATCATGTCGTCGACGACGCATCGGTCATCAAGGTACAGCTCGCCGATGGCCGCGAGGCGCAAGCCAAGGTGATGGGGCGCGACACCGACACCGATCTCGCCGTGCTGCAGATCGGGTTGAAGGATCTGCCGACGATGCCGCTGGGGCGCTCGGACACTTTGCGCGTGGGTGATGTGGTCCTCGCCATCGGCAACCCCGTCGGCCTCAGCCAGACGGTCACGCAGGGGATCGTGAGCGCGACCGGGCGCGGCCAGCTCGGCGTCGCGAGGTTCGAGAACTTCATCCAGACGGACGCCGCCATCAACCTCGGCAACTCCGGTGGCGCGCTGGTGAATGCGGCCGGAGAGCTGGTCGGCATCAACACCGCGATCATCGCGCGCAACGCGGGCATCGAGGGGATCGGCTTCGCGATCCCGGTGAACCTGGTACGCGGTGTCATGGAGGAAATCTTCAAGAACGGCCGCGTGATTCGCGGCTGGCTCGGGGTCGTACCTTCGGACCTGACGCTCGAACAGGCACGCTCACTGGGCGCACCAGAGGGCGGCGTGCTGGTCGCAAATCTCTACGTGAACAGCCCGGCATTGCGCGCTGGGTTGCGCCCCGGCGATCTCATTACCCAGATCGATAATGAAAAGATGCAGTCGGCGCAGCAGGCCCTTACCTACGTCGCCAAGCTCGCTCCCGGAACGACGGTGCGAATTCGCGGGCTGATTTGTGCCGATCGACGCATTGAGACCACCCTCTGTGCCAAGGAGCCGCGGCGCGGCGAGCGCTTCGACGTTTCGGCGCAAGTGGTCGAGCGCGGCCAACCTCCTCCGACGTAAGAGCAGTCCGCTCGAGTCGTTGGGTGGGTGTGCCTTGAGAGCGTGGGTGAAATGCGCAGTGCGATTTCGAGTCAAGAACTCAAAATCGCACGCGAACCCTCAGTCCGGGCGGCGCTCAGACGTTGTCTACCCACCTATCCATCGACGCATCAGGTCTGAGCGCTG
>DASQOO010000109.1:0-13333 GCA_035644435.1 Steroidobacteraceae bacterium | reverse complement strand
GTATTTACCCAGACTTGAGATCAGGGACTCGGTCATGCCCAATTCGAGGGATTCGTTGCGCTCGGCAGGCAGCAGCGGCTTGAAGGGAAGAATGGCCAGGGTTTGGCCGGCGACCGGGGCGAGTTCCCGATGCCCACTCGGGATGAAACCTGTTGGGAAGAAAAACAACGCGCTCGTTGCGATCACGACAACCAGCACCCCTACGCCAGCCGCGATCAGTCCGATCCGTCTGCGCGTAGAGTCGGGCGGCGCAGCGGATGGCGCTGTGGCGCTCGCCGCCGCGATGTTCGACACAGCCAGCTCATCGCGCCGCGTGACCTTGGCGACAAATCGATAGCCCTTGCGGGAGATCGTAGCGATGTAGCGATTCTCGCCGCGCGCTTCACCCAGCACCTGACGCAGGGTCGAGACGTTCTGTGTGAGGCTGTTCTCCTCGACGATCACGTCCGGCCATATCGAGTGCAGCAACACGTCCTTGTCGAGTGGTTCTCCCGCGTGCTCCACGAGATAGAGCAGCGTGTCGAACACCTTTCCGACGAGCGGGATAGCCTCCCCCGTGTCACGGCGCAACAAGCGTTGCTGGCCGACATCCAGGGCGAAATCGCCGAACTCGTAGAGCGCGCGGGTGCGGGTCATGAGGCGATGGAACCGGTGAATCAGAACAAATCAGAACTCTTCAGCGATCTGCCAAGGATTCTTCCACGGATCCCGATCCACAGTCACGCGCCAAAGTCGAACGGGCGGGCGCGGAGCGCCGCCTCGTCGACGCAAATCGAGACTGACTGGGAGAAGGCCGATGAACTCGATACACACCGCTGTTCGGACGCTCCTTATCTTTGTGCCGCTGGCAGGCCCATTGGCCTGGGCCGACACGCCGGCGGCCGTCGAGGACTCGGACCGCCAGTGTGGCGGCGAGTCTTGCGCTGCGGTATTTCGCGGGCTGCTCGCCTTCTTTGATCGCGACTTGCATGGGCTGGATGGCAATGGCCGCTCCTGCAACGACTGCCACATGATCACGGAACAGTTCCGGCTCACTCCCGCCGCCGCGGAGGCCCGATTTCAGAAGCTGCAGAAGCGACGTCAATACAACCCCAAAGCCGATGATCCGCTGTTCCGGCCGATCGACGCCGATGACTTTCGCATCCACGGCGAGCAGGCTAGCGACTACAGCAATCTGCGACAGAACGGCCTCATCCGGATCGTCTTCACCCTGCCACCGAACCTGCGGCTGATCGATCCGGTCACCAACGCACCCTCGGATGAAACCACCGTCGACGTCTGGCGCATGGTCCCGGGCGTGACCGACTTGAAGCTCACCGGTCCGGATGGGCTGAATCCCTGGCCGCGCGGTCCGAACGTGACGGGCGGTTATCAGCTCGATGGACGATTTCTCACCCTGCAGGAGCAGGCGCTGGGCGCACTGCTCAATCACGCACAGATTCAGAATCCGCCGCAGCAACAAATGCTTGACGATCTGAACTCGTTTCAGCGGGTGCTCTTCACGAATCAACGCGTGCGTGCGTTATCCGCTGCCATCGACCAGGGAGCGCTGCCGTTGCCGGATGCCGATCCGCCACTCGATGCACTGGAACAGCAGGGCAAAACAGTCTTCACTCGCGCGTGTGCGCAGTGTCATGGCGGTCCCGGGCAATCGACAACGCAGGCACCGGCGGTTCGCTTTCACGAGATCTTCGCGCAATGCCCGCGGCCCGTGGACACCCGGCCTGCAAACGTGATCTCCCCCGCGCGCTTCAACTTCGCTCCGTGCCCGCCACGGCTTGCCCGCAACGCGCGTACCTACGAAATCACGAAGCCGGACGGCTCGACGATGCGGCGCACCAGCTCGGATCCCGGCCGCGCTCTGTTGACAGGATTTGTGGGCATACCAGGCGTACCGGCGGGTAAGGACGACTGGAACAAGTTCGACGTCCCCGGCCTGCGCGGGCTGCGTCACACCGCGCCATACTTCCACAACAACAGCGCCACCACGCTGGAAGAGGTCGTCGATCATTACATCGAGTTTTTCAAGATAGTCGAGGTCAACGCGCCACCTGGCACCGTGCCGCCGGTCGCGTCAACGGACGGCGTGCATTTTGATCGCAAGATCCTTCCGGAAGAGCGTGCCGTGCTGCTGGCGTATTTGCGCAAGCTGTAACGGTACCTACAAGCTGCGCTATTCATGGGAGTAGCGCAGCCTCCCCCGAGGATAGACAGGGATCGTGGGTTTCCAGGCTGGGTTCAGTCCATACTCCCTCGCCTGATGGGCAGCGCTTTCAAGACGCGGTTTGCCAGCCTGGCCGGCATATCCGGGATGCTCGCTGCGGGACCACTGGTCAGTGCGGCCGAGCCTGCTATCGAGGAGATGGTCGTCACCGCACAGAAGCGCACCGAGAATGTGCAGGATGTCCCGCTCGCCGTCTCCGTGGTGAGCGGTGCGGAACTGGAGCGGATCAGCGCACTCGGCATTGCCGATCTCAGCGAAGTGATCCCGAGCGTCACCTTCAATACCGGCCGGGAGCTTCGCGATAGCTCCATTCGTATTCGCGGCATCGGCACGGATGTGTTCGCCGGGGGCATCGAGCCGAGCGTGTCTACTGTCATCGACGGCGTCGTGTTGGCCCAACAAGGATCGTTCTTCAACGATCTGGGCGACCTGCAGCGCGTGGAGGTGCTGCGCGGACCGCAGGGAACGCTGTTCGGCAAGAACTCCTCGGCAGGCGTGATCGCCTTCATCACGAAGAATCCCAACTTCGAAGGGCTCGAAGCAGGTTCGAGCGTTCTTGTCGCCCGAGACAGTGAGTACCGGGTGAACGGGGTGATTTCCGCACCGCTGTCGCCCTCGACTGCCTTCCGCCTGGCGGCGTTCTATCGGCAAAACGATGGTGTAGTGAAGGATGCCTTGACGGGGTCGACCTACAACGACGTCGAGGCGTATGGTTTTCGCGGCAAGCTCCAATGGCGAGCCACAGACTCCGTGGATCTGCTGCTGAGTGTCGACGGTCAGCGGTTCGATTCGAATTGCTGTGCGCTGCCGATACGGGTCGCCAGCACCAATCCCATGGTGCCGAGCACTGGCATTGCCGTCGGACCACTGAACCACGTTGTCGCGCTGGGAGGCTCAAACGTTTTTGCGAAGCAGGAGAACTACGGCGCCTCGCTTACCGCCAACGCAGGCGTGGGCGAGTACTCCCTCACGTACATCGGCAGCGTCCGAGAGTGGACGGCCGAAGGGGATTTCGACGTCGACAACACACCCGCGCACATCGTCACCTCGAACTTCAATACCAACGATGCGAAGCAGATGTCGCACGAGCTGCGCATGGTCTCGCCGGTCTTCGATCGGACCGACTTTGTCCTGGGCCTGTTCTATTTCGACGCGGATGTCCATCAGACGCTCGACCGGCGTGGTACGCGGATCAATCTCATCACGGCCATCAATCCCGATGGAACGGTTCAGGCTCCGCCCGGATCGGAGCTGGTGCTGGTCGCCAACTCCACGATCAAGACGCAGAACGTCTCGGCTTATGGGCAGGGAAATTTTCGCCCCGCCGATAGATTGACGCTTACCGCAGGCGCCCGCTTCATTGCTGAGAAGCAGGATCTCGACCTTTTCCGTCCGCTGCCGAGCCCGTTCTATGGCCTCGGGGCGTTTGGTCCGGTGTCGGCCGAATACTCGGATGACGCTGCGATCGTTAAAGGGGCGGCCCGGTTCGATTGGACCGACGACTTCGGCACCTACTTGAGCTACTCAACCGGGTACAAGAGCGAGGGCGTATTCAATGCTGCGACCCTCTCACCAGTCATCTTCGCCGCTCAACCCCTCGCTGCAGAGACCTCGCAGCTGTGGGAGCTTGGTCTGCGCTCGCAGTGGTTGGGAAATCGGCTCACGCTGAATCTCACGGGCTTCTTGACGAAGTTCGAAAACTACCAGCAGCAGGCTTTCGATCCTGCGCTCGGCATTATTGTCGTGACCAATGCCGGTGACGTCCACACGAACGGCATCGAGCTCGAGCTCGCCTACGCACCCACCGAACGGCTCTCGATCTCCGGAGGGGTGACGTATCTTGACGCGGGATATGACTTCGATGCCGGTCCTTGCTACGCGGGCCAGACGGCCGCTCTCGGCTGCATCGGCGGCCGCCAGGACTTGAGAAAGGGATCATTCGTCAACGCGCCGGATCTGCGTTGCACAGTCCTGGCCCGGTACACACAACCTCTGTCCGCATCGTCAGGGATTTACGGCCAGGCGAACTTTCGTTGGCAGGACGAAGTTCAGTTTGCCTACGACCAGGATCCACGCTTCATTCAGCCGGCCTATGCCATCACCGACTTCAAGCTGGGCGCAACGTTTGCGGGCGGCCGCTATGACGTATCGCTAATCGTGAAGAACGCGTTCGATGAGCAGTACGTCTCGAACGTCATCGCACAGGGTGCGGCCGGTGGCGGCGCCATTGCCAACGTAATCCCCCGGGACTTCCGCAGATACTTTGGTGCTGAGTTGTTGGTGAGACTGTGACGACGATCGTTGTTGAAGTGCAGCCTGGCTGAGCGCGAGGCAATCGAGTGAATCGCATAGCCTCCCGCTGCCGGGTTCGGCCGAGCGGCAGATCAGCGTGCGGTGCTCGACAGATCTGCAACGGAGGTGAGCGAATCGCCCGGCGACGAGAGATGACTGTGAGCGCCATCGCATTTTTCAACGCCCCCAGCGGCCATTCTGCGCGCAGCGCTGCCCAATCCAGGCGGCAGATACGTGTGCGAGATCCGCGATGCAAAGCAGTTATTCCCTGGCGCTCGTAATTCTGTCTTATCTCGTCGCGGTGCTCGCGTCGCACGTCACCCTGAGTCTCGCCCAGCGCCTGAGGCCGCAGGACGGCAGCCCGGCCCACAGACCCCACTGGCCCTGGATAGTCGGTGGCGCCTTCTCGATGGGTACCGGCATCTGGTCGATGCACTTCATCGGCATGCTCGCCTTCCACTTGCCGATTCAAATGGTCTACGACCTGGGTTTGACCGCGGCCTCGTATTTCATCGCCGTGGCGGTGTCGGGCTTCGCGCTGATCATGTTCCGCCGCAACGACACGACCATCAGTGGCATCGCGCTGCCGGGCGTGTTCATTGGCCTCGGTATCTCGGCCATGCACTACACGGGCATGGCGGCGATGCAGATGTTTCCCGGCATCTACTACGACCGGTTGCTGTTCGCCACCTCCGTGGTGATCGCCATCGTCGCAGCGATGGTGGCCCTGTGGATCGCCTTCAGCCTGCCGCAGGGCAGCCGGCACAGGAGATGGCACAAGCTCGCCGCCGCGTCAGTCATGGGCGCGGCGATCGTCGGCATGCACTACACGGGCATGGCAGCGGCCAATTTCGCACCGGGGTCGATATGCACTTCGAGCGGCCCGCGCATCGACACCACCTGGCTGGCGATCATCATTTCGGCGTTCACGTTCCTGATCCTGGGCTGCACGCTCCTGCTGTCGGTCATCGATGCGCAGCTGCAGTCGACGATCGCCCGCTCGGCCAACGCGCTGCGTGCGGCGAACGAGGAGCTCGAGCAGCGCGTAACGGAGCGGACCCTTCACCTGACGCGTGAGCAGGCGCTCAACGAGGCGATCCTGGCGGACCTGCACGCAGCCAAGGAGGTCGCCGAAGCGGCGAGCCGCGCCAAGAGCTCGTTCCTCGCGACCATCAGCCACGAGATCCGCACGCCGATGAACGCGATCCTGGGGCTGCTGGAACTGCTGAGCTACTCGAGCCTCGATGACGAGCAGCGCGAGACGGTGGTGCTGCTGCGTGGCTCATCGGGGTCATTGCTGCGGCTCATCGATGACATCCTCGATTTCTCCAAGATCGAGGCCGGTAAGCTCGAGATCCGCAGTGAGCCCGCCCGCCTGCACGACGTGGTGGACCAGGTGACCCAGATCTTCGGCGGGGTGGCCAGTGCGAAAGGGTTGACACTGCGCAGTGAGGTCCAGGCCGGCGTGCCGGAGCACGTGATGGTCGACGCGCTACGACTGCGCCAGGTCCTCAGCAATTTCCTCAGCAACGCCATCAAGTTCGCCGACCGAGGCAACATCCTGCTCGAGGTGCGTTGCGTCTCCGAACCGGGGCAGCCCGACCTCGTGCGCTTCGCCGTCACGGACGGCGGCATCGGCATGGACCGCGACACCGTCGCGCGGCTCTGCGAGCCTTTCGTGCAAGGCGACACGCGCACCTCGCGGCGTTACGGCGGCACGGGACTTGGTCTGGCAATCTGCCGCAGGCTCGCCGACCTGATGTCAGGCCGACTCGAGATCGAAAGCGCGCTCGGCAAGGGCACGACCGTATCGCTCCTGCTGCCCTTGACGGCGATAGAGCCGGTCGCCCGGAACAAGGGCCACAGCTCCGTCGATACACTCCCCGAAATTGCATGCCTGCCCTCGCGCGCGCCGTCGATCGACGTCGCGGCGCGCAACAGGCAGCTCATTCTGGTGGTCGACGATCATCCGACGAACCGGCGCCTGCTGGTGCGGCAGCTCGCATGGCTCGGGTATGCCGCCGAGCCGGTCGCAAACGGCGCGGAGGCGCTGGTGCGCTTCGGCGAGAGACGCTACGCGGGAATGCCGCATGCGCTCGTGATCACGGATTGCCAGATGCCGGAAATGGACGGCTACGAGCTGGCGAAGCGCATTCGCGCCATCGAGGCGGGCGATCGCGCGCGCACGGTGATCCTCGCTTTCACTGCCAATACGCTGCGCGAAGCGGCGGACGAGTGTCACGCGGCGGGAATGGACGATGTGCTCACGAAGCCGATCGAACTGGCGGAGCTCAAGGTGAAGCTCGAACGCTGGCTGCCCCTGCGGGTGATTCCGCTGGATGAGGAGCCGGCCTCCGCCAACGTGCTGGCGACCGAGTCGCGGCAAACGGCCGATCCGAGCATCACCGAGGAATTCTGCCTGGCACACGAGGAAGACATGGACGTGCTGCGCGGTGCGTTACGGGAACGCCGGCACGACGCCGTCGCCCGCGCGGCGCACCGGATCAAGGGCGCGGCACGCATGTTCGGCGATCAGGCGCTTGCCGAGGCGGCTACGAGCCTGGAAAGCATCGCGCGCTCGCAGGGAACCTGGGAGGCCACGGAAAGCGCGGCGCAGCTCGTGCACGAACAGACTGAGCGACTGTTTGCACTTATCGGCCGGCCGAGCCAGAGGCGCAGCGCATGAGGACCGTGCCGCCGACATCGAGTGTGCTGGTCATCGACGACCACAGGTTTCAACGCAGCATGCTTGCGCGCATGCTCCGGACGCTCGGCGTGGCGCGCGTGCTGGAAGCGGCGGATGGTGCCAGCGCACTCGAGCTGCTGCGCGCCAACCGCGATTCCCTCGCGCTCGTCGTCAGCGACGTGGACATGCCCGAGATGGACGGATTGGAGTTCCTGCGCCGCCTGGCCGAGGAGGCTCCGCTGACAGCCGTCGCCATTCACAGCGCGCTGGATCGCAACCTGCTCAAATCGGTCGAAGTCATGGCGGCCGAGTACGGCCTGCATCTAATAGCGGTGCTGGAGAAGCCCGTGACCGAGGCTTCGCTCGGGGCAGTGCTGCAAACCGCCCTGGGGCGCACGTCGAACCCGAATCGGCCCGAGCCCGATGCGAACGAAGCGCAGGTCGCGGCCGCGCTGCTCCGGCACGAATTCGAGCCGTGGTTTCAACCGAAAATCGATTTGCGCACCGGGCATGCCTGCGGCGCCGAGGTGCTCGTGCGCTGGTGCCGTGTGGAAGCCGAGCCGCTGCCTCCCGACAGATTTCTCGCCGTCATCGCTTCCAGCGGGCTGATGCGCGCGCTGACGCTCGATCTGGCAGCACAATCCGCCCGGTGTCTCGCTCGTCTTCGCGCCCGCGACAAGCGTTTCGCTCTTGCGCTCAACGTTTGCCCCTCGCTGCTCGAGGAACCGGAATTTGCCGATGCGCTGGCCCGTTCGCTCGTGGAAGCGGGTGCAGCGCCGCAAGAAGTGATCCTCGAGCTCACTGAAAGTGCAGCGGCGCGCAACCAGGGTGCGGCGCTCGAAAACCTCGCACGCCTGCGCATCCGTGGCTTCGACCTGTCGATCGATGATTTCGGGACCGGTTTTTCCTCCCTCGCGCAGCTCGTACGGACGCCTTTCACCGAGCTTAAAATCGATCGCTGCTTCGTCAGCCGCCTGGTCACGGATCGCGCTGCGCGCACGCTGGTCGAATCCATCGTGGGAATGGCGCGCCGTCTCGGCCTGCGCACCGTGGCCGAAGGAATCGAAACCGAAGCACAGCTCGAAATCCTGCAGCAGCTCGATTGCGACATGGGGCAGGGATACCTGTTCGCGAAACCCATGCCGGTCGAGGAGTGGCTGCATTGGATGCAGGCCCCGCGACGGTCGGGCGAGTCTGCAAGTATTGCCAAGGCGACGCGGGAGCGCGGCTCGGCCTGATCGAGTCCTCTAGCGCGCCTTTCCCGCTGACTTTGCCAGGTACTCCCGCGCCATCTTCAACGGCGGCCGCTCAACGAAGGCGCGGTCGGCCTGCTCCGAAGACGGTAAACTACTGGCTCTCGAGGTGCAGGCCGGTGAGAAGATCCACCGGGTGTATTCGCTGGAGGTGGGGCTGTGAAAGGCGCTGGCGTCGTCGTTGTCCTGCTTTCCCTCGCGGCCCTTCAACCGCCGCTCGCGGCGAACTCGCTCGTGCTGCTCAACGGCAACATCTACACGGCGGATGCGCGCAATTCCCGCGCGCAGGCCGTGGTGGCCGTCGACGGCCACATCACTTTCGTCGGCGACGACGCGCAAGCAACGCAGCACGCACCCAGAGACGCGGTGACCATCGATCTCGGTCGGCGCACGGTGCTGCCCGGTCTGACTGATTCGCACGCCCATCTCGCCGGAATCGGCTTTCGCGAGTTCACATTCGATCTCGAGGGCACCAGCAGCGTGGCGGACCTGCAGCATCGGCTGGCCGAACGCGCCAAGACGACGGCTGGAGAATGGATCAGCGGCCGGGGCTGGATCGAGACCCAGTGGACGCCAGCCGAATTTCCCAGCCGTAAGGATCTCGACGCGGTCGTCAGCGATCGGCCGGTATTCCTGCGCCGTGCAGACGGTCATGCAGCACTCGTCAACAGCCGCGCGCTGGTGGTTGCAAATATCGATCGCGGGACCCCGGATCCCGACGGTGGACACATCGAGCGTGATGCCGCGGGCGAGCCGACCGGCATGCTAATCGACAAGGCGATGGCGCTCGTCTTCGATCGCCTGCCACCGCCGAGCGATGCAGAGCTGCGGCGCGCGCTCGAGGTGGGCGCCGAACGGAGCGTCCGCATCGGCTGGACGCAATTGCAGATTCCCGGGAACAGCTGGAAGGAAATCGACCTGCTGCGGCAGCTCTGCGCGCAGGGTCGCATCAAGCTGCGCGTTTATGATGCGGTCAGCGGCCCGGGTCCCGAGGCCGACCGATTGTTAGCGGATGGGCCGGTGCTCAATGAGTGCAACGGCTGCCTCACGGTGAGGGGCATCAAGCTGTACATCGACGGTGCCCTCGGTTCGCGAGGCGCCGCGCTGCTCGCTCCGTACAGCGACGCTCCGCAATCGCGCGGCCTGCTCGTGAACACCGAGGAGGACATCTTTTCGGTGCTGGTGAAAGCCCTGCGTCGCGGCATCCAGGTCGAAACCCACGCGATCGGCGACCGCGGCAACCGCATCATGCTGGATCTGTACGAGAAGGCCTTCAACGCCGTACCGATTGCCGAACGCGCGGTCGCGGAGCCGCGTTGGCGGATCGAACACGCGCAGATTCTCGACCCACGTGACATTCCTCGTTTTCATCAACTCGGCGTTATTGCGTCGATGCAGCCTTCACACGCGATCAGCGACCTGTTCTTTGCGCCCAGTCGCCTTGGGTCCGACCGACTCGTCGGTGCGTATGCCTGGCGAACCCTGCTCGAGTCGAAGGCGATCGTGGTTGGCGGGAGTGACGCGCCGGTGGAGAGGGGTGATCCGATCGTGGAGTTCTACGCCGCGGTGGTGCGACGCTCGCTGGATGGTTTTGCGGACGACAACTGGCATCGCGAACAGCGCGTCTCTCGCGAGCAAGCGCTGCGGATGTTCACCATCTGGCCCGCTTATGCGGCGTTCATGGAGCGCGAGCGTGGCAGCATCGAGGTGGGCAAGCAGGCGGACTTCACGGTGATGTCCGCGGACATCATGACCATCCCGGACAACGAGATCCTCAAGGCGCACGCTGTCATGACAATCATCGGCGGCGCCGTGTCGCATGCCGAGCCAGGCATCACCACCAGCAAGGAATCGACCGAGAAGGTCTCGCCCACGGCAGCCAGCCAACCGTCGATGTAGCGGCTGCCTCGCCTAGCGGTGATTTGCCGCCGGAGGTCGCTTGCGCGGAGTCTCGGACTCATCTTCATCCGGCGCAGTGCGTGGGCGGCGATTGGCGAGTTCCGACAACTTCTCTTCGTACGCGCGCGCGAATTGCTCGACGAACGTGTGCGGGAAGTCGTCCTTCGGGTGCTGCTTGAGCGTGTGGTAGAGCTCGCCGTACAGGTCCCAGTACTTCATCTTGTTGGTCGCGCCCAGCAGGCCGCCGCGCTTGCCGCCGCGATCGAAACGTTCCTGCAGCTCGGCCGGATCGAGGCGTTGCAGGAAATCATTGAAGGCTTCTTGCATCGCGCCCACGACCGCCTGCTCGTGTTGGCGGATTTCGCGCAGACTCTCGCGCACCGCTTCCACCGGCCCGAGATAGCGATTGCCCTGTTGCTCGAACAACTTGCGCAGCGCCTCTTCGACGCCCGCGGAGAAGCGCAGCGGATTGTTGTCGGTGGCCTGCACGGTTTCCTGGGTGATGCGGAAGCGATTCTTGAGCTCGGCGCGCACCTGCATGATTTCCATCAGGCCCATCACGAGTTCACGCAGGATCTGTCCCGCGAGGGGAAGGACCTGCGCCTGGATGGGGGCGGGGAGGCTGGACGGATCGATACCCGCGCCGCGGCACAGCGCCTGCAGTCCGGCGAGCGCATCCGCGCCCGCATTTGCCGATTCGGCAGTCACTCGCGAGGCCGATTCTGCCTCTGCGCGCTTGGGCGGTGTCCGGTTCGGCTCGACCCGCCGGCGCGTGGAAAGATTCCACGGCACCTCCTCGGCGGAACTCGCCGCCGCGGCCTTGGGCCGGACGGATCCGCGAGACCTGGGCGCGGCAGGCGTGTTCGCTGAACCGATGCGCGGCAGTTCTACTGCCTGGCCGTAAGCATTCACAGGCTTGGCGCGCGAGCCGCTCGTCTCTGGCGCGAGCATTGCATCGAGATTCAGCGATGCGCCGATGTCATCTTCGGTCGCCTGGCGGGCAGCGGAGCCGCCGAGGCCATCGTAGGCGACGATGGCGCTCTTTTCGGGCGGAAAGTCGTTGGCAGCGTCGATGGTGACGACGACCTCGTAGTCGCCCATGCGCAAGCGGTCGCCGTCCTGCAGCGCCAGCGGGCCGGCATCAGAAACCGGGGCACTGTCTTCGTTGCGATAGGTGCCGTTCGAGCTCGTGTCGGTCAGCCAGTAGCCGCCGTCGCGATACTCGATGCTCGCGTGATGGCCCGAGATGTAGCGCTCGGGATCGGGGAGTATCCAGTCGTTGTCGCTCGCGCGGCCGATGGATCCGCCGTGTACGCCGAAGATCTTGGTGCCTTCAGTGCCCAGGATCTTCGCGTGTTCGCTGACAACTCTGAGTCGCAATGCCATGTTCTTCCCTCGCCAAACCACCCGTTCGCCCGTGGGCCGCAAACCGGCCGCTCGATTGGATTCTGGTCGCAGCGCCTGCCTTTGATACAAACGGGCGGACGCGGTTTCGCCAGTCTCCGTATAATGTGGCCGTAACAATATCAGTGCCTTAGGCGCAGCCAGATGGCAACCAGTCACATTTTCAAAGTCATGTTCGTGAACCAGGGCAAGGTCTACGAGATTTATGCGCGCAAGGTGAGCCACGGCGGACTTTTTGGCTTCGTCGAAGTCGAGGAATTGGTCTTCGGAGAGCGTTCCAGCGTGGTCGTGGACCCGGCGGAGGAGCGGATCAAGAGCGAATTTGCGGGCGTGAAGCGCACCTACCTGCCGCTGCACTCGATCGTGCGGATCGACGAGGTCAAGAAGCAGGGTGTGAGCAAGATTACCGTGCTCGAGGGTGCAAATATTACGCAGTTTCCGGGCGCGGTTTACGCGCCAAGTACCGATACGACAAAGCGAAGTTGATTATGTCCGCCAGCGCGCAACTGCTATCATGCGCGCCTCGCTGACGGGCCGGACACAGCCCGAAACGCTCCTCTAAAGAATGCTGCTACTGCCAGGCTCGCCGGCGCTTTCTCCGTTCCGTCTCGACAAGCTCTTGAGCGCCGTTCAGGCGCGACACGCCGGCGTCTCCGCCATCAGCGCACGCTGGTATCACCTAGCGGACCTCAAGCGCGATCTCAACCGGGACGAACACCGCCTCCTCGAGCGGCTCCTGACCTATGGGCCGCACTTCGATGCCGGCCAGGAATCGGGTGAGCTGATCCTGGTCGTGCCGCGCTTCGGCACGGTATCGCCGTGGTCGAGCAAGGCGACCGACATAGCGCGCGTGTGCGGACTGGAGGCGCTGAAC
Organism: Steroidobacteraceae bacterium; assembly: GCA_035644435.1. Classification (GTDB taxonomy): domain Bacteria; phylum Pseudomonadota; class Gammaproteobacteria; order Steroidobacterales; family Steroidobacteraceae; genus DATBVX01. Next base: position 701 of record DASQOO010000109.1, on the reverse strand, counting down.
CGGATCGAGCGGGGCATCGCGTATCGCTTGCAAGGGCGCGACCCGCTCAATCGCGCCGCGCTGACGGCCATCGCCCCAGCTCTTTACGATCGCATGATCGAGGTTCCGTTGTGGGAGCCCGAGGCGGCGGCGGCCCTGTTCGAGCATCACGCGCCGAGACCGTTCGAGCGCATCGCCATGCTTGAACGTGGTCGCGTGGCGCTGGAGGAGGCGAACTCGCACCTGGGTCTTGCGCTCTCGTCGGACGAGATGGACTACCTGCTCGAGAATTTCCGGCGCATGCGCCGCGATCCGACCGATGTCGAGCTCATGATGTTTGCGCAGGCGAATTCCGAGCACTGCCGCCACAAGATCTTCAATGCCGACTGGATCATCGACGGCGCGCGCCAGCCGAAGTCGCTGTTCGCGATGATCCGCAACACGTACGCGCACAACTCGCGCGGCGTGTTGTCCGCCTACCGCGACAATGCTGCGGTGATCGAAGGCTGGCCGGGTTCGCGCCTGTTCACGGCCGGACCGAACGGCGCCTACGACTACGTCCAGGAGCCAATCGACATCCTGATGAAAGTCGAGACGCACAACCACCCGACCGCGATCGCTCCCTTCCCGGGTGCCGCAACCGGGTCTGGCGGTGAGATTCGCGATGAAGGCGCGACCGGCGTTGGTGCGAAGCCCAAAGCGGGACTGGTCGGCTTCACCGT
>DASQOO010000108.1:0-21682 GCA_035644435.1 Steroidobacteraceae bacterium | reverse complement strand
TGCAGGTAGCAGAACAGCAGGTGATCCTTGCGCAGCAGGCCCAGATCGGCTTCCACCGGCTCCTTCACCTTGACGATCATCTGCGCGCCGCCGTACACCTCGCGCGCCGTCGGCTGGATCTTCACGCCGATATCGCGGTAGTGCTGGTCGGTGTAGCCGCTCTTTTCACCAGCTCCGGCCTCGACGAACACTTCGTGGCCGCTACGGACCAGCTCGGCGCACGCCGCCGGCACAAGACCTACGCGGCCCTCGCGCGGCTTCAGTTCGCGCGGAATACCGATTCGCATGTGAGAAGCTCCTTGGTCGCTTTGCCGAACCGGGCGATTCACTTACCATTGAATGCGCAATTTGCGCACTTCATGCAACTCGGCGGATTCGAGTTGCGGCAGAGTGCGTACTCTCCGGTCCCGGATCGTGATCAGTAGGAAATTGAGGCGAATTATACATGACGGGAGCTAGGGCCACTGTGCACAGCCGGCTCATCATCCTCGGCTCCGGGCCTGCCGGCTACAGTGCGGCCGTCTACGCCGCGCGTGCCAACCGCAAGCCCATGCTCATCACCGGGATCGAGCAAGGCGGCCAGCTGATGACCACCACCGACGTCGACAACTGGCCAGGAGACGTGGAAGGGCTGCAGGGCCCGCAACTCATGGAGCGCATGCGCAAGCATGCGGAGCGCTTCGCCACCGATATCGTCTTCGATCACATCAACGCCGTCGATCTGCAGCGCAGGCCGTTTGACCTGCGCGGCGATAGCGGTCAGTACACTTGCGATGCGCTGATCATTGCGACTGGCGCTTCGGCGCGCTACCTCGGCCTGCCCTCGGAAGAGCAATTTCGCGGCAAGGGCGTCTCGGCTTGCGCCACCTGCGACGGTTTCTTCTACAAGGGCAAGAAGGTGGCCGTGGTCGGGGGCGGCAACACCGCGGTGGAAGAGGCGCTGTATCTCACGAACATCGCCGCACACGTCACGCTGGTGCACCGGCGCGACCGGCTGCGCGCCGAGAGGATCCTGCAGGATCGCCTGTTCGAACGCGAGCGCGCCGGCAAGGTTTCGATTCGCTGGAACCATGTCGTGGAACAGATCGTCGGCGACGACTCGGGCGTCACGGGTCTCGACATCACATCCACCGCCGAGCACCGCAAACACAGGGTGCAGCTCGATGGCGTGTTCATCGCCGTCGGTCATACACCGAACACGCAGCTGTTCGAGGGCCAGCTCGACATGCACGGTGGCTACATCAGGGTCAGGTCCGGCAACGAAGGTGACGCGACCGCTACCAGCGTGCCCGGTGTCTTTGCCGCCGGCGACGTCGCGGACCACGTCTATCGGCAGGCGGTGACTTCGGCGGGCACGGGCTGCATGGCGGCACTCGATGCGGACAAGTACCTAGAGCGACTTGATGCACGGGAGCCATGACCGCCTCACGATCCGATCCCGTGTCGCCGACCTACCGGTCGCGCGTTCTCTCCAGCATCGATGAGATCGCTGCCGGGCAGTGGAATGCGCTCCTCGATGAGGATGCTGTTTTCCTGCGTCACGAATTCCTCGCCGCCCTCGAGCACCAATCCTGTGTCGGCGCCCAGAGTGGCTGGACGCCCTGCCATCTGGTCCTCAGCGACTTGCGGGGCGAGGTGCGCGCGGCACTTCCCCTGTATCGCAAGCTGCATTCCTGGGGAGAGTTCGTTTTCGACTTCGCATGGGCGCAGGCCTACGCGCGCAGCGGCCTGCAGTATTACCCCAAGCTGGTGGCGGCAGTGCCATTCACGCCCGCCACAGGTCCGCGATTGCTGGTCGCGGCGGGGCCGCAGCAGGATTTCTGGCGACGCGAGCTGATCCACACCGCCGTGGCAATGACGCGCGCCGAGCACGCGTCGTCGTTGCACGTGCTGTTCGCCGACAAGACCCAGGCCGATGAACTGACCACGGACGGTTTTCTGCCGCGCCGGGATTGCCAGTTCCACTGGTACAACCGGGGCTACGCCAGCTTCGATGCCTTCCTCGAGCGCTTCACCGCCGAAAAGCGCAAGAAAGTACGCCGCGAACGGCGCCGCATCAGCGAGGCTGGCATCCACTTTCGCACTCTCCAGGGCGGCGATATCGACCGGCGCCTGTGGCAGACCCTTTACGGCTTTCACGCCGACACGTTCCTGCGTCACGGCCACACGCCGTATCTCAGCCTCGGATTCTTCCTCGAACTCGCCGAGCGGTTGCCCGACACCATCGTCGTGCAACTCGCCGAGCATCGCTCGGTGCCGGTGGCCGCGGCGATCTGCTTTCGGAGCTCGAGCGCCCTCTATGGCCGCTACTGGGGTGCGAGCCGCGACTTTCACAGCCTGCACTTCGAGACCTGCTATCACCAGGGAATCGACTACTGCATCCGGGAGCGGCTGGCGCGCTTCGAGCCCGGCACGCAAGGCGAGCACAAGGTGAGCCGCGGCTTCGAGCCGACGCTGACGTGGTCGGCGCACTGGATCGCGCATCCGCAGTTCGCGCGTGCCATCGATAAATATCTGCAGCGCGAAGGCGAAGCCATCGAGAGCTATGCCGCGGAGGTCGATGAGCACGTCCCGTACCGACGTCCGCGGGTGGGTGCCGCCGACCACGGGCCATGAGTCCCGTCTACTGGTTGAGCCGCGAGGGAGCGCCGTGGTTTCCTCCGGCGTCCGAAGCGCTCAAGGAACCTGACGGGCTGCTCGCGGCGGGCGGCGATCTGACGGTCGAGCGCCTGCTCACCGCGTACGAACACGGCATCTTCCCCTGGTACGCACCGGGCCAGCCGGTGCTGTGGTGGTCTCCCGATCCGCGCGCAGTGCTCTACCCGCAGGAGTTGCGCGTTTCGCGCAGCTTGAACAAGCGCGTGCGCAACAGCGGGCTGAGCACACGGCTCGATGCCAACTTCGCAGCGGTGATACGCGCGTGCGCCGCTCCGCGCTCAGCGGATGCAGGGACCTGGCTGACGGAGGAGATGATCTGCGCCTACGAAGAGTTGCACGCGCAGGGTCACGCACACAGCGTCGAAACATGGCGCGACGATCTGCTGGTCGGTGGCCTTTACGGCGTGTGCCTCGGCCAGGTGTTCTTCGGCGAATCGATGTTCAGCCGCGAGACCGACGCATCGAAAGTCGCGCTCCTGCGGCTGGTGAACGAATGTCAACGGCGCGCGATCGTGCTCATCGACTGCCAGGTGACTTCGGGGCATCTGCAAAGCCTTGGCAGCCGCGCGATCAGCCGCGCGGCGTTTCTGGCTGCCCTGGCACAGCACTGCCGACCACTCCAGCCTGGGCGCTGGGAATAGCCGAATCAGCGAGTTAGACGGGATCTGGAGCGTCTCCACCGGGCGACCAGTAAACCCTGTACAGACACAGGTGCGCCGGTATAATCGCGCCCTCTTTTTTAATGGCTCCCGGAGGCATTGATGCCTGCGAAACGCGCGCCGGCAAGGACGAAGGCGAAGAAAACTGCACCCCGCAAGGCGGCTCCCGCAAAGCCGAGCGCACATGTGAAGGCCAAGGCACGCACCAAAGCGCATGCCGTCAGCCGTACCGCGCCGGCAAGGAAGGTCGCTCCAGCGAAGAAACACGTCCCAGCTTCGCCTGCACGCGCGCACGCACCCGCGGCTCGTCCGGCAACTGCTTCGCAGCGCCCTGCCACAGACCTGAAGCCCAATCGCCCACGCCCTGCCACTGCATCGGGTTTCGAGCCGCTGCCCCGGCTCGTGCAGCCGTTGTCCGCAGACGGCGAAGACAACGATGTCAGCGATATGAGTCTCCTCGCCGGGCCGCGCAATGTGCAGCCGTACATTGCGAAGCGCGGCGAGCAGTACATGAGCAAGGAGCAGCTCGAGCACTTCCGCATCATCCTGCTGACCTGGAAGCGCGACCTGATGGAAGAAGTCGATCGCACTGTGCTGCACATGAAGGACGAGGCTGCCAATTTCCCCGATCCGAATGACCGCGCCACGCAGGAATCGGAATTCAGTCTCGAGCTGCGCACGCGCGATCGCGAGCGCAAGCTGATCCGCAAGATCGAGGAAGCGCTGATGCGGATCGAAGACGGCTCGTACGGCTACTGCCTGGAGACCGGCGAGGAAATCGGCATCAAGCGCCTGGAGGCGCGCCCGGTGGCGACGCTGTGCGTCGAAGCCCAGGAGCGTCGCGAGCGCCGTGAGCGCCAGTACGGCGACCGGGACGATCGCTACCGCTAGGGCAGCCCAGCCTGAATATCGCGGCCGGTTTGCGCCCTCCCCGACCGGCCCATTGCACCTCGGCTCGTTGCTCGCCGCCGCAGGCAGCTATCTGCAGGCGCGCGTGCGTGGTGGCCGCTGGCTGCTCAGAATCGAAGACCTCGACACGCCGCGCGTCCAGCCCGGCGCCAGCGACGAAATCCTGAGCACCCTCGAGCAGTGCGGATTCGAGTGGGACGGCCCTGTCGTTCGACAAAGCGAGCGCCAGGCGCTCTACGCGACTGCTCTCGACGAGCTTGACCGGGCCGGCCTGGTATTCGCCTGTTCCTGCAGTCGCAAAGAACTCGCCGCCCTGCAACCCGCAACCGCCCTGGAAGAGGATTCTTTCTACCCGGGCACCTGTCGCAATGGCGTGCGGCATCCGCAACGGCCTGTGGCGCAGCGTTTTCGCGCGCCGGACATCACGATCGAATTTGCAGATCAGCTGCAGGGACGCTTCGTGCAGAATGTCGCGGACGAAGTCGGCGATTTCATCATCCGTCGCCGCGATGGGTTGTTCGCCTATCAGCTCGCGGTCGCAGTCGATGATCATGAGCAGGGCATCACTGAAGTCGTGCGCGGCTGCGATCTGCTGAGCAATACGCCACGCCAGATCCTGCTGCAGCGAGCGTTGGGGCTGGCGCAGCCAGCTTATGCGCACCTGCCCCTCCTGACGGAAGCGGATGGACGCAAGCTCTCCAAGTCCCGTCACGCCGTCGCGGTAGCGAGCGAGCAGCCGGAGGGTGCATTGTGGCGCGTGCTGCAGTGGATGCGACAGGAACCGCCAGCCGAGCTCCTGCATGCTCCCGTCGATGAACTGTGGTCCTGGGCGATCCGGGCATGGGATCCCACGCTGTTGCGGAACGTGCGCGAAATCAGACTGGACTCGTTCTGACTCCGCGAGAGAGATTTGGGTCCGCGGCGCGGATGGATTATGGTAGGCACCTAAAACGTGCGCCGCCTGCCCGGGCGGTCAAATGCCGACAAACGGCCTGCTGCCCGGACTCTCGCCCGGGAGTACATAGCGATGAGCGAACCGCGAGTCATCAAGAAATATCCGAACCGGCGGCTGTACGACACCGTCGAGAGTCGCTACATCACGCTGGCGGATATCCGTCGCCTGGTGCTCGACAAGATCGACTTCGTCGTGATCGACAAGAAGTCCCAGGAGGACATCACCCGCAGCATCCTGTTGCAGGTGATCGCGGAACAGGAACACCAGGGCGAGCCGCTCATGAGCCAGGATTTCCTGTCACAGGTGATCCGCTCCTACGGCGGGGCCATGCAGGGCTTCGTCGGCAGCTACCTGGAACAGAGCCTCAAGCTCTTCATGAGCCAGCAGCAGCAGGTGCGCGACCGGGTGAAGAGCATGGTCGGCGTGGATCCGGTCGAGACCGTCGCCAACCTCGCGCAGAAGAACTACGCGCGCTGGAAGTCGGTGCAGGATGACATCTTCAAGGCGCTGATGAACGCTACCAGCCGTAGCCGCGCCGAAACCGAAGACGGCGACGAGCACAAGCAGCCGCCCGCCGCCTAGGTCTTTGCGACGAACTGCCGCGCCCAGCCCCTAGATGACGTTCCGCATGCTCAAGCGGATGCGGCCCTGCCGATCCACCTCCAGCACCTTCACCTTGATCACATCGCCTTCCTTGAGCTTGTCGCTCACCCGCTCGACGCGCTCGTCGGAAATCTGCGAGATGTGCACCAGCCCGTCCTTGCCCGGCAGGATCGTCACGAAGGCGCCGAAATCCATCAGTCGCGCCACCTTGCCCTCGTAGACCTGGCCCACTTCCACGTCGGCCGTGATCAGGGCGATACGTCGCTGCGCTTCGCGTCCCGAAGTCCCATCGACAGAAGCAATGCGCACGGTGCCGTCGTTCTCGATATCGATCGTGGTGCCGGTCTCTTCGGTGATGCTGCGAATCACCGCGCCACCCTTGCCGATGACCTCGCGGATCTTCTCCGGGTCGATCTTCATGGTGATGATGGTCGGCGCCCACTCGGACATGTTGGCGCGCGGTGCATTCAGCACCGCATTCATCTTGTCGAGAATGTGCAGCCGCGCTTCCCGGGCCTGCGCCAGCGCAACCTGCATGATCTCGCGCGTGATGCCGTTGATCTTGATATCCATCTGCAGCGCGGTGATCCCGTCTTTCGACCCCGCTACCTTGAAGTCCATGTCACCCAGGTGGTCTTCGTCGCCGAGGATATCGGTCAACACCTGGAAGCGATCGCCTTCCTTGACAAGACCCATGGCGACACCCGCCACGGCTGCCTTGATCGGCACGCCCGCATCCATGAGCGCAAGGCTCGATCCGCACACGCTCGCCATCGAGCTCGAGCCGTTGGACTCGAGGATTTCCGAGACCACGCGGATTACATAGGGGAAAGTGGTCATGTCCGGCATCACCGCCTGGACACCGCGTCGCGCGAGGTTCCCGTGGCCGATCTCGCGGCGCTTCGGTCCGGTCATCATCCCGGTCTCACCAACCGAGAACGGCGGGAAGTTGTAATGAAGCATGAACGGCTCTTTGCGCTCGCCCTCGAGCGCGTCGATGATCTGCGCGTCGCGTCCGACGCCCAGCGTCGTTACGACCAGCGCCTGCGTTTCGCCGCGGGTGAAGAGCGCTGAGCCGTGGGTACGTGGCAGCACGCCGGTCTTGACCGTGATCGGGCGCACCGTACGGGTGTCGCGGCCGTCGATGCGCGGCTTGCCTTCGATGATGCGGTTGCGAACGATGCGGCTCTCGAGACGGAACAACTCGTCGTTGACGCTTTCCGCCTTCCACTTCGCGCCATCGCCCGCCGCCAGCGCAGCGACTGCCGCTGCCTTGATCTCGCTGACGCGGCCGTAGCGCTGCTGCTTCTCGGTGATCTGGTATGCATCCGACAACGCCGCTTCCGCGTGGGTGGCCACTGCTTTCTGCAGCTCCACATGCGCAGCCGCCGGCTGCCAGTTCCATTTGGCCTTGCCCGCCTCACGCGTCAACTCGTTGATGGCGCGGATCGCGACCTGCATCTGTTCGTGGCCGAATACCACCGCGCCGAGCATCACTTCTTCGGACAACCCCTTGGCCTCCGATTCCACCATCAGCACCGCTTCGGCAGTGCCAGCGACCACCAGGTCGAGCTGCGACTCTTTCAGCTGCGAGCGGACCGGATTGAGCAGGTACTTGCCGTCCTTGTAGCCGACCTTCACCGCGCCAATCGGTCCCTGGAACGGCATGCCGCTCAGGGCGAGCGCAGCCGATGCGCCGATCAACGCCGGGATGTCGGAATCTACTTCGGGATTGAGCGACAGGACGGTCGCGACCACCTGCACATCGTTGTTGAAGCCGTCCGGGAACAGCGGACGGATCGGACGATCGATGAGACGCGAGGTCAGCGTTTCCTTCTCGGTGGGACGACCTTCACGCTTGAAAAAGCCACCCGGGATGCGCCCCGCGGCATAGGTCTTTTCCTGGTAGTTGACAGTGAGGGGAAAGAAGTCGCGCCCCTCGAGTGCTGTCTTCTGTCCGACGGCGGTCACGAGGACGACGGTGTCGCCCATGCTGACCACTGCGGCGGCGTCCGCCTGTCGAGCCATTTCGCCGGTTTCGATCGTCACTGAATGTTCGCCGAATGCGAACGTCTGCTTCGCTACGCTCACGCTGCCTGCCTTGAAGAAATGAATGGGGTGCGGATGTCCTTTTCGCGGGCGCCCACCGGGCGCACCGGCCTCAGCGCCGCAGACCGAGGCGTTCGACGACGGCCTGATACTTCTCGGGCGCGCTGCCCTTGAGGTAGTCGAGGAGTTTGCGTCGCTGATTGACCATCTTGAGCAGTCCGCGACGCGAGGCGTGATCACGCTTGTGCGTGGTGAAATGGTCGCTCAGCCCGTTGATACGTTGGGAGAGCAGAGCGATTTGAACCTCAGGGGATCCGGTGTCCTTCGCGCTGCGCCGATGCTGCGCGACGATGCCGCTTTTCTGCTGGCTGTTCAGTGACATTGGCCTTGATTCCTCAACACTTTTCTCTATGGTCCTTTTATGAGGCCGCGCATTCTACCCGCTGCCCTGCAGTGCCACAAGTTGAGTCGTGTGACTAGAAAGAGCGGCTCTCGATCCGGCTGCGCTCGCTCGCGATGAGACGCCGCGGCGCCAGCCGGCCTTGCTGGTCGCGGTGCGCGATGCCGAGAAATTGCCCCGCCGGTCCGTACAACCTGACGGCCGATTCAGCGATGTCCCCGGCAGGCATTTCGAGGGCCTGCCCGTCGAGTACTCGCCGGGCGTCATGGGCATCGAGATCCACACGCGGCCACGCCTCGATACCCCGATCGAGTGGTAGCAGCCAGCGTCGGAGCCCAACCGGATCCGCGGCCACAGCCTGCAGTTCCTCGAACGTAACCATCGGTTCGGCGTCGAAGGGCTCGACCCACAGGCGGCGCAGATCATCGATATAGCCATGAGTGCTGAGCGCCACGGCGAGGTCCTGCCCAAGGGTGCGTATGTAGGTGCCCTTCGAGCAAGTCACCCGCAGCGCAAGACCGCTGTCGTCCAGTGCCAGCAGCTCGAAGGTTTCGATATCGATCGTTCGCGGCGCACGCTGCACTTCGATGCCACGCCGGGCGAGCTCGTACAAGCGCGCGCCCGCATGGCGAAGTGCCGAGTGCATGGGCGGAACCTGTTCGCCCCGACCGAGGAAGGTCGCGAGCGCGCTGCGCACGTTCGCTTCAGTCAATTGCGGAGCGGGTTGCTCGCTGACAATCTCGCCTTCGAGATCACCGGTCGTGGTTTGAACGCCGAGATGCAGGTAGAACTCATAGCATTTGCGGCCCGCGAGCATCGGACCGGCAAGCTTGGTCGCCTCGCCGAGACAGATCGGCAGCATGCCGCTCGCCAGCGGATCGAGGCTTCCACCGTGTCCCGCCTTGCGGGCCTGGAACACGCGCTTGACCTGCTGCAAGGCCGCGTTCGAGCTCAAACCCGCCGGCTTGTCGAGCAGCACGATCCCATCGACTGATTTCGCTTCCGGCACTGGCGTTCGCTAATCCTTGTCAGGTGAGCCCGCGGGCTCCGCTGCGGCGCTGCCATCCTCGACATGCCGGCTCGCATCCTCGGCCACCGCGGAGTCGATCAGGGAGGCCAGGCGCATGCCCGCGACCAGCTGCTCGTCCGGCCGGAACATCAGCTCCGGAGCGACTCGCAGTTTGAGCGCGCGACCGACCTGTCCGCGCAGGAATCCTGCTACCCGCTCCAGCCCCGCCTGCACTTCGGCGTCACTGCGCTGCGCATCGAGGCGCGCATAGAAAAGCTTGGCGCTCGTCAGGTCGGGCGCAACGCGTACATCGGTAATGGTGACACCGCCAACACGCGGATCGCGGACTTCACGCCGCAGCAGTTCACTCACGACGCGCTGCAGCTCACCCTCGATGCGCCGGCTGCGATGCGGATCGCGCGGCATGGGACCCTCCCTCCCGGACTACTGCAACGTGCGGATCACTTCGACGCGCGAGAAGCACTCGATCTGGTCGCCGACCCGCACGTCGTTGTAGTTCTTCACCCCGATACCGCATTCGGTTCCGGCGCGCACTTCGTTGACGTCTTCCTTGAAGCGGCGCAGCGATTCGAGCGCGCCTTCGAAGATCACGACGTTATCGCGCAACACGCGGATCGGGTGATTGCGACGCACGTAGCCGTCCATCACCATGCAGCCAGCCACCGTGCCGAACTTGCTGGAACGGAACACTTCGCGCACTTCCGCGAGCCCGACGATCTGCTCCTTGACCTCCGGAGCGAGCATGCCCGTCATGATCTGCCTGACGTCATCGATGGCTTCGTAGATGATGCTGTAGTAACGCACATCGACGTTGCCTTCCTTGATCGCATCGCGAGCCGCTGCATCCGCGCGCACGTTGAAAGCGATGATGCGCGCCTTCGAGGCCGCAGCCAGCGTCACGTCCGACTCGGTGAGCCCGCCAACACCGCTGAAGATGACCTTCACGGAGACCTCCTCGGTCGACAGGTTGCTGAGCGCATCGCGCAGCGCTTCGGCGCTGCCCTGGACGTCCGCCTTGATCAGCACCGCGACGACGCCCGCGCGGTTATCGCCGATCTGCGAGAACGCATCCTCGATCTTGGTCGGGCCCTGGCGGGCAAGCTTGGTGTCGCGGAACTTGCCCTGGCGATAGAGCGCGACTTCGCGCGCCTTACGCTCGCTTTCCACCGCGAGCACTTCATCACCCGCGTTGGGGCTTCCAGACAGCCCGAGGACGACCACCGGCATTGATGGACCCGCGCTCTCGACGGCGTTGCCGTTCTCATCGAACATCGCGCGCACGCGGCCGAACTCCTGGCCGGCGAGGACCGGGTCGCCGAGCTTCAGGATGCCACGCTTCACCAGGATGGTTGCCACTGCACCGCGCCCTTTTTCGAGCGTCGATTCCAGCACGACTCCGCCCGCCATGCCTTCGCGTGGCGCCCGCAGCTCGAGCACGTCGGCTTGCAGGATGAGAGTGTCGAGCAGCTGGTCGATGCCCTGCCCGGTTTTCGCGGACACATAGACGAAGAGGTTCTCGCCCCCCCACTCTTCCGGGATCACGCCGTGCTTGCCGAGATCCGACTTGACGCGCTCGGGATCCGCATCGCCCTTGTCGATCTTGTTGACCGCGACCACGATGGGAACTTCGGCGGCGCGCGCGTGCTGAATCGCCTCGACGGTCTGCGGCATGACGCCATCGTCCGCGGCGACCACCAGCACCACGATGTCGGTCACCTGGGCGCCGCGCGCGCGCATCGCTGTGAATGCTGCGTGGCCAGGAGTGTCGAGGAAAGTCACGACGCCCTTCGGCGTCTCGACGTGATATGCCCCGATATGCTGGGTGATGCCACCGGCCTCGCCCGCAGCGACCTTGGTACGTCGGATGTAGTCGAGCAGCGATGTCTTGCCGTGGTCGACATGGCCCATGACCGTGACCACCGGCGGGCGCGGTTCGCCTACCGCCCCTTCCTCCTCGGTGGTCTGCAGATCCGCTTCAATGGCGTTTTCGTCGATGATCCTGGCTGCGTGCCCCATTTCCTCGATGACCAGCACCGCTGTGTCCTGGTCAATGGGCTGATTGATGGTGGCCATCACGCCCATGTTCATCATGATCTTGATGACTTCGTTGGCCTTGACCGCCATCTTCTGCGCGAGCTCAGCCACGGTGATGGTCTCGCCGATGGCCACTTCGCGCTTCATCGGCGCGGTCGGCATTTCGAAAGCGTGCCTGGCTTCCGTCGACACCGCGGCGGTGCGCGAGCGCACTCTCTTCTTCTTCTTGTAGCGGGCGCTTACGTCGCTGGTGACATGCAGCTCGACGCGGCCGTAACGTGTGTGGCTGTCCTCACGCTGCTGCTGTTGCGCGCGTTCGGTTTCCTGCTGGGTGCGTCGCAGACGTTCCGCCTCCTCGCGCGCGCGCGTATCCGCTTGGCGCTTGGCATCCTCTTCGGCGGCCTTGCGTGTTTCCTCCTCCGTGAGGCGCCGCTTGCTTTCCGCCTCCAGGCGCTCGCGCTCCCGGCGCTCCTGCTCCATGCGCTCGCTCTCGACCCGCTTCGCCTGCTCCTCCGCCTCGCGCTTGCGATCCAGCTCTTCCTGCTGCTGGCGGGCCTTCTCCTCGAGAACGTCGCGTTTGATGTAGGTGCGCTGCCGGCGCACCTCGACGTTTACCGTGCGTGCACGCCCCTGCACGCTCGCGAGCTTGAGCTCGCTCTGTGATTTGCGCTTGAGAGTGATCTTGCGCGGCGAGCTCGACAGGTCCTCGCCGCGACCGTGGCTGCGCCGCAGGTGCGTCAGCAACTCCATCTTGGCTTCATCACTGATCGTCGCGTCGGCGCCCTCGACGGCGATGCCCGCCTGGTCGAGCTGCGCCAGCAGCCGCTCGACCGGCACCTTCAGAACTTCGGCAAATTGTGCAACCGTCACATCGGCCATGGACTCACCCTGGAGCGATCAGCTCTGGTTGGCCGCTTCGAACCAGTGGGCCCGCGCGGTCATGATCAATCTGGCGGCACGTTCGGCGTCGATCTTGCCGGCCTCGGTCAGCTCATCCACCGACTGCTCGGCGAGCTCCTCGCGCGTCCGCACTCCGCCTCGCGCCAGCGTCAGCGCCAGGTCCGGGTCCATGCCATCGAGCGTCAGCAGGTCATCGGACGGCAGCGCGGATTCGACTGTCTCCTCGCTCGCGATCGCCTGCGTGAGCAGCACGTCGCGCGCACGGTTGCGCAGTTCCTTGACGATGTCCTCGTCGAACTCGTCGATCGCAGTAAGCTCGCTGGCCGGCACGTATGCGACTTCCTCGATGGTCGAAAAGCCTTCCTGCACCAGGATCGTGGCGACGTCTTCACCCACGTCCAGCTGCTTCATGAACGTTTCTTTCAGGTCCCGCGACTCGGTCTCGCTCTTGGCTTCCGCCGCGGTCTCGGTCATGACGTTGAGCTCCCAGCCGGTCAGCTCGCTCGCCAGGCGGATGTTCTGCCCGCCGCGACCGATGGCCTGGGACAGACGATCCTCTGCGACCGCGATGTCCATGCTGTGCGAGTCTTCATCCACGACGATCGACTGGACCTCGGCCGGCGACATCGCGTTGATGACGAACTGCGCCGCATTCTCATCCCAGGGGATGATGTCGACGCGCTCGCCGGCGATTTCGTTCGACACCGCCTGTACCCGTGAACCACGCATGCCGACGCACGCGCCGACCGGGTCGATACGCGGGTCGTTGGTCTTGACCGCGATCTTGGCGCGCACTCCAGGATCGCGCGCAGCCCCCAGGATCTGGATGAGTCCCTGGCCCACTTCGGGAACTTCGAGCTTGAAGAGCTCGATCAGGAACTCGGGCGCCGTCCGCGTGAGGAACAGCTGCGGGCCGCGCGGCTCGGAGCGCACGTCGCGCAGGAAAGCTTTGATGCGGTCCTGCGAGCGCACCGGCTCGCGCGGAATCAGCTCATCGCGTGGCACGAAGCCCTCGGCATTTCCGCCGAGATCGACGAACACGCCATTGCGGTCGACGCGCTTGACGATGCCGCTCACCAGCGTGCCGACGCGATCCTTGTACTCCTCGACCACCTGCGCCCGCTCGGCCTCGCGCACTTTCTGCACGATGACCTGCTTGGCGGTCTGGGCGGCGATGCGCCCGAAGGCCACGGATTCCATGGGCACTTCGACGAACTCGCCGGGCTGCGCGTCGGCGCGAATGTCATGGGCATCGTCGAGCCGCAGCTCGCGCTCCGGGAATTCCAGCTCGGTGGAATCATCGGCGAACACCTTCCAGCGACGGAACGTATCGTAGTCGCCGGTCTTGCGATCGATCGCGACGCGAGCGTCCATGTCCTCGCCATGTTTCTTGCGGGTAGCCGAAGCCAGCGCCGCCTCGAGCGCCTCGAAGATGATTTCCTTGTCGACGCCCTTCTCGTTGGAGACGGCGTCCACGACCATCAGGATTTCCTTGTTCATCGTCGCAACCTCTAAAACTCTTACAACACCGGCACCAGGCGTGCTTTCTGAATCTGCTCGTACGCCAGCTGCACCCGCGAACCATCGACCTGCAGCGTCACACCTGCAGCGCCGGCCTCGAGCAGCACGCCCGTGAAGCGCCGTCGCCCTTCGATCGGCAGCGCGAGTTGCACCTTGATCCGACTGGCAACGAAGCGCGCAAAGTGCTCCGGCGTCCGCAGCACCCGGTCCAGTCCCGGCGAGGACACCTCGAGCCGGTAGCGGCCCGGGATCGGGTCGGCTGCATCAAGCGCAGCACTCACGGCGTGGCTGACGTGCTCACAGTCTTCGAGCCCGATGCCTGCCGGCGCGTCGATATAGACACGCACCATCGCGCCTTCACCCGAGTGCGAGCACTCGATCTCGACCAACTCGTACCCGAGCGCCTCGACGGTCGGCTGCAGCAGGCGGATCAGCTCGTCGCGCATCGGACCGCCGAAAGAAAAAAAATGGGCCCGAGGGCCCATCTATGGTCAACAAAAAAGCCCTCGGGGGGGCCTTCTCGCGGTTAAGCGCTTGTTTTCACAAGCCCCGATCCGCCCAGCGGATCGAGGGCGCGAAGTGTAACCGAAGGGCAGTGCGGAGAAAACCCCGCGAGAAGATTTGTAGGCGAGGACCGCAATATCCAAGCCCGGCTGAACTCGCCCCAGCCTCCTGGCGGATCAGGCCCGATGCGGCGTTTCGATTACCGCGACCTTCACTTCCGGCAGGGTGCGATTCAGCGCCAGGAGCTTGCGCAACACCGCGAGCGCATCCCGCGCCGCTTTGAGCTCTGCATCGTCGGACTGAGGCGAGGTCAGCAGCAAACCGTTGCGTACGCAGTAGCGATGTCGCACCAGGTAGGCACGCGTGGCGGGATTGCTGGTGTCGCTGCCGACATGCGCGGTGAGATTGCTCAGGATCTCGTAGTTGGCGCCGTCCGTGAACGTGAAGGACATCTGTGTCTGGCTGCCCTGGGCCATCAGTTCCACGCTGATGCTGGCGAGATCGCGATCGCGAAAGAACGCGCTGGCGCGCACGATGCGCACGGTCTCCAGGTTGCCCACGGTGAGCGGGTCGACCGACAACAGGTGGAGATCTCCGACTCCCGAAGCGTCGGGCGCGGTGGTGAAGCAGGCCGGAACCGCGGCGACGGCCATGCCGCAACACAGGAACAACATGACACCGACCGCAACGAGTCGGTTCTGCAAGCGCGCGCTAGGCATCACTCAGCCCTCCCCGAGCCAGCGCGCGAGCCACGCCTGGACCTCCTGGTAGAAATAGCGACTGTCTTCTCCCTTGAGGATCCAGTGATTCTCATCCGGGAATACGATCAGACGGCTCGCCACCTTCTGGCGCTGTAGCGCGGTCCAATACTCGATGGCGTTGTTCATCGGTACGCGGAAGTCGTGCTCGCCCACAGTCACCAGGACCGGAGTCTTGAAGCGCTCGGCATAACGAATCGGGTTTTGCTGGCGCCACACCGCGCCCTGCTCCCACGGCGGCCCACCGTTCATTACTTCGCGACCGTAGACGGTGTCGCTGGTTCCGTACTGAGATTCAAGGTTGATCAGCCCGGCGTGGCTGATCAGGCAGCGGTAGCGCGTCGTGCTCGCCTGCAGCCAATTCGCCAAATGGCCACCGTAGCTGGCGCCGCCCGCGCATTGCCGTGAGGCGTCGATGAAGGCGAAGCGCTTGACTGCCTCATCCGCCGCCTGGTTGAGCTCGTCCGCAGGGGTCTTCAAGGGATCGCCCTGGATCGCCTGCGCGAACTTCTCGCCGAAACCCGTCGAACCCGTGTAGTTCGTGAGCAGGACGACGTACCCGGGGGCGGCCAGCAGGTGGTAGTTCCAGCGCAGCACGAACTGGTCGCGCCACATGGAATGCGGCCCGCCGTGGATGACGACGAACAGTGGGTACTTCCTCGATGCATCGAACGCGGGTGGCAGCACCACCATATTATGAATGTGCCGACCGCGGCGGCTGGTAAAGGTGAACTCCCGCACCGGTTGCCAATCGATCTGCGCAGCATGCGCAGTGTTGAAATGGCTAAGTGCCGCATGTTGGCCGGCTTCGGGATCGAGCCGGACGATCTCGGCCGGCGAGGTGGCACTCTCCCAGTCCGCGTAGAGGCGCGCGCCGTCCGCCTTCGCGGCGATACCGAGATTGGAATACGCGCCACTCTCGAGCGGATAAGCCAGGCGGTGAGATCCGCCGGCCGCCGGCAGCGCGTACAGCTTTTCATGGCCCGCATCCTCGGCCAGCGCATAGATCTGACCCCCGTCCGGCGTGACGCCGAAACTCGATACGGAGCGATCGAGACTGCGGCTGACGATCGTGATCGCGCCGCCCTGGGGCCAGGACAATGAAGCCACCCGGCTCAGGCTGTAAATCGTGCCGTTGTCCTGCTCGAAGATTCCATAGAGCGTTTTGCCGTCGGGGCTGAACTGCGGATCGCTCCAGGAGCCGGTCGCCGGCGTGAGCTGCCTGGGCTCGCCGCCCTCGGCATCGACCTGCAGCAGCACGGAGTGCGTAAACGCATAGGCCGCGGCGTTGCGATCGGTGCTGGCCGTGAAGACGATGCCACGTCCATCCGGCGTCCAGACCGCATCGAGCTCCTCGCCCGAATCGGTGCGCCGCCCCGCAAACCCGGGCGATGCCGCAAGCTTCGAGCCCGCGAGCAAGTCCTTGGCCGCGGCGGCGGGCTGCAGCGCCTGAACGAACACGTGCGGCTGACGATCGGGATCTACCCACTGATCCCAGTTCCGGATCGGAAAGCCGTCGAACGTCCGCGCGTCGTACTTGCGCGCCTTGTGCTCTTCCGCGATCCGCTTGTTGTCGGCATCGGTCAAGGCGCCGCGGTACACGGTGCTGACAAAGAGCAGCCGCGAGCCGTCCGGGGAAAACTGGGGCGAGCGGGCAGCAGTCGAAAGATTTGTCACGCGCTCGGCCTCTCCTCCGGCCGCGACGTCGAGCACGTAGATCTGCTCGACGTCATCGCCGTCGCGCTTGGTCGAGAACGCGATGCGCTTGCTGTCGTCGCTCCAGGTGACGCCATTTTCCTTCGCCTTGTTGGATGTCAGGCGCCGCGGCTCCGCACTGCCGTCGCCGGGGACAATCCACAGGTCCGCCACCTGGTCCTTTTCGTCATACGCGGGCTCGGTCACGCAGACCACGATCCACTTTCCATCCGGGCTCGGCACGGGAGCGCCCACCCGCTTCATCAGCCAGAGATCTTCATGAGTAATCGCGTGCCGGGCTGTCTGGGCCAGGGCGCCCGTACAGGCGAGCGTCAAACCAGCGGCAATGGCCGTCACTCGCGCGAACAACGAAGTCATCGTCTCTCCTTGGGTGGTAGGTCCTGATTCGCTCAACGGACGTCGAGCACGATCTTGCCGATGTGCTCGCTCGACTCCATCAACTCATGGGCACGCCACGCATCCGCCAGCGGGAACCGGGCATGAATAGGGGGCAGCAGTTCATGAGTGGCGAAGAGCGGCCAGACGTTGGTTCGCAATGCCTCTGCCAGGCGGCCCTTGCTCTCAATCGACTGGGGTCGGAGCGTGGACGCCATCAGCCGCAGGCGCTTCTGAAACAGGTAACGCAGGTCGAGTTGCGCCTCGTGGCCACCCAACGTCGCAATCAGCGCAATGCGGCCTTCGACCGCTGCGGCCGCAATATTGCGGGCGAGATATGCGGCACCCACCATGTCCAGAATGACGTCCGCGCCGTGACCTTCTGTGACTTCCCTGACGACGCTTACGAAGTCCTCGGTGCGATAGTTGATGGCACGCTCGGCGCCAAGTGACACGCACGCATCGCACTTAGCGTCGCTCCCCGCGGTCACCAGCACGCGCGCGGCAAAGGCCTTTCCAAGTCTGATTGCGGTGGTACCGATCCCGCTCGAGCCGCCGTGGACCAGCAGCACTTCGCCAGGCCGTAGCTGCGCCCGCTCGAACGCATTGAGATAGACGGTGAAGAATGTCTCCGGGAGCGCTGCCGCCTCGCGCACGGTCAGTCGCCCTGGCAGTGGCAGGCATTGCACCGCCGGTGCAGCCGCGTACTCGGCGTAGCCTCCGCCCGCAAGCAGCGCACAGACGCTGTCACCCGGCGCCCAGGCGGCAACTCCCGCGCCGATCGCGACGATCTCCCCGGCCACCTCGAGACCGGGAATATCCGTGATCCCGGGCGGCGGCGCGTACCTCCCGGTCCGCTGCATGACGTCGGGACGATTGACGCCCGCCGCGGCCACGCGAATCAACACTTCGCCCGGGCGCGCCTCGGGCACCGGGCGCTGAATGGCGCGCAGTGCTCGCGGGGAGCCGGGCTCGGCGATCTCGATCGCCGTCATGCTGTGCGGGATGTCTGCCACGATGACGGCGCATTATACTTTGGACGTTGCCGATCCCAGCCGTAATTCCGAGCCGCGAGGACAAGTCCCATTAACAAGCACGTGGTAGTGCGCGAAATCGCGCGTCCGGATCCCGGTGTCGTGCAGGCGCTGGGCGAATATGGCGTCGCCACGGTGCACGAGGCACAGGGGCGGATCGGCCTGCTTGCCGCGTACATGCGGCCGATTTATCCAGGCGCTGCCCTGAGCGGCACGGCGGTGACGGTGCTCGTTCCGCCCGGCGACAACTGGATGATTCATGTCGCTCTCGAGGTGGTGAAGCCCGGCGATGTTCTGGTCGTCGCACCGAGCTCACCGTGCTCGGACGGTTACTTCGGCGATCTGCTGGGGACTTCATGTCGCGCACGTGGCGGTGTGGGTCTAATCATGGATGCGGGCGTGCGCGATGTGGCCACTCTCAGGCAGATGAAATTCCCGGTCTGGAGCAAGGCGGTCTGGGCGCAGGGCACCATCAAGGCGAGCCTCGGCTCCGTCAACACACCGATCATCTGCGCCGGGCAGCGGGTCGAGCCGGGCGATGTGATCGTGGCTGACGACGACGGCGTCGTCGCGGTGAGTCGCGAGGAGGCTGCCAAGGTTGCCGAAGCAGCGCGCCAGCGCATCGCGGCCGAAGAGGAGAAGCGCAAGCGCCTCGCCGCCGGAGAGCTGGGGCTCGATCTTTACAAGATGCGCGACAAACTCGCCGCGCTCGGCCTCGAGTACCGCTGAATCGGCGCGATGTCGAAGCTTGGACAGACCGCCATTCCCTGCACGCTGATGCGCGGCGGGACCTCGAAGGGTCCGTTCTTTCTCGCGACCGACCTCCCCGCGGACACGGGCCTGCGTGATCGCGTTCTGCTCGCGGTAATGGGTTCCCCCGATCCGCGACAGATCGACGGTGTGGGCGGCGCCGAGCCGCTCACCAGCAAGGTCGCCATCGTGTCGAAGTCCACGCGTCCTGATGTCGATGTCGATTACCTCTTCGCGCAGGTCGCGATCGAAAAGCCGCTCGTCGATGTGAGCCCGAACTGCGGCAACATGCTTGCGGGCGTAGGACCGTTCGCCATCGAAAAAGGACTGGTGGCGGCGCGTGATCCCACCACGCGAGTTGCCATTTACATGGTCAACACGGGCAACCTCGCGGTGGCTACCGTGCAGACGCCGGGCGGCGTGGTGCGTTACGACGGCGCCACGGCAATTGCCGGCGTGCCAGGAACCGCTGCGCCAATCGAAATAGACTTCCTGGACACGGCCGGGTCGGTGTGTGAGTCACTCCTGCCGACCGGGAAACCGCGCGATGCAGTCGAGGGCATCGAGGTCACTTGCATCGACAACGGCATGCCGGTGGTCGTGATTCCGGCGGCCTCGCTCGGCAAGACGGGCTACGAGTCCCCACAAGAGCTCGACGGCGATGCCGAGTTCAAGCGCCGCCTCGAGAAACTCCGACTCGCGTTGGGTCCGTTGATGGGACTTGGCGATGTGCGCGACAAGGTGGTTCCGAAGATGACGCTGATCGCCCCACCGCGCGCGGGAGGCCATGTCTGCACGCGCACTTTCATTCCGCATCGCTGTCACGCGGCGATCGGGGTGCTGGGCGCGGTGAGCGTCGCAACCGCTTGCGTGCTGCCCGGCTCGGTCGCCGCCGGCATCGCAAAGAGGGCTTCCGGGCAACCGCTGATCTTTTCCGTCGAGCATCCGAGCGGGGAATTCACCGTCACCCTGGAAGTGTCCGGCACAGGCGCCGACTTCAAAGTGGGGCGCTCGGGAATCCTGCGGACTGCACGCGCACTCTTCGAGGGTCATGCGCTCGTTGCGCAGGCGATCTGGAGCGGAAAATGAAGAAAGCCCTGCGCAGCAACTATGAGCCCGGCTCGCCCCGTGAGGCCGTGCGCCGCGCGCAGTGGAAAGCGCTCGGCCTGTCCGAGGCCGATATGCAGAAGCCGAAGATCGCCGTGGTGAACAGCTCCTCGGAGCTCGCAATCTGTTTCAGCCACCTCGACGGTATCGCCAAGGTCGTCAAGGAAGCGATCCGGGCAGCCGGCGGCCTGCCCTTCGAGATCCGCACCGCCGCCCCGAGCGACTTCATCATCGGCGCCGGCTGCGGCGGTGGCTACATTCTCGCCTCGCGCGACCTGGTCGTGAACGACATGGAGATCGCGGTTGAAGGCGCACAGCTCGACGGCATGATCTGCCTGTCCTCGTGCGACAAGACGCCGCCCGCCCATCTCATGGCGGCCGGGCGCTTCAACGTTCCCACCATCCTCGTCGTTTGTGGCTACCAGCCGAGCGGCGAGCACCAGGGCAAGCACGTCGATATCGAGGATGTGTTCTACGGATCGGTGCAGGCGGCGTTCGGAAAACTCTCGCGCCAGCAGCTGCGCGACATGAGTGAAAACGCGATCCGCGGCCCTGGTGTGTGCTCTGGAATGGCGACGGCGAACTCAATGCATGTCGTCTGCGAGGCGCTCGGCATGAGCTTGCCCGGCAGCGCGCCGGTGCTCGCCAACAGTCCGAAGATGTTCGACAGCGCGCGCCGCTCGGGCGCTCGCATCGTCGAGATGGTGCTGGAGGATCTCAAGCCGCGGGACATCCTCACTCCCGGCGCGTTCCGCAACGCGGTCGCAGCAGTGCTCGGGGTCAGTGGCTCCATCAACTGCATCAAGCATCTGCAGGCGACGGCGATCGAAGCCGGGCTCGATCTCGATGTGTTCCAGATGTTCAACGACCTGGGAGCGCAGATCCCGGTACTGAGCGCGGTGCGCCCGAATGGAACCGATTCCATCGAGGCGTTCGAAGCGGCGGGTGGTGCGCGAGCGTTGATGAAACAACTCGAAGACAAGCTCGACACCCGTGCGCTGACGGTGACGGGCCGCACGCTGGCTGAAAATCTCGCCGGAATTGTGGTGAGCGATCCCGAAGTCATTCGCCCGACAGACCGCCCCTTCTCCGACAAGCCGCCGATCGTGATCCTGCGCGGCTCGCTCGCGCCCGAAAGCGCGATCGTCAAGCTCGGTGTGCGCGATGGCAGCCGCATCTCGCGATTTTCAGGCCCGGCGATCGTCTTCGACGACGGCACTGAAGCGATGCGCGCGATCGAAAGCGGCACTGTGCGCTCCGGTCAAGTGCTCGTCGTGCGCGGTATGGGCCCCAAAGGTGGCCCCGGGATGGCAGGACCCGCGTCAATGGTCGTGTTCGCGCTCGATTCCGCAGGACTGCAGAACGAAGTCGCCTTCGTGTCCGATGGCCAGCTCTCGGGCCTGTGCAACAAGGGGCTGACGATTGCGGAGGTTTCACCCGAGTCAGCGGTCGGCGGACCGATTTCTTTGGTGGAAAACGGCGATCGCATCAGCATCGATGTCGATCGGCAGAGTCTCGAACTCGAGGTTCCCCAGGCGGAACTGGCCGCTCGGCGCGCCAAGCGTGGCGAGCCGACGCTGCCGAAGGCACGTGGCTATCTCTCTATCTATCAACGCACCGTCCAGCCGATGTCCACGGGTGCCGTGCTGGTGACGCGTGAACCCGACTAACTGAGCGCGCCGATGCCAGAGACCATTCCGACCCGAACCATCCGTCGGCC
>DASQOO010000107.1:0-17020 GCA_035644435.1 Steroidobacteraceae bacterium | reverse complement strand
GCCATTCCCGACGCCGTGCAGCCGTGGGAAGTGGCACGCGAGCGCTCGCCGCGCGTCGCCTCGGCACTGCAGATCATGATCGAGGGTCCGATCGGTGCCGCGGCGTTCAACAACGAGTTCGGGCGGCCGAATATTCTCGGCTACTTCCGGACCTTCGAGCTGGCGATTTCCGGGGACGCGCCGGGTCGCATCCGCGGCTATCACAAGCCGATCATGATCGCGGGTGGCCTTGGCAACATTCGCCGTGCGCACGTCGAGAAGCGCGAGGTGCCAGTGGGCGCGCGCATCATCGTGCTCGGCGGGCCGGGAATGCTGATCGGCCTCGGCGGTGGCGCGGCCTCATCGCTCACGAGCGGTGCGAGCCTGGAAGATCTCGACTTCGCGTCCGTGCAGCGGGGCAACCCGGAGATCCAGCGCCGTGCGCAGGAAGTGATCGATCGCTGCTGGGCGCTCGGGCATCGCAACCCGATCCTGCTGATTCACGATGTCGGCGCCGGTGGACTCTCGAACGCAGTTCCCGAGGCCATCGCTCACAGCCATCGTGGCGGCCGCATCGATTTTCGCAGCATCCCGACCGCCGAACCGGGCATGTCGCCGCTCGAAGTGTGGTGCAACGAGGCGCAAGAGCGTTACGTGCTGGCGGTCGCGGCCGACGGGTTGCAGACGCTTGCGGCGATTTGCGAGCGCGAGCGTTGTCCATTCGCCGCAATCGGAGAGATCACGGGCGACGGGCGGCTGACGATCGAGGATCGTCACTTCGACAATCGACCGGTCGACATGCCTGTGGACGTACTGCTCGGCAGGCCGCCGAAGATGCTGCGTGACGTCAGCAGCCAACGCCCCGAGAGTACCGTGTTCGATCCCGCGACCGTCACTCTGCGTGATGCCGTGTCACGACTGCTGGCGTTACCCACGATCGCCGATAAAACGTTCCTCATCACGATCGGCGATCGCACGGTCGGCGGACTGATCGCGCGCGATCAAATGGTCGGGCCCTGGCAGGTTCCGGTGGCGGACGTCGCGGTGACGGCGTCGGACTACGTCGGCTATACCGGCGAGGCGATGGCGATGGGCGAACGCCCGCCGGTCGCCCTGCTCGATGGGCCCGCGTCCGCAAGACTGGCAGTCGGTGAGGCGATTACGAACATTGTCGCTGCGGATATCGAAGCGCTGGACCAGGTACGGCTCTCGGCTAACTGGATGGCGGCCTGTGGAGAGCCCGGCGAGGATGCCAGCCTGTTTGCCACCGTCAAGGCGGTGGGCGAAGAACTCTGTCCCGCGCTCGGCATCACGATTCCGGTCGGGAAAGATTCACTGTCGATGAAGTCGGCATGGAGCGGGAGCGCTGCCAGCCATTCGGTGATCTCACCGGTGTCGCTGATCGTCTCCGCGTTCGCACCGGTGCGTGACATCCGCCGTACCCTCACGCCGCAGCTGCGACTCGATGCGGGCGCGACGCGATTGTTGCTGGTGGACCTCGGTCGCGGCCGCAGCCGGCTCGGCGGTTCATGCCTTGCCCAAGTGTACGGAGCGCTCGGCAGCACGCCGGCGGACCTGGACGACCCGCAGCTCCTCGCCAGCTTCGTCAGCGCGATCACGACACTCAAGGCACGTAACCTGGTGCTCGCGTACCACGATCGGTCCGATGGTGGCGTGCTGATCACGCTGCTCGAGATGGCTTTCGCCGGTCACTGCGGCCTGGATGTTTCCGTGCCTGCGGAAGGCGTTGCGCCGTTGGCTGCACTCTGCTCGGAAGAGCTGGGCGCGGTCATCCAGGTGCGGGTCGACGATCTCGATGCAGTGCGCGCGGTACTGCGGGGGCAGGGACTGGAAAAGGAAACGCACGATCTGGGTGCGCCGGTAGCGGGCGATCGGATTCGAATCGTGGCCGGCAGAGAGCTTCTTGATGAATCGCGCACGCAATTGCGTCGCGAGTGGTCGGCAACCTCCTGGCGGCTGCAGCGCTTGCGGGACAACCCGGAGTGTGCGGACCAGGAGTATCAGCGCATCGTTGAGACCGAGGATTGCGGGCTGAACGCGCTGCTCACGTTCGATCCCGGCGAGGACATTGCCGCTCCGTTCGTGGGTCGCGGCGCGCGCCCGTGCGTGGCGGTGTTGCGCGAACAGGGCGTCAACAGCCAGGTCGAGATGGCGGCGGCGTTCATGCGTGCGGGCTTCGAGGCGCACGACGTGCACATGACGGACATCCTCGAAGGGCGTGTCGCACTCGGCGAGTTCCGTGGCCTCATTGCCTGCGGCGGGTTTTCGTACGGCGATGTGCTCGGCGCTGGGCAGGGCTGGGCGAAGTCGATCCTGTTCCATGCGCGCGCACGCGCTGAGTTCGCGGAGTTCTTCGCGCGTCGCGACGCTTTCGCGCTCGGCGTGTGCAACGGCTGCCAGATGATGTCGGCGTTACGCGAGCTGATCCCGGGGAGCGAGCATTGGCCAGGTTTCGTGCGCAATCGCTCCGAGCAATACGAAGCGCGCTTCAACCTGGTCCAGATCCGAGCATCGCCATCGATCCTGCTGCGGGGAATGCAGGGCACCGTCATGCCGATCGCGACCGCGCACGGCGAAGGCCGGGCGGAGTTCGAGTCATCGAGTGCGCTCGCCGCCTGCGAAAGCTCGGGACTCATTGCCATGCGGTACGTTGACAACGCGGGGCGCGCGACCGAGCACTATCCGGAGAATCCCAGTGGATCGCCACTCGGCATGGCCGCTCTCTGCAACGCCGATGGGCGCATCACGATTACCATGCCGCATCCGGAGCGGGTCTTTCGCACGGTGCAGAACTCATGGCACCCCGACAGTTGGGGCGAAGACAGCGGCTGGATGCGACTGTTTCGCAACGCCCGTGTCTGGGTCAGCTGACCGCCAGCTGCTGCGTAAGGAGAGGGAAGTGACGACACGATTCCGGGATGTGACTCTGCACGCGCCTCGCGGCACCGAGCTCAGCTGCAAGGGATGGCAGCAGGAAGCCGCGCTGCGCATGCTGCACAACAACCTCGATCCTGACGTCGCGGAGAATCCGCGCGAGCTGGTCGTTTACGGCGGCATCGGTCGCGCGGCGCGCAACTGGGAATGCTTCGATGCCATCGTGCGCACGCTGCGGCGGCTGGAGAACGATGAGACCCTGCTGATCCAGTCCGGCAAGCCGGCCGGCGTATTCAAGACCCACGAAGCCGCGCCGCGAGTACTGCTCGCGAATTCGAATCTCGTCGGCCACTGGGCGAACTGGGAGCATTTTTTCGAGCTCGACCGCCAGGGCCTGATGATGTTCGGCCAGATGACCGCGGGCTCCTGGATCTACATCGGCTCGCAAGGCATCGTGCAGGGCACGTACGAGACCTTCGCCGAAGCACTGCGCAAGCACTACCAGGGCGACAGTGCCGGCAAATGGTTGCTGACCGGCGGTCTCGGTGGCATGGGCGGCGCGCAGCCGCTGGCCGCGAGTTTCGCCGGACTCTCGAGTCTCGCCGTCGAGGTCGATCCGAAGCGCATCGACATGCGCCTGCGCACCGGTTATCTCGACGCGCGCGCGGACACGCTCGAACTGGCGCTGGCGATGCTCGACCAGGCGCTGACGCGAGGCATTCCGATTTCAGTCGGCCTGCTGGGCAATGCCGCGGAGATCTTTCCGCGCATTCTCGCCGGCTCACAGCATCCACACTTCGTGACCGATCAGACTTCCGCGCACGATCCGTTGAACGGCTACATCCCGCTGAGCTATTCGCTGGAGCAGGCCGCGGAACTCAGGCAGCGCGACCCGAAGCAGTACATGCGGCTTGCGAAAGAATCGATGGCGCTCCAGGTGCGGGCCATGCTCGGCTTTCACGAGCGGGGCATTCCCACTTTCGACTACGGCAATAACATTCGCGCCATGGCGCGCGATGCCGGGGTCACGAATGCGTTCGATTTCCAGGGATTCGTGCCGCTCTACATCCGCCCGTTGTTCTGCGAGGGCATGGGTCCGTTTCGTTGGGTGGCGCTATCGGGCGATCCGCAGGACATTGCGCGCACCGATGCCAGGGCGCGGGAGCTCTTCCCGGAAAAGAAGGATCTCATCCGCTGGCTCGATCATGCCAGCGTGCGCATCAAGTTCCAGGGCCTGCCCGCGCGCATCTGCTGGCTGGGATATGGCGAGCGCCATCGTCTGGGCCTCGCGTTCAACGACATGGTGCGCAAGGGTGAGCTCAAGGCGCCCATCGTCATCGGTCGCGACCATCTCGATGCCGGCTCGGTCGCCTCACCGTACCGTGAAACCGAGCGCATGCAGGACGGCACGGACGCGGTGGCGGACTGGCCGGTGCTGAATGCACTTCTCAATACCGCGAGCGGCGCTTCATGGGTGAGCTTCCACCACGGCGGCGGTGTCGGCATGGGCTACTCGCTGCACGCGGGCGTCGTGATCGTCGCCGACGGCTCGGCGCGTGCCGAAGCGGCGCTGCGACGCGTGCTCACCAACGATCCGGGAACAGGTGTCATGCGCCACGCGGATGCCGGCTATGCGCGCGCGATCGAAGTGGCTCGCGAGCGCGGCGTCGATCTGCCGATGCTGGGAGCGTAGCCGCCCTAGGCGCTGTTCTTGGAAAGGGCAGCGAGGTCCGGGTGGGTTTCTTCGAAGAAGAAGCGTCGCACCATCATCGCCTGCTGCAGACGGCCCTTGCGCACGTAGGCCTGGTAGAGCAAGTCCTTCATCACCTCGAGCAGCACGCCGGCGACATACGGGTTGATCTCGGGCAGCGAGGGCTGGGCATCGTTATCGCTGCCGAAAATCACCGTCCGCACCGTGTTGAAGGTCTCGGCATCGATTTCGCCGAGATCGCGGATCTCGTTGAGCTCGTCGAACAGCTTGAGCTTGCCGGAATTGCCGAGCTCCGCGAACACGACCTGTGCCGTGCGCCGGCACATCGAGCCGAAAGCGTTGAAGCACACCGCCGAATAGCAGGCGAGCGCTTCCTTGAAGAGCAGCTCCGCGTCTTCGGGCAGATAGGTGAAGCTGAATTTTTCCTTCGCGCGCTCGAGTTCCACGAAGGTGCTGGACAGCTCGACGCGGCTGGCCGCGTACATCTTGGCGTTGAACTTCAGGAATACCGGCGCATTGCAGGAGTCGCAGCGGAACACGATGCCGACCTGCTTGGGCCTGAAGGTGACCAGCTGGTCGTATTGCGGCACCGCCAGCGGTGTAATGTGCGACAGCACCTGGCAGTGAGGACAGGAGACAGCGAGGTTCTGCTGCTGGTCGTGGTGCAGGCGACTCTGGGTATCGATATAAACCGACATTTCTTATTCCTGCTCTGCCGGCGCTTCATCCCCCGAATCCGCAACCGGCACTGAAAGTGTAACCCAGATCCGCGCTCATTCATGCGCGGCGACGACGCCAGCGCCGTCTTGAAGGAATTCACGCAGTTCGCCCGACTGGACCATCGCCGCCAGCTTCGTTATGTCACCATCGAGCCGATGATCCTTCGGGTTGAAGGGCACCCGGCTGCGAACCGCAGCATGCAGCGCCTCCAGCGCCGGCGTGGAGCGCAGTGGTCGCAGGCAGTCGATGGCGCGCGCTGCAGCGAGCAGCTCGATGCCGAGAACCAGGGCGGTGTTGTCGCAGATCCTGAGGAGCTTCAGTCCCGCCCAGGGTGCCATGCTCACGTGATCTTCCTGGCCGGCCGAAGTCGGGATGCTGTCGACCGATGCAGGATGCGCGAGCGTCTTGTTCTCCGATGCCAGCGCTGCCGCGGTGACGTGCGCGATCATGAATCCGGATTCCACCCCGGGCTCACTGGTGAGGAACATGTTGAGCGCCGGATTCACGCGCCGGTCGAGCAGGTCCGTGCGCCGCTCCGACATGCTCGCGAGTTCCGCGACGGCGATGGCGAGAAAATCACTGATGAAGCCGAGCGGCGCGGCGTGAAAGTTCCCTCCGGACAGAATCTCATCGCCGAAGATCAGCGGATTGTCCGAAACCCCATTGCACTCGGCCTGCAGTACGCGGCGCGCATGCGTGAGTGTGTCGGCGACAGCGCCGTACACCTGGGGCATGCAGCGCACGGCATACGGGTCCTGCACCCGATCGCAGTTTTCATGGCTGCGCTTGATCTCGCTGTCGGTGAGGAGTTGCCTGAAGCATTCCGCGACGTAGTTCTGCCCCGGCAAGCCGCGCGCCGAATGAATGCGTGCATCGAAAGGTGTGTAACTGCCGGCGAGCGCATCGACTGTCAATGCGCCGACCACGATCGCGCCGTGCAGCAGGTTCTGCGCGCGGATGAGACCCTCGACGGCGAGTGCGGCGCTCAGCTGGGTGCCGTTGAGCAAAGCCAGCCCTTCCTTGGCTTCGAGCTCCAGCGGCGCAATCCCGGCGGCTTGAGCAATCTCCTTGCCTGAGAGCTGGCGACCTTTCTGGTGCGCTTCGCCTTCGCCGATCAGTGCGAGCGCCATGTGGGCGAGGGGCGCAAGGTCACCCGAGGCTCCCACCGAGCCGCGGCCCGGGATTACCGGAACGATGTCGTGGTTGAGCAGGGCGAGGAGGGCATCGATGACCAACGGGCGAACGCCCGAAAATCCCGCGGCCAGGCTGTTGGCCTTGAGGAGCAGGATGCGGCGGACGATGGCGTCAGGCAGTGGCTCGCCGACACCGCAACTGTGGCTGCGAACCAGGTTGAGCTGCAGCTCCTTGACCTTCGCGGCCGGGATCTGCCGATTCGCGAACGCGCCGAACCCGGTCGTGATCCCGTAGCTCACGCGCCCATCCTTCACGGCGGCTGCCACCGTATCGCGGCTCGCCTGCACGCGCCTGCGAGCCGCCTCGTTCAGCGTCATTTTCGGCCGACTCTCCTCGAAGCTCGCGAGCTTCTCTACCGTGAGATCGCTGCCGGTCAGTTGCCATGTTTCAGTCACGGGGCCGTTGAACTCCGTTGATGAATATTGCCGTGGGGCAGATCCCGCCGAGCTGGTATGCCAGGAACTCGGGCTCGGGAACCTGCCACACCGTGAAGTCGGCGCGCTTTCCTGCGGCCAGCGTCCCGAGGTCGCTCCGTCCCAGCGCGCGGGCGGCATTGTAGGTGACAGCGAGCAAGGCTTCCTCTGGTGTCAGGCCGAAGAGGAGCACGGACATGTGCAGGCAAGTCAGCAGGCTCGCAATCGGCGAGGAACCGGGGTTGAGATCAGAGGCGACCGCCATCGCTACGCCGGTTTCACGCAACAGCGATACCGGCGGTCGATTCGTTTCACGCAGGAAGTAGTAAGCCCCAGGCAGGAGCACGGCGATGGTGCCCGCTCCGGCCATGGCTCGCGCGCCGTTGGCATCGAGATGCTCTAGGTGGTCGCACGACAGCGCGCCGAACTCTGCTCCCAGCGCGGCTGCGCCACTCGCCGACAGCTGCTCGGCATGGACGCGAATCTTGAATCCGAGCTCGCGCGCCCGTGTGAACACTCGCCGCGCATCATCGAGATCGAAGGCAATGCTCTCGATGAAAGCGTCGACGCAATCCGCGAGCCGCTCGTCGCGCACGCGCGGGAGCAGTTCTGCAATCACGCGCTCGAGGTACTCGCGGCGATTTGATTCGGGCGGTACGGCGTGCAAGGCCAGCAGGGTGGGGACGAGGCGAACGCGCGTCTCTTGCGCCAGCGCGCGGATGGCACGCAGCATCTTGAGCTCGTTGTCGACATCGAGCCCATAGCCGCTCTTGATCTCGAGAGCCGTGACGCCTTCCGCTGCCAGCGCCGTCACGCGCGGTAGGGCACTCTCCACCAGATCGCGCTCGCTGGCGGCACGCACCGCACGCACGGTCGAGACGATACCGCCGCCCGCGCGCGCGATGTCGGCGTAAGTCGCCCCCGCGAGCTTTTGGCGATGCTCGCGCGCACGATCCCCGGCATAGACAGCGTGGGTATGACAATCCACGAAACCCGGCATGACCACGGCGCCTTGCGCGTCAAACGTGGCCCGTGCCGGGCCCGACGCATCGAGTGCGACGATCTCACCGTCGTTCACCGCAAACGAGCGCGCGACACTCGGCTTGGCAGTGCCGTCCATCGGATACAATCGTGCGTTAGCGACTCTCAGGTCGAACAAGGGTGCTCATCGGTTACTGCGACGCTCAAGGGTATGCTGAGGACGCTCACTTTTGAATATCTGTTGACGCCGACCGGCCTCGAAAAGGGTCGACGTCTCACTGTCGGCGACGATGGGCGCATCGCCACTATCGAGCCCGTCGCCGACGGTCCGTGGGATGGTGGCTTCGCGCTCCCCGGCATGCCGAACGCGCACAGCCACGCCTTTCAACGCGCACTCGTCGGAGTTCCGGAAACGCGCGCCACCGACTCCTTCTGGAGTTGGCGTGAGGCGATGTACACGGTGGCCAACGCGCTCGAGCCTGAAGACCTGAAAGTGATCGCGGCGCGCGCCTTCACGGAGATGCTGAGCGCAGGCTTTACATCGGTGGGCGAATTCCACTACCTGCATCATGCGCGCGACGGCTCCCGGACCCTTGATATGGCACTGGCTGTGCGCGAAGCGGCGCGCGAGGCCGGGATTCGCATGACGCTGCTGCCGGTGCTCTATCAGCGCGGCGGTTTCAATCGTCCACCAGCGGTGGAACAGCGCCGCTTCATCCACGAATCACTCGATGAGTTCGGGCGCTTGCTGGAGCAGTTGCGTGCCGAGCCCTGCGGCGTCGCGCCGCACTCTTTGCGAGCGGTGCCGCCCGAGATTCTGCCGGCGTTGGTGGCGCTCACCGACGAAGTGCTGAGCCCGCGCGCACCGTTGCACATCCACGTGAGCGAACAGATTCGTGAAGTCAACGAGTGCCGCGCGCTCTACGGGCGGCCGCCGATCGCGTGCCTCGATGACAGCGTGACGCTGGACGAGCGCTGGAGCCTGGTGCACGCCACGCATGCGGAACCGGCCGAGATCGAATTGCTCCACGCGCGCCGGGCCAATCTGGTGCTGTGCCCGCTCACCGAGGCCTATCTTGGCGACGGCCTGTTCGCGCTGCCGGAGTTTGTCGCGCGTGGCGGCACTTTCGCGGTGGGCTCGGATAGCAACGCGCGGCTCGATGCGGTCGAGGAACTGCGCTTGTCGGAGTATGGACAGCGACTGGTGACGCGCAGGCGCAGTGTCTTGAGCGGGACGCTGGGGCTGGGCCTGCCGCTATGGCGCGAAGCGGCTGAAACGGGCGCCCGGGCGCTCGGGCAAGCGGTCGGCCGGATCGTTCCCGGCGCCTTTGCCGATCTCGCGGTGCTGGATCTCGAAAATGGCTTGTTTGCCGGCGTTGCGCCGGAGCAGGTGCTCGATGCCTGGGTGATCGGCGGCAGCGCGGCGCAGATCGACTCGGTCTATGTCGGCGGGGAACGGCGCGTTGAGCACGGCGAGCCGACGCGCCGCATCGATTCAAGTGGTTTTGCGAGCGTCATGCGACGACTGCACGAATCGATGCGGTCTTGAGCCTGACCAGTAGAGGTACCTGCATGCACGATGCACCGCCGATCTGGCGCTACCTGCCGGCGCGTCGCGAGGAGATCGCGCTACTCACCAGCATTCCGCACACCGGCACGTTCGTGCCCGCCGGCATTGCGCGACAGTTCTCCAGCCCGTCGGTCACGGCTGCCATGATGACCGACTGGCATCTGCATGAGCTCTATTCGTTCCTGCCGGAGCTCGGCATCGACGTGATTCATGCCACCCATCACCGCTTCGTCGTTGATCTCAATCGCCCTGCGGATTCAAGGCCGCTCTACCCGGGGCGCTTCGAGACCACGCTCGTGCCCACGGAGACATTCCAGGGCGAGGCCATATGGCGGGCGCCGCCGTCCCCGAAGGAAGTCGCCGAGCGCGTCGAGAAGTACCATCGTCCCTACCACGCGGCGCTCGAGCGGCGCTTGCGCGAGAAGGTCGCACAGTTCGGGCGCTGCTACCTGATCGACCTGCACAGCGTCGAGTCGCGCGCCAGTCGCCTGCACGGCGAATTGCACGAGGACGTCTTCCTTGGTGATCGCGACGGCACCACCTGCGATGCCGTACTCACAAACCTGGTGCGGGACCTGTTCCGCGCCGAGCAGCTGGCGGTGAGCGTCAACCAGCCCTACAAGGGCGGTTTCATCACCGCCCACTACTGCTCGGTAGACAAGGCGCAGACGCTGCAGATCGAGATGTGCCAGCGCCTGTACATGCGAGAAGGTGAGCCCGAAGGCGCCGCCGGCCAGGCGCTGTTCGGGGAGTTCCGGCGCCGGCTGGAACGCATCTTTGCGGCCATCGCGGACGCGGTCGGCGTTGCGCACCTCAAGTGTTGAGCGGCTTGTAACGAATCCGGTGCGGCTGGTCGGCGTCGGTGCCGCGCCGGCGATGGAAGTCCTCGACGTATTGCGCGTAATTGCCTTCGAACCACACCACCTCGGAGTTGCCTTCGAAGGCGAGGATGTGCGTGGCGATGCGATCGAGGAACCAGCGATCGTGGGAGATGACGACGGCGCAGCCCGGGAACGCCAGCAACGCTTCTTCGAGTGCGCGCAGCGTTTCGACATCGAGGTCGTTGGTCGGCTCATCGAGCAGCAGGACGTTGCCGCCCGTGCGCAGCACCTTGGCAAGATGCACACGGTTGCGCTCGCCACCCGACAGCTCGCCGATCAGCTGCTGTTGCTGCACTCCACGGAAGTTGAATCGTCCGACATAGCCGCGCGACGGCGTCTCGTAGCTGCCGACGCGGATCAGATCCTGCCCGTCCGAGATTTCCGTCCAGACGCTGTTGGCATCGTTCAGCGACTGGCGTGATTGGTCGACATACGCGAGCTTGACGCTCGGGCCAATGCGAATCTCGCCGGCGTCGGGCTTCTCGACGCCCGTCAGCATGCGAAACAGCGTGGTCTTGCCCGCGCCGTTCGGCCCGATGATGCCGACAATACCGCCGGCCGGCAGACGGAAATTCAACTCATCGATCAGCAGCCGGTCACCGAATCCCTTGCGCAGCTTGGTCACCTCGACCACCAGCTCGCCAAGGCGAGGACCTGGCGGAATGTAGATCTCGTTGGTTTCGTTGCGCTTCTGAAATTCCTGCGACGCGAGTTCTTCGTAGCGCTGCACACGCGCCTTGCTCTTCGCCTGGCGCGCCTTCGGATTGGCGCGCACCCACTCGAGCTCACGCTGCAACGACTTGCGCAACGCATCCTGCTGTCTTTCCTCCTGCTGCAGGCGAGCGTCCTTCTGCTCGAGCCACGATGAGTAATTGCCCTGCCAGGGAATGCCATAGCCGCGATCGAGCTCGAGGATCCAGCCCGCGACATTGTCGAGAAAGTAGCGATCGTGTGTGACCGCGATCACCGTGCTCGGGTACTCCTCGAGAAAGCGCTCGAGCCACGCCACCGACTCCGCGTCGAGATGATTGGTCGGCTCATCGAGCAGCAGCATGTCGGGCTGTGATAGCAGCAGCCGACACAGCGCCACGCGCCGTCGCTCGCCGCCCGACAAGGTTGCGACTTTCGCGTCCCACGGCGGCAAGCGCAGCGCATCCGCGGCGATCTCGAGCTTGCGCTCGAGCTCCCAGCCCTGCACGGCGTCGATCGCGTCCTGGAGCTTGGCCTGCTCGTCGAGCAGTTTCTGCATCTCCTCGTCCGAGACCGGCTCCGCGAACTTGTCACTGATGGCGTTGAAGCGGTCGATGAGCTGCTGCGTCTCGCCGACGCCCTCAGTCACGAGGGCGCGTACGTCCTTCGTCAGGTCGAGCTGGGGTTCCTGCTGCAGGAAGCCGATCTTGATGCCCGGCTGCGGTCGGGCCTCGCCGTCGATTTCGCGATCGAGCCCGGCCATGATCTTGAGCAGGGTCGACTTGCCGGAGCCGTTCAGGCCCAGCACGCCGATCTTGGCGCCGGGAAAGAAGCTCAGGGAAATGTCGCGCAGGATGATGCGCTTCGGGGGTACCACCTTAGATACCCGGTTCATGGTGTAGATGTACTGGGCCATTGCGTGAAATGTGCTGGCAGGGCGGAAAAAAGGCCGCGCATTATCCACCAACCCCCTGTGTTAGGCTACCGCGTCCGCTTGGGGAGTCCTCAATTCCGATGGCGCAATCCACGCGCTCACCGGTCGCGCTCATCGCCGGCGAAAAGATCGCGCGCTACGGGTTCGGCGACGGCCACCCGTTCGGCTACGATCGTCACGACGCGTTCATGCGCGAGTTGAAGGCCGAGTCGCTGGATGGCTCAGTGCGCCAGATCGAGCCGCGCACCGCGACCCGCGCCGAGCTCGCCAGCTTTCATACGCCCGCGTACATCGACCTGGTCGAGGAACGCTCCGCGCTTGGCCAGGGGTATCTCGACGCCGGCGACACACCGGCCCATCGCGGCATCTTCGAGGCGGCGAGCAACGTGGTGGGCGCGACCCTTACCGCGGTCGAAGCGATCATGTCCGGGGAAGCGCAGCGCGCCTTCATCCCGATCGCAGGGCTGCATCACGCTTCGCGTGGTCATGCCGCAGGCTTCTGCGTCTTCAACGATTGCGGGGTGGCCGCCGAAATTCTCCGCAGCCGCTTCGGCTTGAAACGCGTCGCCTACGTCGACATCGATGCGCATCACGGCGACGGCGTGTTCTACAGCTTCGAGGACGACCCGTTCCTGCTGTTTGCCGACATCCATGAAGACGGTCGCTACCTTTATCCGGGTACTGGCGCGGCTTCCGAGACCGGTGCGGGCCGGGCGAAGGGCACGAAGCTCAATCTGCCCCTGCCGCCCGGGGCAGATGACACCGAATTTCACCGCGCATGGGCGCGCATCGAAACCTACCTCGAGCAGTCGGAGCCGGAATTCATCCTGTTCCAGTGCGGCGCGGACAGCCTGGAAGGCGATCCGATCACGCATCTGCGGCTCACGGAGGACGCGCATGCGCACGCTGCGGCGCGGCTCTGCGCGCTGGCCAAGGCCTCGGCGCGGGGTCGCGTGCTGGCGATGGGCGGCGGTGGCTACAACCGGCGGAACCTCGCACGCGCCTGGACCCGTGTGGTCCGCTCCCTGGTGGAGTCCGACTGATAAACTGCCGGGGCCTGCAACGCAGGCTCCCTGGTTCAATCCCGGAGCAATTGATGTTCGATGCGAAGATGACGATTGGCGATTTCGATCCCGAGTTGCAGCGCGCCCTCGATGGTGAACGGCGCCGCCAGGATGAGCACCTGGAGCTCATCGCCTCGGAGAACTATGCGAGTCCGCGCGTGCTGCAGGCGCAGGGCTCGGTGCTGACCAACAAGTACGCCGAGGGTTACCCCGGCAAACGCTACTACGGCGGTTGCGAGTTCGTGGATATCGCCGAACAGCTCGCCATCGATCGCGCCAAGAAACTGTTCGGCGCGGCGTACGTGAACGTGCAGCCGCATTCGGGCTCGCAGGCCAACGCCGCTGCGTACTTTGCGCTCATGAACCCTGGCGACACGCTGCTGGGCATGAGCCTCGACCAGGGCGGACATCTCACGCACGGCGCCAAGGTGAATTTCTCCGGGCGCTACTTCAAGGCGATTCAATACGGACTGGTCGCCGAGACCGCTCTCATCGACTACGCGCAGGTAGAGCGCCTGGCGCAGGAACATCGTCCGAAGGTGATCATCGCGGGCTTCTCCGCTTACTCACGCGTCATCGACTTTGCGCGCTTTCGCCAGATCGCCGATGCGGTGGGTGCCTACCTGCTGGTCGACATGGCGCACGTCGCCGGACTGTGCGCGGTCGGCCTGTATCCGAATCCCGTGTCGATCGCGGACGTCACCACCACCACGACGCACAAGACGCTGCGCGGTCCGCGCGGCGGCATGATCCTGGCGCGCTCCAACCCGGAAATCGAGAAGCGGCTCAGTTCGTTGGTATTCCCGGGCACGCAAGGTGGTCCGTTGATGCATGTCATTGCCGCCAAAGCAGTCGCGCTGCTCGAAGCGCTGCAGCCGGAGTTTGCGGCCTACCAGCGCCAGACCCTGGTTAATGCGCGCACGATGTGTCGCGTGCTGATCGAGCGGGGGCACAAGATCGTCTCGGGCGGCACGGACAATCACCTGTTCCTGCTGGACCTGATCGACAAGAGCATCACCGGCAAGGATGCCGATGCGGCGCTCGACCGCGCCAACATCACCGTGAACAAGAACGCAGTGCCGAACGACCCGCGCCCGCCGATGATCACGAGCGGACTGCGCATGGGCACGCCGGCAATCACGACGCGTGGTTTTCGAGAACCCGAGGTGGAGCAGGTCAGTCACTTGATTGCTGACGTGCTCGCCGATCATGGCAATGAGGCGACGCTGAAGCGAGTGCAGAGCGCGGTACTCGATCTGTGTCGCCGCTTCCCGGTGTACGTGTGAGGTGGCTGCCAGAGATGAACCTGCAGCCTGACGCCCATGCATTGCCCCTTCTGTGCGCATGAAGAGACCAAGGTGATCGACTCGCGGCTCGCCGGCGACGGCAGCCAGATTCGCCGCCGTCGCGAGTGCCTGAAGTGCGCCGAACGCTTCACTACGTTCGAGACTGCCGAGCTCATCATGCCGCACCTGGTCAAGAGCGATCGTGCACGCGAACCGTTCGATGAGCACAAGCTGCGCGCGGGAATTCTCAAGGCGCTTGAAAAGCGACCGGTGAGCAGCGAGGCCGTCGAAGCAGCCATCACGCGCATCTGCCACAAGATCCGCAACCTCGGCGAACGCGAAGTCCAGGCGCGCCAGGTCGGGGAGCTTGTCATGGAGGAGTTACGGCATCTCGACGAGGTCGCCTATGTGCGCTTCGCGTCCGTTTATCGCAGCTTCCAGGACGTGGAAGCGTTTCGCGAAGAGGTCGAGCGCCTGCGGCACCGTCGGCGCCGCGAGGCGAGCGCCGACCAGCTCTCGCTCCTGCCTGGCGGCGCCAGCGACAAGAAGGGCTGACACGTGTCATTCAATGAATTCGATCGGCGCTGCATGGCGCGCGCACTGGAGCTCGCCGAGCAGGGCCTGAATACGACCGACCCCAATCCCCGTGTCGGCTGCGTCATCGCGCGCACCAAGATCGTTGGCGAAGGCTGGCACGAGCGCGCCGGGCAGGCTCATGCCGAGGTCATCGCACTCGTCATGGCTGGCGAGGCGAGCCGCGGCGCTACGGTCTACGTGACACTCGAGCCCTGCACGCATTTCGGTCGCACGCCGCCGTGTGTGGATGCGCTGGTGAAGGCGGGCGTTGGGCGCGTCGTCTGCGCGATGGTCGACCCCAATCCACGGGTGCGCGGAACGGGAATCGCGAAGCTGCAGGCGGCGGATATCAGGGTCGAGTCGGGTCTATGCGAAGCGGAGGCGCGTGCACTCAACCCCGGGTACATCAGTCGCATGGAGCGAGGTGTGCCGTGGGTGCGCCTCAAACTGGCCGCGAGCCTCGACGGCCGAACTGCTCTTGCCAACGGCGCAAGTCGATGGATCACGAGCGAGGAATCGCGTGCCGATGTGCAGCGCTGGCGCGCTCGCAGCTCCCTGATCCTGACCGGTTCCGGCACGGTGCTGAAGGACAACCCGCGCCTGGACGTACGTGCTTCGAACAATCCGAAGGAGGACCGACAGCCATTACGCGTCATTCTCGACACCGAGCTGCGCACTCCGCTGCAGGCGCGAATCCTGGACGCCCCCGGGCGAGCTCTGATCCTGACCGCCCCGTCGAGCGGGCAGCGGGGTGGCGAATTCGATACGCGGGGCGTCCCGATCGAAACGATGCCACGCGGAACCGAGGGCCTGGACTTGCGGGCCGTGCTGAACCGTTTGAGCGAGATGGAAGCGAACGAGGTGTGGGTTGAATCCGGGCCGCGCCTGGCCGGTGCGCTGGTTGCGGAAGGCCTCGTCGATGAGGTTGTGGTGTATCTCGCGCCCTCGGCACTGGGTTCAGCGGCGCAGGGAATGTTCGCACTTCCGGTGTTCACTGCGCTCGAGCAGCGCGTAAAGCTCGAATTCCGCGACGTCCGTAGAATCGGTCCCGACCTCCGGATCATCGCTGCGTGCGTGGGCTAGACGCGTAATGTTCGCGGGAATCGTTCAGGCCATGGGCACCGTCAGCGAGCGCCACGAGCGCAGCGGCGACGTCGAGCTCGTCATCGACGCAGGTCCGCTCTCGCTCGAGGCCACACGTCTCGGAGATAGCATCGCGGTCGGTGGTGTTTGCCTGACGGTTACGCGGCTGGCGGGCTCGATCTTTGCCGCGGACGTCTCGCGCGAGACGCTGGCGCTCACCACGCTCGATGAGCTCACCCCCAGCAGCCATGTCAATCTCGAAACGGCACTCAGGGCCGGGGAGCCGATCGGCGGGCATCTCGTGTCCGGGCACATCGATGGCATAGCACGACTCCTCGCACGCCAGGCGGACGCCCGCTCCGAACGGCTCGAGTTCGAGGTCCCGCCGCAACTCGCCCGTTACATCGCGCGCAAGGGCTCGGTCTGCATCGATGGGGTGAGCCTTACGGTCAACGACGTCAACGGCCAGCGCTTTGGCGTGAGCCTGATCCCGCACACTCTGTCCGTGACTACGCTCGGCGATCTGGTCGCGGGCGCGCGAGTGAACATCGAGGTCGACCTCATCGCGCGCTACGTCGAGCGTCTGCTCGGACAGTCGACCGCGCGTTCGCCAGTCAACCCAAACTGAGGCGATACCTTTGGCTCTCTATCACGTTGCCGTGACCGGACGCGACCGGCGCCATCTGACTGAACTCGGAGCCAAGCTCCGAGTAGTCGTTGTCGGTTACCGCGAAGAGAAGCGGGGTATCGTCGTCGATGCGTTTATTCCCGCCGAGAGGATCGCGTGGCTGAAGCGACAGGGCTATGGCGTCACGCGCCTCGAGAAGGTGGACGAACGCGATCGAAAGCGGCAGGCGGAGGGCCGCGCGGCGGTACGAGCGCGGCTCAAGAGCGGACGCTTCGGCGATGTCATCTGGGGTGGGGGATACCTCACGGCAGACGAGATCGAGCGTTGCATCGAACTAGGCGCACGGAACCACTCCGATTACTTCGAGCGCGTCGCGTTGCCCCATCTCACATGGGAGCGGCGACGTTGCCACGCG
>DASQOO010000106.1:0-5011 GCA_035644435.1 Steroidobacteraceae bacterium | reverse complement strand
GGGCACCAGCGCTGAGAGTGCTCACGATATTTGAGGTGCCGTTTCTCACGTTTTTTGAGGTGGACTTCCCGTTGCGCTTCCCGCCCGCTGTAGAGAGAACGGGAAGCGGCAGTGGGAACAGCGCCGAGGGACCGCGGAACTCGGCGGGGACGGCTTCAGCGGATCAGGCTGTGGTGGCGAGCCGATAGCAGCCCTCGGCGCTGCGCACGAGGCGGCCGGCGTCGGTCAGGGCTGTGAGTCGCTCGTACAGGGTTACATTGCGCACACGGCACAGGGCTCGCAGGTCGGCGATCGGTAGCGGGCGGTTGGCTTGGGTTATCGCAGTGGTGATGCGTTCGTCGACGGAAGTCGGTGGCGGAGCTTGGGCAGCGGTCGATTGCACGACTTCGAGGGCAAGGGCATCGCCGCGCTGGGCGAGTTCGAGCGCGATGCGGGGCGGAGATGGCGCTGCGCGATGTTCGATGGTCAGATTGATTTCATCGCCCGAGCGACGTAGGTACAGGTTCGAGTCGCCCCAGGCATGGAACTCCGATGAGCCCCGCAGTGCCTGACCGGCGCGCATATTTCCGGCAGATTTTCTGGCGTGATGCACGACGAGCACGGCGAGGCTATGCTGGCGTTGCAAGGTGCGCAAGTACGCGAGGAGCGGTGCGACTTCGCCGCTGGCGTTCTCATCGATGCGATGCAGCCGCACGAAGGGATCGAGCACCAGCAGGCGGGGCTTCAGTTGCATGATGGTCTCATCGAGACGCGATCGATCGGCCTGCTGATCGAGCCGTACGGTGGGTGCGGTGATCACGTGAACGTCGAGATCTTTCAGATCACACGCCGCAGCGGCGCAGATGCCCTCGAGCCGGCGGCGCACGACATGCAGAGCGTCCTCAGCCGCATATAACAGCACGCGGCCCGGCTGCGGCACCGGGAAGTGGCGCAGACACGGCGTGCCGGAAGCGACGGCAACCGCCAGATCCAGAGCAAGGAAGGATTTTCCCAGCTTAGGTTCGCCGCCGACGATTCCAACTGCCTGCTCGGACCACAGCCCGGTAACGAGCCAGCGTTGCTCCGCGGCGCGATCAGCAAGACGGTAGGCCTGCTCGACGGGCAGCGCGCTCATCGCCGGCGACCGGACCCTTTGGGCTGTGTCGGGGAAGGCGTGTCATAGAGCTCGAAGAACAACTTCTCATCGATCTGATGGGCCTCGCGCTGCGCGGCGAGCGCCAGCAACTCGCCGGCCATGTTCATCAGCGTGCGCATATTTCCCTGGGCGTGATCGCTCAAGGTCGCGATGAGCTCCGGGGTCATGAGTTTCGTGGCGCCGGCCTTTTGCAGTGTATGCCGGAGACACTCCTGCAGCTCCTCAGGGCTCGATCGATCGAGCGCCAGGCGCACCCGCATGCGCGAGCCCAAGGGCAAGAGATCCTCGGCGCGGAAGCGCTCGATGAGGCGCTGATCGCCGGCAAGAACGACGGTCAACAGCAGGTGCGAGTCTAAACGCGCCGAGCATAGCAGGCGCAGCTCGTTCAACACCGCGTGTTGCATTTCCTGACCTTCATCGGCGATGAGCACCGGGCGGCAGAGCGACGCATCGATATGCCCCTGCCAGCGCGTCCGCAGGAGCTTCGCGCCGTTATAGCGGTTGTGGGGATGCAGCTCGACGCCGAACAGATCGCCCATCTCACGGTAAAAGTCCGCCATCCCCGCCTGCGGTCGCGATAGCACACCGACCTGCACATCCCGCAGCCCGGAGAGCCGCTCGGCGAGCAGGCGCAGCGTCACGGATTTTCCTAGCCCAGGCGACCCGGTGACGAGCGCGAACCCGCCCTCGCCGGCGAGTTGCTCGACGCGCCAACAGAAGGACTCCATCCGCGGGGTGAGCTGCAGGGCTTCGGCGGGGACATCGGGAGCGAACGGATTCCACTTCAGACCATACAGAGCAAGCAGTTTCTTATTCAACGGGTTTCTCCTTCGTTGTCGGTGAGTTCATCTTTGGGCAGGTACGGCGGCGGCAGCCCGGTGGCCGCCTGTTGCGCCATCAGCTTCGCGAGCAGCGGCGCGATTCCGGTCGGCGCCCTCAAGGCGCGGCTGGCGATCGGCTCGAGCGGCCGGCGCACGCCCTTGGCGTTCTCGACCTTATCCAGCGGATACAGTCGTGCGCACACCGCGCCCGTGTGTTCATCGACCAGGTGCACCTGGGACAGGTCCCAGCTCGCGTAACGCACCAGCAAACGATCGAGATGGCGAAAGGCGTTCGGCACTTCGAAGCGGCGAGTGTCGATGACCACGGTCCCATCGCTGCGTCGCTGCGTACGCCGCTCGGTGCGCGTGAAGGCGAGTCGCAGCGCCGCGCTGTCCGGACTCGGCCTCATCACCTCGGGGCCTGCCATCCAGCGCGCGAGCGGCGTCTGGCCGGTCTCAGAGTGGATTTTGCGGTTATATTCGAACTCGATCCACGCTTGGGTTGCCTCGTTCAAGAACTCGAGCGTAAGATCCCGAACATTCTCGAGCATGGCCATCAGTCGCCCTTCCAGTTGGAACCAAAAGTGTTCGATTTTTCCGTTCTGATGCGGGGCGTAACCGAGCGTGGTGTCGTGGGTCATGCTGAGGCGTGCAAGCCCTTCCGTGATTTCTCCGGCGGTCATCGCCTTGCCCTTGTCGCTTAAGCCCGCGCGCGGCAGCCCGCGACGCATGAACGCCTGCGACAGTGTGTGCGCGACGTTCTCGGCATTCTCGACGAGATACCACTGCCCGTGACAGATGAGCCGCGAGCGATCGTCGAGCACGCCGAGTATCGTCGGTTGGAGTAATTCTGCGCGCGGCGTGATCACTTTGAGCGATCCGTGATGCCCATCCCAATGGATGAGACCGCCGACATATTGGGCCTCGTAACTGCGTATCTCACGTTGCGCCAGGCGCTCCTCCGCGCGCTCGACGCCCGCGGTTCGCCGAGAGTTCAAGCGTCGACGCTTGCGCAGACCCTGCGCTTTGAAGAACCGGCGGATCGTCGAGTAGGAGGGCACCGGGGCGAGCTCCGGGTGCTGCTCGGCGAGGACGCGCAGATTGTCATGATGGAGCACCATGCTCCAGCTACCGTGCTGGGCATACTGCGCGCGCAGCGCTTGGCGTATCGCGATGCTCAACGATGCTTGAGCGCCCAAGTCGGTGCGCACCTTGCGCCGCAGGACCCGCACCGGGTCGCGCCGCTCCTTGCGGGCTCTATGCAGCCATCGCTCGACCGTCGACACACCAAAGCGTACCGACAGCCCCGTGATCGGGTGCTGCCACTCGCGCGCGGCGAGCTTTTCGATCTCGCCGCGCAGC
The DNA here is from genome assembly GCA_035644435.1 of Steroidobacteraceae bacterium. Taxonomy (GTDB): domain Bacteria; phylum Pseudomonadota; class Gammaproteobacteria; order Steroidobacterales; family Steroidobacteraceae; genus DATBVX01. The sequence goes on along the minus strand of DASQOO010000106.1, from coordinate 1,693 downwards.
TCGCCCTTCGGCGGCGGTGCGGCCAATAGCTGTCCCACCACACTGAAGCGCATCAGGGCCCAGCGCTCGTGGTTCGATACGGTGTCGGATGTTTTCACGTCACGCACTCTCCTCATTTGGTGTGTGTGCGTACCGTAAAACAGATTCGCCGAGTGGCAGTTACCTTCTTCTGCGGACCAATACCCCCCGTCAGATAGCTCGCAAAATCCCGCGCCCCGTCGTGATCGGCGCGAGGAAGCGCAATAGCAAAATGAGTTGCTGCTCGGCCTCTCCGGCAAATCGCCGCAGGAGCGAGGCCGGCAGATCCGCCGTCGTGACCGGCGGCACGAACGCGCCGTGGGCGCGCCAGAAGGGACTGTCTGTGAAGACGCTGCGCCACCAGTCACGCCAACGGGCGACGGTGCGCCGGCTCACCCCCACCAACTCCTGCAGGCGTTTCAGTCGCGCGGGGATGAGCCCGCTCTGCATCGCCGAGATCAGCACCACCATGGCGCCCAGGAACACTTTGCGCCCGAGAAAGCGCAGCGACGAGGGCGTATCGCGGCTGCGGCAGCCGTCCTTCGCACAACATAAACTGAAGCGCTGCAGGTGCTCAGGCCCCAGCCCTTCGGGTACGCCACGGGGCTTGCGCGCGAACGACCCCCAGTGCAGCTTCGCCTTGCACTTCTGACATTGACTCGCGTGTGCCGCGGCGGCGATTTCCCGGTCAAAGCCCAGCAGCAGCTCGTAAAATCGGGTGTCTTTCAGCACATTCTGTATGGTTTGATCCACGCCGCTTCTCTCCTTCTTGGTAAAATCGGCCACGATGACCAAGATCAAGATCGGACGCAACGATCCGTGCCACTGCGGGTCCGGACAAAAATACAAGCGCTGCTGCCAGGAAAAAGACGAGGCGGCCGAGCGTGCCGCACGTGCGGCGGCCGAGGCGGCGAAACCGCCAACACCGGCACGCCAGCGCCACACCAGCATCGATTCGTTCAGGGCTGACATCGATGACGATCTCGAGGAACTCACCGCCGCCTCCAATGCCGTCATCGATATGGTCCACGCCGGCAAGCTCGATGAGGCCGAAGCCGCCGCGCGGGACCTCCTCGCGCGCTTCCCCGAGGTGCACGACGGCTACGATCGATTAGGGATGGTCTACGAGGCGAGGGGCGATAAGAAACAGGCCGCCGATTACTATCGACAAGTCATCGACTTCGTTCAGTCTCGGCCCGATCAGTACGAGCCCGGATTTGAAACCCCTTTCCAAAAACTGATCCAAAAACTTGACCCGCCTGCGGTCGACTGACGCCGCTGTCAGCGCTATGAATTGCTCACGTTAGGCGAGGCGCCTGACCCCATGCACCTCACCTATCGCGATCAGATCGCCCGGGTTTCCACATCGATTTTCCAGCGCAGGCTCAGCGCATAGCCGACGTGGGATGCTAACCAAATCGTAGGATTCGAACCCAAAGTCTTCTACGGTGCGAAGCACCGCGCGAGGATAGCCGGCATATTCAACAGTCATTGAAGCACCCAATCACCCCGTGGCCCGAAAAACCAGCTCATTGCTTTGGACCGGCGAACGGCTGAGCAGCTGATCCACCTCTTCCAAGACTCGACCGCGCTTTTGTGCATCGGAGCGCTTGACGCGTTTTTCGTGCCGCTCGACGATCAGATCCGCTGTCTCTTTGATAGGATCACCCCATTG
>DASQOO010000105.1:0-13587 GCA_035644435.1 Steroidobacteraceae bacterium | reverse complement strand
CAGACCTGATGCGTCGATGGATAGGTGGGTAGACAACGTCTGAGCGCCGCCCGGACTGAGGGTTCGCGTGCGATTTTGAGTTCTTGACTCGAAATCGCACTGCGCATTTCACCCACGCTCTCAAGGCACACCCAGCCAACGTCCCGAGCGGACTGCTCTACTCCTAGGACTGCGCCGACTTCCTCGCGCCTTCCGCGATCAGAACCGCAGTATCTTCATGGCGGACGTCCCTGCCTTCGACCAGGTAGAGCACGTAGCGGGCAATGTTCTTGGCGTGATCGCCGACACGCTCCAGTGACTTGAGCACGGCGACTGCATCCAGCATGGCGGGAAGCCGGCGTGGGTCCTCCATCACCTGCGTCAGCAGCCGGCGCAGCGCCGCCTGGAATTCCGCGTTGAGTTCGAGATCGCGGCGCACGACCTCCACGGCCGCGGTCGCATCCATGCGATCGAAAGCGTCCAGCCCATCGCGCAGCATTTCCAATGCGAAGCGCGCCATATGGCGTGCATCGCGCGCGAGCTGCGGGCTGGGACGCGTGCTGCGCTTGCCATCGCCGCGCACCACCGCATGGGCGATCTTCTTGGCCTCATCGCCGATGCGTTCCAGGTCCGACACCGCACGCGCGATCGAGATGATGGCGCGCAGATCGCTGCCCATCGGCTGGCGGCGCGCGATCAGCGTGATGCTGTCCTCGTCGATGCGCACATCGTAGGCGTTGACCTCCTCCTCACGCGTCAACACGCTGCGCGCCAGGGCTTCGTCGCCGCTGGCAAGCGCATTCACTGCGCGTTGCACCTGGTCGAGCACCAGCCCGCCCATCTCGAGCAGGCCGAGCCTGAGGCCGGCGAGATCGACGTCGTAGCCTTTGACAGTGTGGCCTTCGGTGATTTCGCTCATGGCGGCGCGCCGCGCTAACCGAAACGTCCGGTGATGTAGTCTTCCGTGAGCTTGTGGCGTGGGTTGGTGAAGATACGATCGGTCTCACCGACTTCGATGAGATCACCGAGATGGAAATAGGCCGTGCGCTGCGACACGCGGGCGGCCTGCTGCATCGAATGCGTCACGATGCAGATCGCATAACTCGCACGCAGCTCGTCGATCAGGTCCTCGATGCGCGCGGTCGCGATCGGGTCGAGCGCCGAGCAGGGCTCGTCCATCAGGATGACCTCCGGGTTCACAGCGATGGTGCGCGCGATGCACAGGCGCTGCTGTTGTCCGCCCGACAGGCTGGTTCCGGAATTGGTCAGCCGGTCCTTTACCTCCTCCCACAGGCCCGCGCGCAGCAGGCTGGTCTGCACAATGTCATCGAGCTCGGCACGATCCGAGGCGAGACCGTGAATTCGCGGACCGTAAGCCACGTTCTCGTAGATCGATTTCGGGAACGGGTTCGGCTTCTGGAACACCATCCCGACCCGCGCGCGTAACTGCACGACGTCCTGGCGCCGATCATAGATGTCGCTCCCATCCATGGTGATCACGCCGGTCATGCGCGCCGACTCGATCGTGTCGTTCATGCGGTTGAGGCAACGCAGGAAAGTCGACTTGCCGCAGCCGGAAGGGCCGATCATGGCGATGACCTGGTTACGGGCGATGTCGAGGTTCACGCTCTTGATCGCGTGCTTGTCACCGTAATAAACGTTGACGTCGCGCGCCGACATGATCGCGTTGTCGACGGTGACCGTGCCGACGGTACGCCGGTCCTGGGGCGTGAGGTCGACTCCGCCCGGCTGGCGATGGCTCGGCTTGACGTTGACGCCCGCCTCGGTGCTGGGTGCAGTTTTCTCTTCGGCCACGGCGTTGTTCATTTCAGCCTCTTGATTACTCCGGAACCGCTTACCAGCGACGCTCGAAGCGGTTGCGCAACAGGACGGCGAGCCCGTTCATCACGATCAGGAACGCCAGCAGCACGATGATCGCGCCCGAAGTGCGCTCGACGAAAGCGCGCTCCGGGATGTCGGACCACAGGAACACCTGCACCGGCAGCACCGTCGCCGGGTCGAACAGTCCCTTCGGAATGTCGACGATGAATGCCACCATGCCGATCATCAGCAACGGCGCCGATTCGCCCAGCGCGCGTGCCATGCCGATGATGGTACCCGTGAGCATGCCCGGCAAGGCAAGCGGCAGCACGTGATGAGCCACCATCTGGATCTTGGAAGCACCCATGCCCAGCGCCGCCTCGCGAATTGACGGCGGTACGGCTTTCAGGGCCGCGCGGCTCGCGATGATGATGGTCGGCAGCGTCATCAACGTCAGTACCAGCCCACCGACCATTGGCGCCGAGCGCGGCAGGCCGAAGAAATTGATGAACACCGCCAGGCCCAGCAGGCCGAATACGATCGACGGCACTGCGGCGAGGTTGTTGATATTGACCTCGATCAGGTCCGTCATGCGGTTCTTCTTCGCGAACTCTTCGAGGTAGATCGCAGCCGCCACGCCGATGGGAAACGACAGCAACAGTGTCACGAGCAGCGTGAAGAACGTTCCGGCCACCGCGCCCCACACACCGGCGAGTTCCGGCTCGCGTGAATCGCCCGAGGTGAAGAACTGGCGATTGAAACGCAGTTGCGCGGCGCCCGACTTGCGCAACTGGTCTGCCCAGTCGAGCTGCTGATCGCTCAACGGCCGCGTGCTCTCGACCTCCGAGCGCAGGATGCGCCCCTTGTAGTACTGGTCGAGATCATCATCCGCGAGCAGCCACACGCGCTCTGTAGTGGCAAGCTTCCCGGGGTCATCGGCAAGGCGGTGCTGCAGCTCGAAGCCCGCGGACGAGCTGATCAATGCATACAACTTGCGCAGGTTGGGCCGCCCCTCGACAGTGGGGAAAAGCTTGCGCATTGCAGCTTTGACCACAGCGTTGTAGTCCGCCTGCGCCAGCGCTTCCTTGGTACTCGTCGCGTCGGAATCGAGCAGCGCCGGATCGTAGGTAATCTCGAGCTGCACGTAGGTCTGACGAAATGCCGACCAGCCCTTGGAAATGATGGAGAAGAACAGCACGGCCAGGAACAACATGCCGAGCGATACCGCCGCGAGCCCGTAAAACTTGAAGCGTCGCTCAGCCCAGTAGCGCGCCTTGAGGCCGCGCGCAACCGCCTCCGCCGCGAGGCGGTGATCGCGCAGCGTCCCGGGCAAGCGCTGGGTCGCGTTGCCAGTCGGTTCACTCATATTGTTCCCGGTACTTGCGCACGACATGCAGCGCGATGATGTTCAAGCCGAGCGTGACCAGGAACAGCACCAGGCCAAGCGCGAACGCCGCCAGCGTCTTGGCGCTGTCGAACTCCTGGTCGCCCACCAGGAGGGTCACGATCTGCACCGTGACGGTGGTGACCGCTTCGAGCGGATTGGCGGTCAGGTTCGCCGACAGGCCAGCCGCCATCACCACGATCATGGTCTCACCTATCGCGCGCGACACGGCGAGCAGGACGCCACCGACGATGCCGGGCAATGCCGCCCGCAGCACCACGCGCCGGATGGTCTCCGACTGCGTGCCCCCAAGCGCATAGGAGCCGTCGCGCAGCGACTGTGGCACTGCCGTGATCATGTCATCCGACAGGGACGACACGAACGGGATGATCATCACGCCCATCACCAAACCAGCCGCCAGTGCACTGCCCGAAGCGACATTGAGCCCGACGCTTTCGCCCACCACCCGCAGCCAGGGCCCGACAGTCAACGCCGCGAAAAACCCGTACACCACGGTCGGAATGCCGGCGAGTATTTCCAGCAGTGGCTTCGCGGCGGCCCGAAACCGGGGATGGGCGTACTCGGCGAGGTAGATGGCCGAAAACAGCCCGATCGGCACTGCGACGATCATGGCCACGGCCGAGATCAGCAGCGTGCCTGTGAACAGCGGCACGGCACCGAACGCGCCGGAGGAGCCGACCTGGTCAGCACGGATCGCGGTCTGCGGGCTCCATTCGGTACCGAAGATGAAATCCCAGATCGGTATCTGCTGAAAGAACCGTATCGATTCGAACAGCACCGACAGCAGGATGCCCACGGTCGTGAAGATGGCGATCGTCGAACACCCGAGCAGCACCCACTCGAAGATCTTCTCGACGCTGTTGCGGGCCCGCAGCTGCGGGGCAATGCGATACCAGGCGATGAGCGCGCCCAGCATCGCCGCCGCCAGCACCACCACCGCCATCGCCATGCGACTGAGCGCTCTCAGTTCCAGGAATTTGCGCGCGGCCGCCTGTTCCTGCGGCGAGATCTGGTCGAGCCGCATGTTGCCGGCGACCACGTTCTTGACGTCGTTGAGGAGCAATGAGCGCTGGTCCGGCGGCAGGCTCTGCACGGACTCGGGCATCTGCGCCAGCATGAGGCGCGTCAGAATGGATTCCTGCGACGCGGTCCAGACGCCCACGATCAGCAGTGCCGGCAGCGCGCACCACAAGGCGGTCAGCATTCCGTAATACGACGGCAGCGAGTGCAGGTCCCGCTGGCCGCGGCGGCCGCCAACCACGGCAAACGAGCGAGCGCGACCGGTGCGGTACGCGATCGCCGCCAATACCAATATCACCAGCACCACGGTCGAGGCTGACATCTGGATCGAGCTTGCCCCTCTTGCCTAGTTGTCGTTGTTTCCGAACCGGGGCTGCACAAGATGTCCCGCCGGCAGCCTTCGGTCAACAACCATCGCTCAGAGTCCGGCAAACCGACGGACTCGCTCGAACGGTCTACGTACCGGTTGTTACCACAACGTTACAGCCCCTGGCCGAGGCGTCAGCCCGCGCGCTCCTGCCCGGCAGCGAGGGCGGCAAACCCGCCCTCCCCACTCTCGTTCAGAACTTCACGTTGAAATCGATCTGATAACGGTCGTAGTCGACATCCGAGCGCGGCACGCCGCCGACGGTGATCGGCACGTCAACGAAGCGCTTGTTCAGGAAGTAAGTGCCGTTCAGTGTCCAGTTCTTCGCCGGAGCAAAGACCAGCTTGAATACGCTGCCGTCGACGTCCGTGATACCGCCGCCAAAATCGGAGTCCACAAACTGTCCGAAGAGTGCATCCTTCTCCGTCTTCTGATAGGCGTAGCCGAACTCCCAGGTCATCGGATTGCTAGCCCGGCCGATGGAGAAGCCGCCCGCGTAGGCCGTGTTGAGATCATCAGCCCCGTCGTTGCGTGCGTAGTTTGCGAACACCGTCATTGGCAATTTGCCGAACGCGAAGTCCGCCTGCGCCATTGCCTCGTAGACGTTGAAGTCATTCAGCAGCCGGGAGCAGTTATCGCCGTTGTTGAAGGTCGAGTTGCCTTGAGCGCCGCCGAAGAAGGCATTGTTGAGCAGCCCCGCGGCGCAGACCGCGGGTGCACCCGGCGTTGGAGCGATGGCCGTGACGACGCGATTCTGCACGGCGCCGACGTCGTAATACATGACCGCGCCCGTGACTTTGACCGGACCGAGATCGCCCTTCAGACCGATCTGTCCTCCGACCCAGGTCGAATCCGAGTTGGCAACTGATTCCGACAGCATGTAACCGTATGCGCTTGCGAAGAACGGACCACGCGCATACTTGATCGAACCGCCCTCCGGAGTGATATCGGGATCCCAGAATAGGGTGGGTATGCGCTGAAATGGATACGGCATCTTGCCCAGCTGCATGCTGAATCCCTGCGCCGGCGCCCAATCGATGTAGGCCAGATCGAAGGCGACACCCTTACGGTCGAAGCCACTGCCCAAGGTCTGATTGGTGGAACGCGGATCGTTGGTGCCGCCGTTCGACGCAATCTGCAGCGTGGCGTTGATCGTGTCGTTGATCTTGGCCGTCAGCCCGAAGCGCGCGCGAAACCGCTCACGGGTCTGCGCCTTGACGGATTCGGCCGGATCGACGTACTCGTGGCGGACCCGCAGATCGCCTTTCCACGCGATCCTGGACGCCCAGTCCGCACCCTTGGCCTTCGCGGACATTTGCGCAAGCTGATCGGTCTGACGATCGTTCGATTCTTCGAGCGACTTACCCTTGGTCTCCAACTCCTGGTTCTTCGCCTCGAGCTGTTGATTCTGAGTCTTGAGCGTCTGGTTTTGCTGCTCGATAGCGTCGAGCCGCTGGTTCACCTGTTGCAGGGCCCGGCGCAGCTCGGCGATGTCCGCATCGCTTGCAGCAGCGGCCAGCGAAGTCGCTGGTGCGGCCAGAATCAGGGTCATCAGGGCAGTTGTCAGCGAGGTTCTGTTCATGTGTGGTCTCTCTTTACGATGGTCCGTAACTCGAGTCCGAGGCGATCGCCCATCAGGCGATCGTCAGACAACTGTCATGCACGCACGGAATGTCAGAGCCTGATGCGGCACCGGCCAACGCCGGTGCCGCATCAGCATCAGAGCTTCAGGCTCTTCATCGCGGTAGCGTCAGCACGCACTTTCTTGGCGTCCGACGCGGGCAAGGGGATGAGGCCCTTGTCAGCCAGATAACCGTCAGCGCCGAATGCCTTGTCGCTCGTGTATTCCTGCACGAACTCGGCGATGCCCGGGATGACTCCGACGTGCGCCTTCTTCACGTAGAAGAACAGCGGCCTCGAGACCGGATATTTCCCGGACGCGATCGTGTCGAACGTCGGCGGGACACCATCAACGACGGCGCCCTTGATCTTGTTCTGGTTTTCTTCGAGGAAGCTGTAGCCGAAGATTCCCACTGCGGTCGGACTCGCGACCAGCTTCTGGACGATCACGTTGTCGTTCTCGCCCGCCTCGATGTAGGCACCGTCTTCGCGCAGACCGTCGCAAACCGCCTTGAAGCGCTTCTCATCCATTTCCTTGAGCTCTTTGATCCACGCGAAGGTGCTGCAGCCTGATTCCATCACCAGTTCGGCGAACGCATCGCGTGTTCCCGAAGTCGGGGGCGGGCCGAGCACTTCGATCTTCTCGTTCGGCAACGAAGGGTTCACTGCCTTCCAGGTCTTGTACGGGTTGTCGATCAGGCCGGACGGATTGGCCGGGTCCGGGACCTTCTTGGCGAGTGCCAGGAACAGGTCCTTGCGCGAGATCGTAAAGGCGGGCGCGCTGCTCGCGTTGGCGAGCACGATGCCGTCGAATCCGACTTTCACCTCGATGATGTCGGTGACGCCGTTCTTGGCGCAGCTCTCGACCTCGCTGGGCTTGATACGTCGCGACGCGTTCGAGATATCCGGATGCTGCGGCCCGACCCCTGCGCAGAAGAGTTTCAGGCCTCCACCCGTGCCCGTGCTCTCGACCTTCGGCGTCTTGAACTTGCCGGCGCGGCCGAACTGTTCGGCGACGGCGGTGGTGAATGGATACACGGTCGACGAGCCGACGATGAATATGTAATCCCGCGCGGCCTGTGCCTGCACGAGTCCTGCGGCGGCGACGCTGGCGGCAGCGGCCCCGATCAGCAGTTTCTTGAACACGTTGAGCCTCCGATTCGGTCTTGGAGTGGCCCACCCGCCGGGTGGGAGGATTTGCGTTCAGATGCACGCAATTTTCGGCGAGCGTTATAAGCGGCAATTGTTACAGTGCCATGTCAGCGCCCCGTCGCACAGCCAAGTGCATGTTTTTCAAAACCAAATCCGTAGCTCACTGCGCCTGCTGAATGCCGGTCAGATGCACTCCATGCGACAGACATTTGTCTGTCACAAAGTCGTCATCGTTATCTTGAGTGCGCCAGGGAGCTGTTGCCGGAAGCATTTCACCGCTTGCGATGCGACCCGATTCTTCTTATAAAGCGCGCGCCCATTGCCGCACCGAGGAGCAGTCCGCGCACCGATGTCCGATGCTCTCGACCTGACTCAGGCCCTTATCGCCCGTTGCTCCATCAGTCCCGCCGACTGCGGTTGCCAGCAACTGCTCGGCGAGCGTCTCGAAGGGCTCGGTTTCAACGTCGAACGCCTCAGATTCAACAACGTCGACAACTTCTGGGCGAGACGTGGCAAAGGCTCGCCGTTGTTCTGCTTCGCGGGACATACCGATGTGGTACCGGCGGGACCGCTCGAGGAATGGCACTCCGATCCGTTCAAGCCGGTGGTCCGCGACGGCCTCCTCTATGGGCGCGGCGCAGCCGACATGAAGAGCGGCCTGGCCGCGATGCTGGTGGCCTGCGAGCAGTTCGTGCGCCGCCGGCCGCAGCACCACGGTTCGCTTGCGCTGCTGATCACGAGTGACGAGGAAGGACAATCCGTCGATGGCACGCGTCGAGTCATCGAAGTACTGGAAGCTCGCGGTGAGCGCATCGACCTGTGCGTCGTCGGCGAACCCTCGAGCGAGAAGCAGCTTGGGGACACGATCAAGATCGGCCGGCGTGGCTCACTCAGCGGACGACTTACCGTGCACGGAGTGCAGGGGCACGTCGCTTATCCGCAGTCCGCGGACAACCCGATCCACGCCCTGGCACCGGCACTGGTGGAGCTGACTGCCAGAGTCTGGGATGCGGGCAACGAACACTTCCAGGCCACGACGTTCCAGGTCTCCAATCTCAATGCGGGAACCGGGGCGCCCAACGTGATCCCCGGCGAGCTCAAGGCGCGCTTCAACATTCGCTTTTCGACCGAGCAGACCGTCGCGGGACTCAAGCAGATCGTGGAATCCATTCTCGATCGTCACCGGGTGAAGTACACGCTCGAGTGGTTCCTGTCCGGCAATCCCTTCTTCACGCCACCAGGAACTCTCTCCGCTGCAGTCATGCGCGCCGTGCAGGACATCACTGGCCTGACCCCGTCGCTGTCAACCGGCGGCGGCACCTCCGACGGGCGTTTCATCGCGCCCACTGGCGCACAAGTCGTTGAGCTGGGGGTCGTGAATGCAACCATTCACAAGGTGAACGAGCACGTGCTGGTCGAGGACATCGCCCGCCTGCAGCGTATCTACGAGCGGCTTCTCGAGCACCTCCTTGCCTGAGCCAGTCAGCCGATCGTCGGCTCGACACGTCGCCGCAGCGCTGGGACGCCCGCAGACCACACTCTCCAGTTGATGATCACGCCGGCGGTGCCGAGCACCGCGAGGCAGATCAACACCCACCACGGCATGCTCAGGCCGAGAAATGACCAGTTGACCGCGGCGCATTCGCCAGAGCCTGTCAGGACCTTACGAATCACGTCCATCACCGGAAAGATCTCGAACATGTAGTCGAGCGTCGCCCCGCAGGAGGGCACGCTTCCCGGCGGCAAACTCTGGACGTAGATGTGGCGCGCCGCGATGCCGATGCCGGCAAGCGCGCACAGTGCGCTGAGCACAGCATAGACACGCGCACCGACGGTGCGGGGCTGATGGACCGCCGCGACCAGGAACACACAGCCGAGCGCCAGCACGGCCACGCGTTGGAAGATGCACAGCGGACAAGGCTCGAGGTGCTGAACGAACTGCAGGTAGTACGCGTAGCCCAGGAGTAGCGCGCACGCGAGCGCGCCGCCGAAATTCAGCACCCAGCGTCGCATGCTTCAGTGCGCGTCGGCTCGCAGCTCGCGCTCCACGTCATCGAGAGAGGTATGGCGCACATCCTTGCCATGCACCATGTAGATGACGTATTCGCAGATGTTCTTGGCGTGATCGCCGATGCGTTCCAGTGCCCGCACCACCCACATCACGTCGAGAGCGCGGCGAATAGTACGCGGGTCTTCCATCATGAATGTGATGCACTGGCGCTGGATCGCTTCGTATTCCTCGTCAACGACTTTGTCTTCCTGAGCGGCCGTAAGCGCCGCTTGTGCGTCGAGGCGTGCAAACGCGTCGAGCGCTCCATGCACCATTTCCGAAACCAGGCGGCCGAGGTGCTTGACCTCGCGATACTTGTCGGCGGGACGCTCCATCGAAGCGAGGCGTGACGCGATGTAGCCGATCTTCTCGCCCTCGTCGCCAATCCGTTCCAGGTCGGTGATGGTCTTGATGATGGCCACGATCACGCGCAGGTCGCCGGCGGTTGGTCCACGAGTGGCGAGGATGCGGCTCGCCTCCTCGTCGATCGTCACTTCCATGCCGTTGACCTTGTAGTCATCCATCGCCACCGATTCGCCGAGCGTGCTGTCGCCTTCCACCAGCGCGGTGATGGCTTTCTGCAGCTGCTGCTCGACGAAGCCACCCATCGTCAGGACCTTGTTGCGCAGGCGCTCGAGATCCTCGTTGAAGCGGCGCGAGATGTGGTGTGAGAGGTCAGCGGTTTCCATCGCGGTCTCCAGGCCGCATCTAGCGGCCGTGCGCGCAGTGTACTACGGCGTGGAATCGAAGGAGGTGGCGGGCTTGCGGTCCTGTGACGCGGCTCAAGCCCGAGCTCGGACGGCGGCGTACCGCGACTTCCAGCCTGCGAGCAGCCCGAGGCACAGAATCGGCCAGAGGCCGAGCGCTCCGCCGCCGCCAGATCCGGAGCTGGAGCTGATCATCACGCTCACCGCCTGCGCACTGCCACTGCCGCCCGCACCCGTGCAGGTGAGCGAGAAGGTGCTGTTCGCAGTGAGCGCCACGCTGGGTTCCGAACCTGAAGTTCCCTTATTACCGGTCCACGCGCCGCTCGCGACGCAGCCGCTCGCATTCGTGCTCGACCAGGTGAGCGTCGTTGTCCCGCCGCTGCGGACCGTCGTCGGGTTAGCCGTGAGGCTCACCGTTGGCTGAGGCACGTTGGCGGCCACGACGCTAACGCCGTAGGTGCCGAACTCCGTCGCCGGGGCTGCCACGAAGTTGAGCACGTAACGCCCGGCCGTCGCCGGGAACGTTACGTTGTTGGCGCCGAAGATCGTGCCGAGGCTCGCCGGTCCGCGCGACGCCATGAGGGCCAGGTTGCCGTGGAAGGACTCGGGGAATTCGAGGTCCGAGAGCGTCACGGTGTACGAGCCGGCCTGGGTGATGTCCACGCTGCGCGCGTCGAAGAGACTCCCGACGCCCTGCGTCACATCGACCAGCGGATCGCCACCGCCGGCCGCTGCGACCTGCAAACCGAACAGGTGATTGGTCGTCGCGCTCTGCGGCCGCGTGATCACCGTGACGAACAGGCGCCCAGCGAGTGGATTCACATCGAGTGATCCCGCGCCCGTGCGGCTGCCGAGGCTCGCGCCCGACTGAACGAGGTTCAGTGAGAGCCCCATGAAGGCGCCAGGGAACTGGAAGTCGGTGAGCGTCGCGTGATACGCGCCGGCGGTCGTCACGTCTGTGGCGTAGGTGAAGCCCGGTTGTGCTGCGCCGGGGGCGCTCACGGTGCGCGCATCGGAGTACACCGAGGTTGCGCCGCTCGTGATCTCGATGCCGAGAGTGCCGGATCCGGGCCCAGCGGCGGGCGTCGCCTGCAGGAACAGATTCACTGTGCCCGCCGTGGTCGTAAATGGGGCATCACCGGCGGTGTTCAGGGACGTGACCACCGAAGCACCGCGCATGAGGACCGCCGACAGCGTCGTGAACGCCTCGGGAGCGGCGAAATCCCTGAGCAGCAGCGTGTAGGTGCCCGAGGTCGGCAGCGTTACGACCGTGGGCCCTTTCACCGACCCGACGGGATGCGCCTGATCGTAGAGCGTAGCGCCCGAGGGACTCGAGATGCGCACACTGAAGAGGCCCGCACCCGCGGCGGCGCCCGCCTGGCCGATCACGAGCAGCTGATACGTTCCCGGGGTTGCCGGGAAAGTATAGGTACCCGGCGCGGTCGGCGGTCCGGGTGAGAAAGTGACGAAGCCGCCGGCGCCCAGGATGTTGAGTACGACGTTCTGCAGGGCGGAAGGAAACCCGAGATCCGCGAGCACAACCTGGTGAGTGCCGGTCTCGGTCACCGTGATCACGCTCTGCAGCAGCGTCTGATTGGGGTCGAGCGTCACGGCGAGCGAGATGGCGCTCGCGAATTGCGCGACAGTCGTGAGCCCGTCGCCGGACAGCACGTCGACCCCGAACGTGCCAAAGCTCTGCGCCGCATCCGGCGAGCCGATGACGTGCACTTCGTACCGGCCGACGCTTGCATTGAAGGTGGTCGTGCCGGGCGCATTCAGTGAGGCCACGACCCCCAAGCCATGCGTCACGATGAGCCGGACGCTCGCCAGGTTTGCCGGCACGGCGAAATCGCTGAGCCGCACCTGGTAGGAACCGGCGCTCGCGATTTTGAAGCCGCCCTCGAACGTCGAGGTGGTCTTGCTCAGCGTGGTCACGTCCTCGAGCAATGCCTGAGCGCCCGCTGGCTGCGTAGCCGCGGTACAGAGGACTAGCAGGAACACTGCTCGCCGCAGCGGCAGCGCCAGATTCAGGTGCATGATCTCGACCTCAGCCTGAGTTCTTCTTGATTTGTGCGAGCGTGTTCTGCGCTTCGGCGCTGCCGGTGAAGCGATTCCCTGAGGCGAGCGCGCGTTCCAGGTTGCCACGGGCCAGGTCCACCTGGCCGGAACGGTACTGCGCCATTGCCAGGTGGTAGCGCATCACCGCCGACTCGGGTTCCTTGTTCACGACTTCCTCGAGCACCGGCAGAGCCGCTGTCACTTCACCGCGTTTGTATTTCACCCAGCCGTGCGTATCGAGATAGGACGGATTGGGGGACTGCGAGAAGCGATTGACCAGGTCGCGGGCGCGATCGAGGCTCGCCTGATCCTTGCGGTAGGTCACCAGGAGCATGGCGAGATTGTTGGCAGCAAAATCCGACGCCGGGTTGTGCGCGAGCAGGTCTTCGTAGACCTGGATCGCCTCGTTGTACTGACCGCTGCGCTCGTAGAGTGTCGCAAGATCCCCGCAAAGCGTCTCCGCCCCGCCCGTCGCCTTGATGCCGCGCTTGTAGCTGTCGATCGCGCCCGCGCGATCTTCCTGCAGGAGCCGCGCCAGCGCCATGTTCCGGTATGGCAGCCACCACTGCGGCGCCTCGGCGCTCGCGGCTTCGAACTCTTTCAGCGCCGCGTCGGATTGCTTCTGCGTGAGGCGCACCTCACCGAGGAGGTTGCGTGCGACCACGTTGTGTGGACTGCGCTCCACGGCCTTCTGCAGGCGTGCAACGACCGCTTCGGGATGCTTCGCCATGAGGTCGAGGTGCACCAGCGCATCGAGCGGCTCATTGGCATCGGGTTGCAACTCGAGTGCGCGCTCGAACTCGCGCCGTCCGGCCGCGGAATCGCCCGCGGCCTGAGCGGCCAGGCCCCCGAGGTAGTAGCCCAGCGCCCGCTGCGGCTGCAGGAGCTTGATGTCCTCGGCAGTGCGTTGTGCGGCGCTCCAGTCCTTCAGCGTCACCTGCGCGCGGAACAGCGCCTCGCGCGCTCCGACGTTCGTGGGCGCATCGCGCACGACCTGCTCCAGCGCGGTCTGGGCTTGGCGGACTTCCTGCGGATCGGAGCTGCGCGTCATCAGCCGCCCGAGATCGATGCGCGCCTCGATGTCCTGCGGATTGGCCTCCACCGCCGCCTTGAGGTTCTCCTGCGCCAGTGCAGGTTCGTTGTTCTGCAGGTGCGCGCGCGCCAGGGTGCGCAGAATGCTCGAGGAATTTGGCTGATCGCGCAGTACCGCGCGCAGGTCCGCGATCGCTGCGGCGGGCTGACCGCGCGCCAGCGCGATATTGCCGCGGAGAATCAGGGCGTCGTTGTCGCGCGGGCTCGCCTCGAGCACCTTGCCCACCAGCTGCGCGGCCTCGTCGAGCTTGTTTTCCTGGACCTTGAGCGCCGCGATCCGGTTCAGCGCGCCAAGCCCCTGCGGTCCCTTCGGATC
>DASQOO010000104.1:0-7685 GCA_035644435.1 Steroidobacteraceae bacterium | reverse complement strand
AATGACTTTTCGAGCCGTGATGGTCGCGGGTCGGCAAGCAGGCCGCGCAGAGCCATCTCGGCTTCTTTGGGGACGCCCGCCCCGATCTCGGCTGCCGCGAGAGACAACACCGCATTGGGATAGTTCGGCTCGACGCGCAGCACCTGTTCCGCGAGCTGGCGCGCGTTCGCATGCTGACCACGCCGGCTGTGGAGTGAGGCTAAGCCCGCCAGCGCGAGCAGATTGCCAGCCTGCAGCTCGAGCGCGCGACGATAGGCGTCTCCCGCTGCATCCAGAACTCCGAGCATCTCGAGTGCAGCTCCGCGGCAAGCATGGGCCGGCGCGAACCCGGGGTGGATGCGGATCACCGCATCGAAATGTTCCAGCGCTTCCTGCGGCGTTTCTAGTCTGTTGAGCAGGATGCCGAGGGCGTGCCTGCACCCGACATCGTTGGGCTGGATCTCGAGGGCACGACGCAGCAGCGCCACAGCCTGTTCCGGATGTCCCTCATTGTCGCGCTTGACCGCTACCAGATTGAGAAGAAGGGGGTGCTCGGGACCGGACGCAAGCGCCTCCTCGGCCAGGTTCGCCGCGTTCGCGATATCACCGCTTCGCGCGAGAGCTTGAATCCTGTGCAGCGTATCGCGGTCTGTCGCGGGATGTTCGGTTCTCGAGTCTGTCATCCGACCGTCGTCACTTGCCCGGCAGGGTGATGCCCCAGGCCATCTGGCCGAGGGGCATCATGGTGGAGGCGGCGGGAATCGAACCCGCGTCCGAAAGCCCTACGCTACGTGACCTACATGCTTAGCCGCTTCAATTATTCTCGCCACACGCTACCCGAAGGGCAGGGAAGACGTGCAGCCAGCTCAAGTTACGTTTAACAGGCCGGCCTTCAGCACACCGGACCCGCGATCTTGTGAGCGCGTCCCCTGATTTGGATCCACAAGCAAATGCCAGTCAGGGGTTAGGCGGGATTAAGCCGCCAGAGCGTAGTTGTCGTCGTTTGCAACTATAATTTGCAGACGGTTTAACGAGGAAACCTGCACCTCGGCATGCACCCGTAGTCTCGCGACCCTCGTCGAAGCCGATCGCCCCCACACGTGCGGGAACCATTGTAGGGGCGCGCACGCGCGACACAAGGGATTAGTGCCGCTTCAGGAGGCGTGCCTTCTCGCGGTCCCAGTCACGCTCCTTGTCGGTGGCCCGCTTGTCGTGCTGCTTCTTGCCCTTCGCCAGGCCGACTTCCAGCTTGGCGCGCCCGTTCTTCCAATAGAGCGTGAGCGGCACCACGGTGTAACCACGTCGTTCGACGGAGCCGACCAGATGATCGAGCTGATGCCGATGCAGCAGGAGTTTGCGCGTGCGCGTCGGATCAGGATGCACATGGGTGGACGCAGAGGTGAGCGGCGAAAAGTGCGCGCCGAAGAGGAAGGCCTCGCCATTGCGCACGAACACGTAACTCTCCTTCAACTGCGCGCGCCCGGCACGCAGGCTCTTGACCTCCCACCCTTCGAGCGCGAGTCCCGCCTCGTAGCGATCCTCGATGAAATAGTCGTGCCGCGCCTTGCGATTCTCGGCGATGGTGGGATTGGGCTTGTCGGACGGTGCGGGCATGGTGCTGTAGGATAACCTCGTGCGGCAGATCGATCGTCACGCCCTGGTGCCTTTCACGGCCGAGCAGATGTACGCGCTGGTCGATGACGTGCCCCGCTATCCGGAATTCCTGCCCTGGTGCCGCAAGGCCGACGAGATCGAGCGCACGCCGGGCGAAGTCGTCGCGAGCCTGCAGGTGCACAAGGGCGCATTGCATGCCCGCTTCACCACGCGCAACCGGCTCGAGCCATTCACCGCGATCATCCTGCAGCTGGTCGACGGGCCGTTTCGGACCCTGAGCGGTGGGTGGCGATTCTCGCCGATCGGCGACAAGGGTTCACGCGTGTCGTTGCAGCTGCAGTTCGCCTTCGCGAATCCGCTCAATGCCTGGCTGCTGGAACCGGTGTTCGAGCACACCTGCAATTCGCTGGTTGATGCATTCGTCGCACGTGCACAAGCGATCTATGGCCGATGAGGGCTCACTGCATTGCGAGGTCGCGTACGCGCGCCCCGATCGGCAATGGGTCATCGCGGTCGAGTTGCCGCGCGGTGCGACTGCCTTAGACGCATTGCGCTCATCACAGCTGGCAGCGATCTGTCCGGAGCTGGTACCGGAACAAGCAGTGCTCGGCGTCTTTGGCAAAGTCGTCGCGGCTGATCACCGCCTGAGCGATGGCGATCGCGTCGAGGTCTATCGGCCCCTGGTTGCTGACCCTCGCGAAGCGCGACGCGCGCGGGCCAAGGCCGCGAGCTCAAGGCGGTGAGGGCGGCGGCGGCGGCGGGGATGCTTCTGGCGGAGCAGCGGGCGATGGAGGCGGAGGCGGCAGGGCTCCCGCAGGCGCCTTGGCATCGGTGGCCTCAGTCGGCTTCTCGCTCGTCTCGGTGGGCTTCGTCACCGCGACTTTGGCCGGCCCGCGCGGCCGCTCGATACGCGTCACCTTTTCGTCCTCGAAGT
This sequence comes from Steroidobacteraceae bacterium, assembly GCA_035644435.1. Classification (GTDB taxonomy): domain Bacteria; phylum Pseudomonadota; class Gammaproteobacteria; order Steroidobacterales; family Steroidobacteraceae; genus DATBVX01. The sequence goes on along the minus strand of DASQOO010000104.1, from coordinate 5,158 downwards.
ACACCGAGATCTGGGACTCTTCGGCCTTGCGAGTGCGGCCGTGCTTGAAATAGAAGAGGTAATCCCAGCGATCGTTGTCGAATGAATTCGGCACCATCGGCGTGCCCATCAGGTAGCGCACCTGGCTGCGCGTCATTCCGACGCTGAGCTGCTCCAGAGCCTTCGGGTCCAGGAAGTTCCCCTGCTGGATATTGATCCGGTAGACGCACCCGCTGCCAAGTGCCGCGATCAGCAGGCTGCACGCGGCGGCCATTGCGGTGAGAAGTCTTGCGGCCGCGCGCACGGCGCTGTCAGGCAAATGCATCATGAACGGTGGAGTGCGGTCCGGGGGTGGGGGATAATGGCCGCGCATCATAGCGAATTCGCCCGGTCCCAGCAGGCGAAACCGCATTTACTCCCGAGAGGCAAGCACGTGGAAGGCAAAGACCTGCGCAAAGCCGGACTGAAGGTCACGCTGCCGCGCCTCAAGATCATCGAGATTCTCGAGCGCAGTGCGACGCGCCACATGAGCGCGGAAGACATCTACAAGACCCTGCTGGAATCGAACGAGGACATCGGGCTCGCGACCGTGTACCGCGTGCTCACGCAGTTCGAAGCGGCGGGACTTGTGACCCGACACCATTTTGAAGACGGGATGGCGGTCTTCGAACTCAACCAGGGCCCGCACCACGACCACATCGTGTGCATTGACTGTGGCCGGGTCGAAGAGTTCGTGGACAGCGGCATCGAAGACCGCCAGAACGCTGTGGCGAAGCGCCTCGGCTTCGAGATCCGCGACCATTCACTGATTCTTTACGGGCAATGCCGGCGCAATCCCTGCCCGCACCGAAAGAAATAGCCGCCTAGCTTTGCGCGCGCGCGGCGCGCTTCAACATGTCGCGTGCGTGATCGCGCGCCTTCTGCGTCACTTCCACGCCGCCCAGCATTCTCGCCAGCTCCTCGATGCGCTCCGAGCCGCGCAGTTCGTTGAGCGCGGTGCGTGCGCTGCGACCAGCGGTGAGCTTCATGACGCGTACGTGGTGATCCGCCTGGCTGGCAACCTGCGGCAAGTGCGTCACGCACAACACCTGGGTGCGTTCGCCGAGAAGGCCGAGCTGCCGGCCGACGATTTCCGCCACGCCACCACCGACTCCCGTGTCCACTTCGTCGAACACCAGGCACGGCGTGAGCACCTTGCCGGCTGCCGCTACCTGCACGGCGAGGCTGATGCGCGACAACTCACCGCCCGAGGCGACGCGGGCGAGCGGCTTCAACGGCTGGCCGGGGTTGGCACTTACGGTGAACTCGATCTCATCAATGCCGTGAGCCTGCGGGTCGCCGGTCTCACTGCTCGCGAGCACAGCTTCAAAGCGGCCGCCCGCCATTCCGAGCGTCTGCATCAGTTGCGTGACTTCACGCGTCAACCGTGTGGCGGCTTTGCGACGCGCGGCCGAGAGGAGTTGTGCCGCCTGGTCGAAGGCTTTGCGGGCTTGATCGACTTCGCGGGCGGTCGCTTCGACATTCGAGGCGTGCGCTTCAAGCGTGCGCAATTCATCGCTCAGTCGCTCGAGGTGATTGGGCAATTCCTCCGCGGGCAAGCGGTGCTTGCGCGCGAGTTCCTCAATGCTGGCGACGCGCCGTTCCACCCATTCCTGGCGTTGCGGGTCGACGTCCAGCGAATCGAGGTAGTGGCGCAATGCTCCGGCAGCTTCACGGATCGCGATGCCAGCCTCCGCGAGCAATTGTTCGGCACCGGCAAGCTGCGGATCGAGGCCGGCGAGATTGCGCAGGACGCCTTGCGCGCGACTCACGGTCGCATCGGCATTCACCGACTCGGCTTCATCGATCAGCTCGACTGCCTGTTGTGCGCCCTCAGCGAGACGACCGCTGTTCGCGTGGCGGCGCTGCTCGGCGAACAACTCCGGCAGTTCCTGGGCGGAGAGAGCGAGGGCCTCGAGCTCGCGCACCTGGTAGCGGAGCAATTCGAGACGTGCGTCGCGGTCGCGGCCCGCCGCTTCCAGCTCGACCAGCCGTGCACGCAGATCGCGCCAGCGCGCAAAGGCGGTGCCCACCTGGTCCACCAGCTCCTCGTGCCTGCCGTGGGCGTCGACGAGGGAACGCTGCGCCGGGCGGCGCACGAGCGCCAGGAATTCCTGCTGGCCATGAATATCGACCAGCAGTTCGCCCAGCTCCCGCAAGGTCTGCAGGGGGACCGGCTGGCCATTGATGAATGCCCGCGAGCGCCCGTCACTCGACAGCACGCGACGCAGGATGCACTCACCATCGCTTTCGATCGCTTGCGATTCCAGCCAGCGGCGCAGTCTTGGATAGGCTCGCACTTCGAACGTGGCCGAGATCTCGGCGCGCTCCGCACCATGACGAATTGCATCGGCGCTCGCCCGTCCGCCGGCGGCGAGGGCCAGCGCGTCGACCACGATTGACTTGCCCGCCCCGGTCTCACCGGTCAGCGCTGTCAGGCCTGATCCGAATTCGAGCTCGATCTCATCGATGATCGCGAAATCGCGAATCCGCAGGTAAGTGAGCACGGGCCTGGCTTTCAGCGCTCGGCAGGACGCGATCCGGCAGAAGTCGCGCCGTCGTAGCCGCCGCGACCCCAATGGAGCTTGGAACGCAGCAACCGGAAATAGTCGTAGCCTGGCGGATGGATCAGCGTGACGCGATGAGGGGAAGCGTTGATTTCGAGCCGATCGCTGGCCGCGAGTTCGCCCAGGTCGATGCCATCGCACAGCACCTGTGCGCGCGTGTCGGCGCGCTCCTTGAGGCGCAACTCGATGCTGGCATCGGCCGAAACCACGATCGGGCGATCGCTCAGTGTGTGGGGCGCAATGGGTACGAGGACTACGGCACCCAGCCTGTGCTGCACGATCGGGCCGCCGCAGGACAGAGCGTAGGCCGTGGAGCCCGTGGCCGACGCGACGATCAGGCCGTCCGCCCCGTGCGTGTTGACGAACTCACCGTCTATCCAGGTCTCGATGTCGAGCATGCGTCCCGTTTCCCACTTCTGCACGACGACATCGTTGAGCGCCGTGAGCGTGCCCACGACGCGACCGCCACTGTTCAGGCGCGCCTCGAGGAGGGAGCGCCGGTCCTCGGTGAATTTCCCCGCCAGCACGTCATCGAGCCGTTCCAGCATGTCTTCCGGCGAGACATCGGTAAGGAACCCGAGACGTCCGCGATTCACCCCGAGGAGCGGCACGTCTCGACCCACGACCAGTCGCGACGCGTACAGCATCGTCCCATCGCCACCGATGGCGATGAGCAGGTCGGTGCCATCGGCCAGCGCCTGCGGTTCGACCCGCCTGACCTGCGTCGATCCGAAGTTGACGGTCCCGTTCTTGTCGACCAGGACTTGACCGCGTTTGACCAGGTGGCTCGCCAACGCGAGCATGCTGTCGGCGACACGCGTATCGGTGTCCCGGCCCACGAGTGCGAACGACTGAAACTGCTTCGCCATCGGCTGTTCGCGGCCTTTTACCATGTCGATCCCAGCCGGGCCATGGGGGCTTTCACCCGGATTTGCGCAGCTTGACTTCGCCGAAGGCGCGCTGTTAGTTAGCGAGACCTACGGCAAGCACAGGTTGCCCGAATATACAGAGTGTTGATACCGATGCCGACAGATGCCAGTGACGACCTTTTGAATGAGCGGGCCCAGCATCTGCTCAGGATCCTGATTGAAAGTTACATCCGTGACGGCCAGCCGGTCGGGTCACGCACGCTGTCGCGCGAATCGGGTCTGAACCTCAGCTCCGCGACCATTCGCAATGTCATGTCCGATCTGGAAGGGCTTGGATTCGTCACCTCGCCTCACACCTCCGCCGGGCGCATTCCCACCGACAAGGGCTACCGGCTCTTCGTCGATTCGCTGCTGAAGCTCAAGCCCCTCGATGAGCCGGAAGTGGCAGATCTGCAGCGCCGGCTCGCGGAGCATAGTGATGAGCCGAAGGCGCTGGTGGCGGTAGCCTCGCAGGTGCTCTCCACGATTACTCAGCTGGCCGGGGTGGTGACGATTCCGCGCCAATCGCAGGCAGCGGTCAGCCAGATCGAATTCGTGGGGCTCTCGGATAACCGCGTGCTGACGATCCTGGTGGTCGGGGGCAGGGAGGTGCAGAACCGAATCGTGCACCTGGAGCGGCACTACTCGCCGGACGAGTTGCGCCGTGCGGCCAACTACCTCAATGACCAGGTGCGGGGTCGCAGCCTCGGAGATGTGCGCAGCGAGCTGCTGGCGCAACTGCAGGAGACTCGCCTGAGCCTCAACCAACTGATGCTCGATGCCATCCAGCTGGCGCAGCAAGTGGTCGATTCCGGGGAGCGCGCTGTCGCGGGCTATGTGCTCGTGGGCGAGACCAACCTGATGGGCTTTGCGGAGCTTTCCAATGTCGACAAGCTGCGGCGCCTGTTCGAGGCCTTCAACGAGAAGCGCGACATCCTGCACCTCCTCGATCAGAGCCTGCGGGCGGAAGGCGTGCAGATCTTCATCGGGCAGGAATCGGGTTATACGATCCTCGATGACTGCAGTGTGGTGACTGCTCCGTACACGCTCGACAACGAAGTCGTGGGGGTACTGGGGGTCATAGGCCCCACCCGTATGGCTTACGAGCGAGTCATTCCGATCGTGGACATCACGGCGCGGCTCCTCGGCACTGCCTTGAATTCGCGTCGCTGATCCCGATTTCCGCCGGACGGCTGGTATCCTTACCGGCCGCTATTGTCGTACCCGCCTCAGCCGATCTGTCAGGAGAGTTCCAATGACGAACAGGGCCCACAAGGACGCCGAACGCGGTGCTCCCGAAACACACGGAGAGTTCGACCCTGAAGCAACGGCCGTGCTCACCAATTCCGCGGACCATGGCAATCCAGACTTCGCCAAGGCATTGGCGGTCGCCGAAGCGAAGGCCCAGGAGAATTGGAACAACTACCTGAGAGCGGTTGCCGATCTCGACAACGTGCGCAAGCGCAACGCCCGGGACGTGGAGAATGCCCTCAAGTACGGGCTGGAGAAGTTTGCGGCCGACATGCTGGAAGTGCGAGACAGTTTGGAGCTCGGGCTGGAGGCCGGGGAGAAGGCCGATGCGCGCAGTCTGCTCGCGGGCAAAGAGGCCACCCTGCGGCTCCTGAACAAGGCCTTCGAGAAGTACGGCATCGTCGAGATCAACCC
>DASQOO010000103.1:0-2146 GCA_035644435.1 Steroidobacteraceae bacterium | reverse complement strand
CTGGCGAAGCGTTGGCGCCCGATCCTCGACGCATTCGATGGTGCCGGCGTGGACGTCTGCTACGAGATCCACCCGGGCGAAGACCTGCACGACGGCGAGACCTACGAGATGTTTCTCGATCGCGTCGGCAACCACAAGCGCGCCTGCCTGCTCTACGACCCGAGCCACTTCGTGCTGCAGCAACTGAACTACCTGGACTACATCGACTACTACCACGACCGCATCAAGATCTTCCACGTGAAGGATGCCGAGTTCAACCCGACCGGCAAACAAGGCGTGTACGGCGGCTTCCAGCCCTGGCTCAAGCGCGCGGGCCGGTTCCGTTCGCTCGGAGACGGGCAGGTCGACTTCTCCGCGATCTTCTCGAAGATGGCGGCCTACGACTACCCCGGCTGGGCCGTGCTGGAATGGGAGTGCTGCATCAAGCACCCGGAAGACGGCGCGCGCGAAGGTGCGACGTTCATCGCCGACCACATCATCCGCGTGGCCGAGCGCGCGTTTGACGACTTTGCCGGCGGCGGCGTGAACACGGCCGCGAACAAGAGGATGCTGGGCATCGGCTGAAGAGGGTGCCATGGCGATCGAAGGAGCAAAGACGGATGCCGTGCCGCGCCGCATCCGCCTGGGCATGGTGGGCGGGGGCCAGGGCGCGTTCATCGGCGGCGTGCACCGCATAGCGGCGCGGCTGGACGATCGCTACGAGCTGATCGCGGGTGCCTTGTCGTCCGACCCCGCGCGTGCGGCAGCAAGCGCAGCCGAGCTGCACATAGCCGCCGAGCGCAGCTACGCCGACTACCGCGACATGGCGAAAAAGGAAGCGGCCCGCGGTGACGGCATCGACGCCGTCGCCATCGTCACGCCGAACCATCTGCACGGTCGCATCGCCACGGCATTCCTGGACGCCGGCATCGACGTAATCTGCGACAAGCCGCTTACCACCACGCTGGCCGAGGCGCTCGAGCTGGTGCAGCGGGTGCGCGGGAGCGGCCGCCTGTTCGCGCTCACGCACAACTACAGTGGCTACCCGATGGTGCGGCAGGCACGCGAGATGGTGGCGGCCGGCGAGCTCGGCGAGATTCGCGTCGTGCACGCCGAGTACGCGCAGGACTGGCTCAGCACCGACCTGGAGTCGAGTGGCCAGAAGCAGGCCGCATGGCGGGTCGACCCGGCGCAGGCCGGTGCCGGAGGCTCGCTCGGCGACATCGGCACGCATGCCGAGCACTTGGCGCGCTTCATCTCTGGCCTCGAACTGGCGGCCGTCAGTGCCGACCTGACGACCTTCGTCGCTGGCCGGCGCCTGGACGACAACGCGCACGTGATGCTGCGCTACACGAATGGCGCGCGCGGCATGCTGTGGTCCAGCCAGGTCGCACCGGGCAACGAGAATGCGTTGCGCGTGCGCGTCTACGGCAGCAAGGCGGGCCTGGAATTCCGCCAGGAGACACCGAACCAGCTCTGGTTCACGCCCCTAGGCCAACAACCCCGGCTGATAACGCGCGGCGGTAGCGGCAGCGGTGCCGCCGCAAGCCATGCGACACGCATCCCGGCCGGCCACCCCGAGGGCTACCTCGAAGGCTTTGCGCAGATCTACCGCGACGTGGCCGAGCAGATCCAGGCACGTTGGCAAGGGCGCGCGCCGGACCCGCTGGCCTGCATCGTGCCCACCGTGGAAGACGGCGCGCGCGGCATGAAGTTCATCGAAGCGGTGGTCGAATCGAGCCGCGCCGAGGGCCGCTGGACCGACGCGCGCGTGAACCTCTAGGCAGCACGGCATGGATCTCCGGATCGATCTCGGCACGTCCGAGGTCAAGGTCGTGCCGCTCGATGATGCGCAGCTGACCGACGACTAAGCCGAAGCCGCGCGATGAAAGCCGCGTTCGTCATCGGCACCTTCGACACCAAGGCCGAAGAGCTGCTCTTCGTTCGCGATCAGATTCGCGCGCAGGGTGTGCCGGTGATCGCCGTCGATGTCTCTACGACGAAGCATGACGTGCCCGGTGCGGATGTGAGCGCCGCGCAGGTCGCGGCGCATCACCCTGCTGGAGCCAGCGCCGTGTTCACCGGCGAACGTGGTAGCGCGGTGGCTGCGATGGCCGCTGCGCTGGTTGCCCTTCTGCGCCAGCGCAGCGACCTCGGCGGGATCATC
>DASQOO010000102.1:0-23664 GCA_035644435.1 Steroidobacteraceae bacterium | reverse complement strand
GCGAAGGACGGCACGCCCATCGATCGCACGATGGACGATACGTACAAGCGAGTGGCGCGTGCCCTGTCAGAAGTCGAAGGCCAGGAAGTTCGCGAGCATTGGTACGAGCAGTTCCTGTGGGCTTTGCGCAAAGGCGCAATTCCCGCGGGCCGCGTCACGTCCAATGCCGGTGCGCTCGAGCACAAGCCCGCGACCTCGACGATCAACTGCACCGTGTCGGGAACCATCCGTGATTCCATGGATGACATTCTCAACAAGGTGCACGAGGCGGGTCTGACGCTGAAGGCCGGCTGCGGCATCGGCTACGAGTTCTCGACACTGCGTCCGCGCGGCGCGTACGTATCGGGCGCCGGCGCCTACACGTCGGGGCCGCTGTCGTTCATGGATATCTACGACAAGATGTGCTTCACCGTGTCCTCGGCCGGTGGCCGGCGCGGCGCGCAGATGGGCACCTTCGACATCGGTCATCCGGACGCGATCGAGTTCATTCGTGCCAAGCGCGAGAGTGGCCGGCTGCGCCAGTTCAACCTCTCGCTCCTCGTCAGCGATGAGTTCATGAAGGCGGTGCGTGCCGACGGCGAGTGGCAGCTCGCGTTCCCGCTGAGCGTCAAGGAATACGAAGCGGACAAACCGGATCTCGCCGATCGCGCGCACTACATCTGGCGCGAATGGCCGACGCATGAAAACTACGTCGTCAACGAGGCGGGCCTGGTCGCCTGCAAGGTCTACAAGACGCTGCCGGCGCGGCGCCTGTGGGACGTGATCATGTCCTCGACCTACGACTTCGCCGAGCCCGGGTTCGTACTCATTGACCGCGTCAACGAGATGAACAACAACTGGTTCTGCGAGAACATCCGCGCGACCAATCCGTGCGGGGAGCAGCCGCTGCCGCCGTATGGCTCGTGCCTGCTGGGTTCGATCAACCTGACACGCTTCGTGCGCCATCCTTTCACGGACGCGGCCGATTTCGACTGGGACGAGTTCCGGCGCGTGGTGAAGATCTTCACGCGCATGCTCGACAACGTCGTCGAGGTCAACGGCCTGCCGCTCAAGGGCCAGCGCGAGGAAATCCATCGCAAGCGCCGTCATGGCATGGGCTTCCTGGGCCTGGGCTCCACGATCACGCTGCTCGGCATGAAGTACGGCTCCAAGGCTTCCGTGGCGTTCACCGAGAAGGTGTCGCGCGAACTCGCGATCTCCGGCTGGCAGGCGGCTCTGGAGCTGGCACGCGAGAAGGGTCCCGCGCCGATCATGCTGGAGGAGTTTACGGTCACACCCGAGATGCTGCGCAAGCGTCCGGAGATGGCTGCCGATGGCTGGAAGGTGGGCGCGAAGGTGCCCGGGCGCGTCTTGCATGCGCGTTACAGCCGCTACATGCAGCGCGTCGCTGAAGTCGCGCCCGAGCTCGTGGATGAGCTCGCGGACATGGGTGCGCGTTTCACGCATCACAGCTCGATTGCGCCCACCGGCACGATCTCGCTGTCCCTCGCCAACAACGCGAGCAACGGCATCGAGCCTTCGTTCGCACATCACTACTTCCGCAACGTGATCCGCGAGGGGCGCAAGACCAAGGAGAAGATGGACGTCTTCTCCTTCGAGCTGCTCGCCTATCGCGAACTGGTGAACCCGCGGGCGATTCCGGGATCCAACACTGCGGGCGAGAAGCTGCCTGAGTACTTCACGACTGCCGAGGATGTGACGCCGGAGCAGCACGTCGATATCCAGGCGGCCTCGCAGAAGTGGGTGGATTCCTCGATCTCCAAGACCGCGAACGTGCCGACCGACTACAAGTACGAGACGTTCAAGGACATCTACATGTACGCCTACGAGCAGGGGCTCAAGGGCTGCACCACGTTCCGCTTCAACCCGGAGGCCTTCCAGGGCGTGCTCGTCAAGGAGGACGACCTCAAGAACACGACCTACGTGTTCACTCTCGAGGACGGCAGCGAGATCCAGGTGAAGGGCGACGAGGAGATCGAGTACGACGGCGAGAAGCACACCGCCGCCAATCTGTTTGATGCGTTGAAAGAAGGTTACTACGGAAAGTTCTAGAGCCAGCCAGGGGTTGTGAGAGGCATGAGCGCCATCAAGGTCGACAAGAAGATCGTCAAGTACCGGGTCCAGAAGCCCGAGGACAAGGCGCGCGAGCACAAAGAGAAGGATCGCGACGAGGTCGTGCGCATGCGCGACGGGCGCGAGGCCAAGGTCATCCGGATGCACGAGAAGCTCGAGCGTCCGGAGATGCTCATCGGCTCGACCTACAAGATCAAGACGCCGGTTTCCGATCACGCGATGTACGTGACCATCAATGACATCGTGCTCAACGAGGGCACCGAGTACGAGCAGCGCCGTCCGTTCGAGATCTTCATCAATTCGAAGAACCTCGATCACTACCAGTGGATCGTGGCACTGACACGCATCATCTCCGCGGTGTTCCGCAAGGGCGGCGACGTCACTTTCCTGGTGGATGAGCTCAAGGCGGTGTTCGATCCGCGCGGCGGCTACTGGCAGGCGGGCGGCAAGTTCATGCCCTCGATCATCGCGGAGCTCGGCTACGTGATCGAGCGCCACCTGCAGGCGATCGGCCTGATCCCGAAGCCGCAGATCGACGCGCATCGCCAGAAGCTCATCGACGAGAAACGCGCCGAGTTCGAGGCGCGCCGCAAGCAACAGGACGCCTTCGCCAAGACGCACTATCCCGAAGGTGCGCAGCTGTGCTCGAAGTGCAATACGGCGGCCGTGATCATGATGGACGGCTGCATGACCTGCCTGAGCTGCGGCGACTCGAAGTGCGGCTGAGGATTCCAACAGCGGACAGCCGATCGCCAACCGGTTAACCGGCGTATCAGATCTGGGTTCCCCGCCCGGTGACTCCCCCGCCAGGGAGGCGATATGCCGCTTTTCAAGGCAGCCTTCGGGCTGCCTTGTTTTATGCCGGAAACAAAAAGGCCCCGCTTGGCGGGGCCTCTGTAATTTTTCTTGTTGTTCTTCTGATTCTTCTTGTTATTGCGAGTACGGTTATTGTTGTTGTTCGGTTCTTATCGTTGTTAAGCCTTGGTGGCGACTCCGCGGCGGCGCAGTGTCCAGCCGAGGGCAGCGAGCCCGAACCCGAAGAGCGCGAGGCTGGCCGGCTCCGGCACCGCGTGTACCGATTCAACCATCACCACGAAGTCGTTGTAGTCGTAGTCCCAGGCCGGACGCGCCAGGTCTTCCCAGGCGAGCACGAATTCGTTCGGGTCCCAGATTCCCGCCCAGCTGCTCGGCAACTGCACCGAATCACCCTGGCCTGCGAAGGCCAGCATATGGTCGGCCTGGTCCGAATTGAGCGCGCTCTGCGAGAACCAATAGCCATCCGGTGTCTGCAGGTAGAAGCCGAACAGGTTGCTCGCGAAGTCGATGCCGGAATCATGGAAGGTGCCGCCGAACAGGTCACCGCTCCAGACGCTGCCATCGCTGGTGATGGAGAGTGTCGAGCGGGCGCCGGCACCCTGTGCACCGGAGAACATCTCCACGCGACGGGTGGGATTGGCGGCGTCGTACACGCCAAATATGTTGAGGGGCGCATTGCCGGCGATTTCGATCACGATCTGGCTGAAGGCACCGCCGGTCGCTCCCAGAGACCAGAGTTCGTCGGGAACCGCCTGATCGTTGACGACATCGACCGACGAATGACCGCCGACCGTGATGCCATCGAGAACCTGCTGCAGATTCTCTTCGCTGCCGCTCAGGTTGATCGGCGTCGCCCAGGCATGGCCGGCAAGAAGTGCCGTCCCAAGCGCCACTGTGATTTTCTTGTTCATGATTGGTGTTGTTTCCTTAAGCCTTGGTGCCTTTGCTCAGCTCGCGGCTATCACGCCGCGACTTTGAGGCAGGAAAGTGCAAGCGACATGCCACGCGTGCCGGCGCCCTGGCAGGTGTGCCCAAAAGCGCACCGCGGGCGCTGGATGTGTGACGGCGCACTCGCTTTGCGGCCGGTCCGAGACTGCGTCTGCGCTTCGACCGACGCGCACCCCAGCTGACAGAATGCGGAGAGTGTCAATTGGACCGACGCGAACTCGGTGACCCGCGCCCGATCTATGTTATGAGCGCGTGCCCGAACCGTTTTCATCCAATCACTTGGCTTCGGGCACCAACCTGTAAAATCGGTCGACGGCCGTGAATCCAGATCGCGAGGGATGATGCGGATCCAGAAATCGTCGAAGTGTGCGCTGCTGGCGTTGCTCGGGCTGGTTGCGGGGGCCGCGGCACCAGCTGCCGAAAGTCCGTTCGTCAAGCGACCCGAGCTGGAACCCGACATCCGCTTCTGGACCCGTGTCTACACCGAAGTCACGACCAACGCCGGATTCGTGCACGACGATCGCAACCTCGACGTCGTGTACGAGGTCATCACCTTCCCGGAAACCCTGTCGCCGGCGCAACGCTCGAAGGTCGTGGATGCGGCCAGGGACAAGTACAGCGCGATCCTGAAGCGGCTCGCGAGCGGCAGCGGCACCGACGCAGCGGACGAACAGCGCGTGCGCGCGCTCTGGCCGGCGAACACGAGCACGCGCGCATTGCACGAGGCCGCCGAGCATGTGCGCTTCCAGCTCGGCCAGGCCGATCGCTTCAAGGCCGGCCTGATTCGCTCCGGCGCCTACGAGGCGCACATCGCCGAGACACTCGCCAACATGGGCCTGCCCGCAGAGATCGCGGCCCTGCCCCACGTGGAGTCGTCATTCGATCCGACCGCGTACTCCAAAGCAGGCGCGGCGGGCCTGTGGCAGTTCATGCGCTCGACCGGCCGGCGCTTCATGCGCATCGACTCGACGGTGGATGAGCGCATGGATCCCTATCGCTCCACGATCGCGGCCGCGCAGCTCCTGCAGTTCAACTACGACCTGCTCGGGACCTGGCCACTCGCGATCACGGCGTACAACCACGGCGCATCGGGCATGCGTCGCGCGAAAGAGAGGCAGGGCACGGATGACATCGTGGTGATCATCCGCAACCACCAGAGCCGTACTTTCGGCTTCGCGTCGCGCAACTACTACGTGGCATTCCTGGCCGCGCTCGATGTGGACCGCGAGTCCGAGAAGTACTTCGGTCCGCTGACGCGCAACACCGAAGTGAAGTCGCGCGCGCTCGGCGTACCCGACTACGTGCCGGTGAGCACCATGCAGCGCGTCCTCGGGATCGATGTCGCCACCTTGCGCGCACTCAATCCGTCGCTCACCTCCGCGGTGTGGAATGGTGAGCGCTACATCCCGCGCGGCTTCGAACTGCACGTGCCGGAAGCAACGGCGCCGCAGGACCTCAAGGTCCGTCTTGCCAGCCTCGGCCCGACCGAGCGCTTCGAGCAGCAGAAGATGGACAAGATCTACCGCGTTCGCAGCGGCGACACGTTGTCGGCGATCGCCTCTTCGCACGGCACGACGGTTGCGACGCTGATGAGATTGAATGACCTGCACAGCGCACACCAGGTGCGGCGCGGCCAGATCCTGCAGTTACCGGGCACCGAGCCGAAACCTGTGACGGTCGCTGCCGTAACACCGGCGCCGGCAGCAGCGGCGCCAGCAGGCCAGGCGCCGGCAGGCCAAGCGCCAGCAGGCCAGGCGCCACCGGTGCCGGCAGAAGTCTATGTCGTCAAGCGCGGCGACTCCCTTTCCAACATCGCGCGCCAGGCCGGTCTTACCGAGCAGGAGTTGATGGCGCAGAACGGCCTCAAGGATCGCAATTTCATCTATGAAGGGCAGAAGCTGCAGATCGCGAGCATCGCCGGCGAGAAGCTGCCGACCGGTATCGTCACCATCACCGACGTGACGCCGCAGCCGGCGATCGCCGACGTCGAGGCGCAACCCGAAGAGATCCCGCAGTCGGAGCGCGAGATCGCGCTGGCACAGGCGGCCCAGCCGGTATCGGCAGCGCAGGCGGAGGAAATCAGCCCGAACCTCGTGAGCGGCGCGGAAAGCACCACCATGACCGCGGATCCGAGCGATTACACCGTGGCCGACGATGGCACGATCGAGGTCCAGGCGGCCGAAACGCTCGGCCACTACGCCGACTGGCTCGGTGTGCGCGCCAGCCGCCTGCGCGAGTTGAACGGCATGCGCTTTGCCACGCCGGTAGTCATCGGCCAGAGACTGAAGATCGACACTACGACAGTAGCCGCAGACCAGTTCGTGCAGCGCCGTCGCAGCTATCACCAACGTCTGCAGGAAGACTTCTTCGCGGCGAACCGGATCGTGGGCACTGAGGTGCACGTCGTGCGGCGCGGGGAATCGCTGTGGTCGATCGCGCAGAAGTATCCGAACGTGCCGATCTGGCTCCTCAGGCAATACAACCCCGATATCAGCTTCGACGACGTGCGGCCGCGCACGCAGCTCGTCATGCCGCTCATCGAGGCGAGCGGCACGCAATCCGCGGCGGGTAGTTCCGGATGAGGCGCGCACGAGTTGCGGTCAGCGCGATGCTGCTGCTTGCAGCTGCCGGATGCGCGACGTTCCAGGCGTACGACGGCGAGCACAGAGCGAGCAGCGAAGTGGCCGTGATCAGCGGCGATGCCAAGTTCCGGGCCAGCATGCCCCTGGCCCTCGTCATCCGCTCCGTGGATGGCCACACCGTGGACGCTCGCTACAGCAGCGTCGCCCTCTTGCCGGGCAAGCACTCATTGTTGATCGACTGCCAGGTAGGCGGCAGCGGCGCCACCGCGAGCCGGCATGAGCTCAACGTGGAAGTGGAGCCGGGCGTGCACTATCGGCTGCAGGCCGACATGCGGCCCGGCAATCGATCCTGTGAGCGCGTGGCGCTGGAGTCGTCCTGACACGAGTCAGTGCGCGGGCGGCGCGATCTCGGCAACGAATGCCCTGAGACCCTCGAGATCCGGTTTCCACAGGTCATAACGGCGCCACTCGCCGTCACCCGAGTTGATCTCCAGTGCCAGGGTCGATGCTGTCGCGAGCTTGCCCAGCAACTCGGGGGAAGCGGACAGGTAGATTTCGCGCGCCCACCGCGCCGGTCGCGGATAGGCGCGGGCGCCGAGGTCGATCTGCTTGCCGGCGGTGGCCGCGATCTCAGGCTCGAAGCTCTCGGTATCGATAAAAAAGCGCAGCTGCCTGGGCGCGTCCTGCTCGAAAGCGCGTCCCTGCGCATCGCTCCCTGGCAGAACGCTCAACCACAGGTAGGTGCTGCGCGCGCCCATGCGATTCACTTCCAGTGGTCCGAGATAGGCGAAGCTGGTCGCCTGCAGGCCCTGGTCGGGACGCGGCGAATAGAACTCGAGCGCTTTACCCATGCGCGTAACGGTGACCCCGGTCTGCTCATCGAGCTGTTCGCGCACGCGATCCGGCGCCGCGGCACAGGCGGCCAGCAATAGGTACAGGGTTGCGAAGGCCAAGCGGCCGGGAAGCGCCTGCATCGATCCCCCCTCTCGTTCTTTTCCACAAGCATAATGGCATCCGACCGGTCAGCGGGAGTCCCGGGACCCCACGGAACATGACCACTGTCATTTTTGTCGTGCCGTTCTTCATGGAGGCGACACTGCGCTTCGTCGCGGGCGCTGCGCAGCTCGAAGGCGTGCGGCTCGGGATCGTGAGCCAGGACCCGCTGGAGCGCTTGCCGACGGAGATCCGCGCGCGCATCGCGGCGCACTGGCGCATCGCCGATGGTCTCGATCCCGCTCAGATCGCCGCCGCGATCGACGGCCTGTCACAACAGATTGGCAGGCCCGAACGCATCATCGGCTCGCTGGAGCAGCTGCAGGTGCCGCTCGCCAAAGTGCGCGCACATTTCGGACTGCCTGGGCTGTCGGTGCAGGCCGCGGAGAATTTTCGCGACAAGTCGACGATGAAGGGTGTGCTGGAGGCGGCCAGACTCCCCTGCGCCCGTCATCAACTCGTCGCGCAGGCTTCCGATGCGGCGGCATTCATCCGGCAAGCGGGCTTTCCTGTGGTCGTGAAGCCGCCCGCCGGTGCCGGCGCCATCAACACTTACCGTTTGGACGACGCTGCGCAGCTCGCTGCATACCTCGCGCGCCATCCGCCCGACGCGCGGCATCCCGCGTTGTTCGAGGAGTTCCTGCAGGGCGAAGAGCATTCCTTCGACAGCGTCGCCATCGACGGGCGCATCGTGTGGTACTCAGTGTCCCGTTACTTGCCGGCGCCGCTCACCGTGCTCGAGAACGCCTGGATCCAGTGGTGTGTGCTGTTGCCGCGCGAGATCGACGGGCCCGAGTACGCGAAGATACGTGCGGCAGCAGGTCCCGCGTTGCGAGCACTCGGGCTCGAGACCGGCATGACTCACATGGAATGGTTCCGGCGCGCGAACGGGGGCGTCGCCATCTCCGAGGTCGCCGCTCGCCCGCCCGGCGCGCAGTTCACGACGCTCATCTCCTATGCCTGCGACTGCGACTTCTATCGCGCCTGGCCGCGACTGATGGCGAGCGATCAATTCGTCGTGCCACGGCGCGAGTACAGCGCCGGCGCCGCGTATCTGCGCGGCATGGGAAGCGGACGGGTGCGCGCGATCCACGGGCTCACACAGGCGCAACGCGAACTCGGCTCGCTGGTCGTGGAAGCGCGCTTGCCACAGTCCGGTCAGCAGCAGCCCGCGGGCTACGAGGGCGTCGGATACCTGATCGTGCGTCACCCCGAGACACGGCTGGTCGAGCAGGCTTTGCGGCGTGCGATCGAACTGATTCGTGTCGAGCTCGGCTAGGTCGGCACTCCTGTCTGTAGTGGGCGACAGAACTCAAAGTTTGCGCTGCCGCTGTGACGCATTGCCGATCACGCATTGCGCCGGGCACCTCTATAATCGGCGCCGGTCCAATTGCTCCGGAGGCGCGTCGGCTGAATGCATAAAGTACTTTCAGGGTTGTTCGCGTGTGGAGCACTCTCGTTTGCTGCCAACGCCATTCCGCTCGCCACCTTTCAGCCCTGCGACCAGGTCATCGTTTACAAGGCCGAGCGCCGCATGGATCTGATCCGGGACGGCCAGGTCGTGGGCACCTATCGCGTCGCGCTGGGGCTCGACCCGTTTGGCCCGAAGGTGCGTGAAGGCGACTTCCGCACACCCGAGGGAACCTATCGGCTGGCGCGGCGCAATCCGAACAGTGATTTCTTCCTGTCGATCCAGATTTCCTATCCGAGCGACCAGGACATCCGGCGCGCCCGCAGCCAGGGCTACGCCCCGGGCGGGTCCATAATGGTTCACGGAATGCCGAATCGCCTCAAACATCCCCCGGAGTATTATCAGGACAGGGACTGGACCGACGGCTGCATCGCAGTGACCAATTCCGATATGGTGGAGATCTGGCTGAGCACCGGCGACGACACGCCGATCGAAATCCGGCCTTGAGCCGCGGGCCGCGCCGCGCGGCCGCCTGAAGTGGAAACCAGCATCGTCATTCCCGATTTCGTCGACGCCCGCGTCACTCCCAAGGGCAGTCTCGAAAACCTTTCGCAGGCCGAAGTCGCCAAGCTCCTCGACACCGGACGCGGCGGGCTCGGCGAGCTGTTCCGCAAGTGCGCGCTCGCAGTGCTCAATTCCGGCAGCGAGATCGACAGCGCCAAGGACGTGTTCGAGCGCTACCGCGATTTCGACATCCGCATCGAGCGCCAGGCCTGGGGCATCAAGCTCGTGCTGCGCAATGCTCCGGCGACGGCGTTCGTCGACGGCGAGATGATCCAGGGCATCAAGGAACACCTGTTCGCCGTGCTGCGCGACGTCGTGTACATCGCCAGCGACATCATCGACAGCGGTCGCTTCGACCTCAAGGACCCCGCCAGCATCACCAATGCGGTGTTCCACATCCTGCGCAATGCCCGCATCCTCGACAATCGCGGCAAGACCAACCTGATCGTGTGCTGGGGCGGGCACGCGATCAGCCGCGTGGAGTACGACTACACCAAGAAGGTCGGTTACGAGCTCGGCCTGAGAGAGCTCGATGTTTCCACCGGCTGCGGACCCGGCGCCATGAAAGGCCCGATGAAAGGCGCGACCATCGGCCACTCCAAGCAGCGCATTCAATCGGGCCGCTACATCGGCATCACCGAGCCCGGGATCATCGCCGCCGAGCCGCCGAACCCGATCGTGAGCCACCTCGTGATCATGCCCGACATCGAGAAGCGCCTCGAAGCCTTCGCGCGCGTCGCGCACGGTATCGTGGTGTTTCCCGGAGGCGCGGGCACGGCCGAGGAAATTCTCTACCTGCTCGGCATCCTGCTCGATCCGGCGAATGACGCACAGCCGTTGCCACTCATCTTCACCGGTCCGCCCGAGAGTGGCGCCTACTTCGAGCAGATCAACCGTTTCATCGCCACGACGCTCGGGGCCGAAGCCCAGAAGCGCTACCACATCATGGTGGGCGATCCGGCGGGGATGGCGCGTGCGCTGGCGAGCGCCACCGAGGACGTGCGCGAATGGCGGCGGCAATCGAACGACTCGTACAACTTCAACTGGCTGCTGCGGATTCCACCCGAGTTCCAGATGCCGTTCGAGGTCAACCACGAGAACATGCGATCGCTCGAGCTCGGCAAGGATCAGCCGGTGCACATGCTCGCGGCCAATCTGCGTCGTGCTTTCTCCGGCATCGTGGCCGGGAACGTCAAGGAAGCGGGCGTGAAGGCGATCGAGAAACACGGGCCGTTCGAGATTCGCGGCGATCGGGCCATCGTCTCGGCCCTCGATACGCTGTTGACGGGATTCGTGGCGGAACGGCGCATGAAGATCGCCAACGGTCAATACAAGCCCTGCTATCGACTGGTGAGTTAGCGCTTCCGGGAAAAGCTGCTGGCTGAATGGCGCGCAACGCGCCATGATTGCGGCATGGGCCCGCTGCGCGTCCGCTACCGCTTCCAGCTCCCGGATGGCAGGCGCGAAGTCTTCGATCTGTTCTTCGATCCCAAAGACTTCCGGCTGCTCAATCCACATCCGCCCGAGCTGCCTTTCTGGACCGCCCTCGGCTTCAACCAGTGCGAGAACTGCCCGCTCACGGCGGGCGAGCACCCGCAGTGCCCGGTCGCCGTTCAACTGGTCGCGATCATCGAACGCCTCGAACGACTCGTGTCCTACGACCAGGTACGCGTCGACGTACACATCGTGGAGCGGGTCGTGACGCAGGAGACCACCGCACAGCAGGCTCTGAGCTCGCTCCTCGGGCTGATCATGGCGAGCAGCGGCTGCCCGCGAACCGAATTCCTGCGGCCGATGGCGCGTTTCCACCTGCCGCTCGCCAACGAGCTGGAGACGATCTACCGCTCGGTCACCATGTATGCGCTCGCGCAGCTGCTGAAAGCAGGCAATGGCTCGCCGCCCGACCTGAAGCTCGATGGGCTCAAGGAAGCGTACGCCGAGTTGCACAAGGTGAATCGTGGTCTCGCCAAGCGCATCGGCGCCGCGACCGGCAGCGATCCCACGCGCAACGCCGTAGTGCTGCTCGATGCGTACACGACGCTCCTGCCGAGTGCGATCGATCATTCGCTGGCGGACATGCGTCCACTTTTCGGCCCGTTGCTGGGCGAGAAGGGCGGCGAACGCGCGTGATCGCAACGTGCGTGACCTCACGCACGCGCCTCGCGGACATAACACGAGAGTGCATTATCGTGCGACGCCGGTCGCAGTCGCCTGCTGCGCCGCCGCGTTCCCGCGCGGTGCCCGGGGGCGTGTGAACCAGTTCCTGTCGTGGGCTAGGGGTGGGCAGTACTGTCGCCTGAAATCCGGCATGGGACTTTGGATGAGCGACAGCAAGACCTACAGGAACGACGCTACCACTTCGCGCCGCAGCGGCGCGGATGAAGGCGCTCAGCCGCGCAGCAAGGCGGACGGCTGGGAAGCGTATTCGAGCTGGCTCAACCGCGCACAGCAGAAGAGTGGCGGCCGCCATTCGGCCATCACGCGCAATCTCAACAGCTGGACCAACTACAAGAGCTGGGCGGACAAGGTCCGCGGCTCGTTCGACAAGAACGAGAAATAGGCTTCAGTGTGCCAGGCTCCCGTCCGGAGCCGGCTCTTCCAGGATCGCTTCGGGTTCGATCGCCTCAAGCTGACCGGGCTCTGCCGCGCCCGCCTGCAGCTCCGGGGGTTGCGCGGCCTGGCCGGGCATGCGTGAGTCGAGCCATTTCATCAGCGGATCCCACTGGTCGGTGTCCTCACGGACCAGGTAGGGCTTCATCTCGTGAATGCCGAGACCGAGCTCCGCGCCGCGAATGTAATTCTGCGAGTCGCGAAACGTCGCCACGATCGGGATCTGCAGCGTGGCGAGAAAGCGCATCAGCGACTGGTAGATGAGAGTGTGCTTGCGTACCCGGTTCGCGATCACCGCGATGCGGTTGTCGCTGCGCTTGACCTTGGCGACCAGCAGCAGGTCCGCGATGCACTTGGAGCAGGCATGAATGTCGATGTCGGAGGGCAGCACCGGCACCAGGATTGCGTCGGCGCCGCGCACCAGCTCGGGCATCTCGTGCGAGGTAATGGCCGCCGCGGTGTCCATGACGATGCGCTGCGCATCCCCGGGAGCACGCAGGTGAAAGCTGCGCGTGGTGCGGTTGTTACGCTCGTAAGCCGCGATACCGTGAATCGCCGGCTGCTGGCGGCTGCGCTTCCTGAGCCAGCGCATCGTGGAGGCCTGCGGATCGAAGTCCATCAACACCGGGCGCAGGCCCTGCACCGCGTAATAGCTCGCGAGATTGATGGCGATGGTGGTCTTGCCGGATCCACCTTTGGGGTTGAGAACGACGATGCGCTGCATGGAGAGGCAAGTGTGCGCTGGAGCACGCTATGCGCCTAGGAGCCTACGCACGCCCCCCAGGCGGCGCAAGCAAATGCTGACTCAGTTTGGCGACTCGCTTGCGGGCTGTGATGGTCCTCACACCTGCCAAATGCGGCATCCGCCTATATTGCGCCTCGCCGCAAGTCGTGCAGGATGGCTCAATGGAAGTGCTGCTCCAGGTCTGGGATGAGATCGACGACTGGTTCGGATGCCTGCGCCAGGCGTTGCTCGGCCTGCGTTCCGACTGGCCGGAAGACGTCGACTTCTCCGCCACTACAATCCTTCGCTAGGCTTTTACCTCCCGACGAGTTGATCCGGGGCCCGCGCTTCGGGCCGTACCTTGCCGGGCGCGGTCTTGAAAGAACTACCTGAACCCGGCGCCTTGACATGACGCCAACTGGCCCCAGAATTTGCCGCCTGCAACTGATCGAGATGCAAGCGGATGGCCACTGTCGTCGAGCGCGAAACGCGCGGTTTCCAGGCTGAGGTAAAGCAGCTCCTCAAGCTGATGATCCATTCCCTGTACAGCCACAGGGAAATCTTCCTGCGCGAACTCATTTCCAACGCTTCGGATGCAGCGGACAAGCTGCGTTTCGAAACGCTGTCGAGGCCCGACTTGCTGGGCGATGATCCGGAGCTCGCGATCACCGTCGACTACGACAGCAAGGCCGGAACGGTCACGGTGACCGACAGCGGCATCGGCATGAGCCGGGCCGAGATCGTCGAGCAGCTCGGCACGATCGCAAAGTCCGGCACCGCTGAATTCTTCAGCCGTCTCACCGGAGACCAGCAGCAGGACTCGCGGCTCATCGGCCAGTTCGGCGTTGGCTTCTATTCGGCCTTCATCGTTGCGGATCGGGTCGAAGTCCTGTCGCGCAAGACGGGAACGCCGGCAGAAGAAGGCGTGCGCTGGGAGTCGTCCGGCGAGGGCGAGTTCACGGTTGAGACCGTGAGCCGCGAGCAGCGCGGCACCAGCGTCGTACTGCATCTCAAGGCTGATGCGCGCGAGTTTGCCGACGGCTTCACACTGCATAGCCTCGTGCGCCGTTATTCGGACCACATCGCGCTGCCGGTACGCATGCTCAAGGAGGGATCGGCCTCCGGCGAATATGAAACGGTGAACCACGCACAGGCGCTCTGGACGCGCCCGCGCAGCGATATCACTGACGAGGAATATCGCGAGTTTTACCAGCATGTCTCGCACGATCACGCCGATCCGCTCGCCTGGAGCCACAACAAGGTCGAAGGCAAGCGCGAGTACACGAGCCTGCTCTACGTGCCCTCGCATGCACCATTCGACCTTTGGCAGCGCGAGGCACCGCGGGGCGTGAAGCTCTACGTGCGCCGCGTATTCATCATGGATGATGCGGAACAGTTTCTGCCGCTCTACCTGCGCTTCATCAAGGGCGTCATCGATTCGGGTGACCTGCCGCTCAACGTGTCGCGCGAGCTCCTGCAGGAGTCACCGGAGATCGAAAGCATGCGTTCGGCACTCGCACGACGGGTGCTTGAGTTGCTGACGCGCCTTGCGAACGAGGAACCCGAAAAGTACCAGACCTTCTGGAACGAATTCGGCCGCGTGCTCAAGGAAGGCCTTGCGGAGGATCCCGCCAATCGCGAGCGCATTGCGAAGCTGCTGCGCTTCGCCAGTACTCACAACGAGGGCGCGGAGCAGAATCAGTCGCTGGACGACTACCTGAAGCGCATGCCGGCGGGCCAGGATCGAATCTACTACGTGGTGGCGGACAGCATCGCTGCGGCGCGCTCCAGCCCACACCTGGAAGTGTTTCGCCGCAAGGGCCTCGAAGTGGTGCTGCTCGGAGATCGCATCGACGAGTGGCTGGTGGCGCAGCTCAGCGAGTTCGAAGGCAAGCGGCTGCAGGACGTGACCCGCGGCGAGCTCGAGCTGGGTGCGCTGTTCAACGAGGCCGATCGCCAGCTCAAAGAGGCCGACCTCAAGGAGAGCAAGACTCTCCTGCGTCGCGTGAAGGACGCATTGGGCGAACGCGTCAGCGAAGTCAGGGTAAGCGCTCGTCTGACCGACTCGCCCGCATGCCTGGTGATCGGCGAGCACGACCTGAGCCGCTCCATGCGCCGGCTCCTCGACGCGACGGGGCAGAAAGCGCCCGCCACCAAGCCGGTGCTCGAGCTCAACGTGCAGCACGCCCTCGTGAAGTATCTCGAGGCACTGAGCGACGCGGAGCAATTCAAGGAGCTGGCGCTGCTGCTGTTCGACCAGTCTGCGCTGGCTGACGGCGCGCAGCTCGAGGACCCTGCTGACTACGTGCGCCGGTTGAACCGGCTGCTGCTGTCACTGGGTGCCGGCGCCAAACCTCTGACATAATTGCACTCTTGTTTGCGGGCAGGCTGCCTGCCCAGGTGGAGCGAATCAATGGGAAACACCAAGCCTTCTGATTCCGACCTCCGCGAGCGCCTCACTCCGGAGCAGTACCACGTTACGCAGGAAAGGGGCACCGAACGCGCCTTTACCGGTCCGTACACGTACAACAAGGAGCAGGGCACGTACAGCTGCATCGTGTGCGGCGCCAAACTCTTCGACTCCGAGCACAAATACGACTCCGGTTCCGGCTGGCCGAGTTTCTGGTTGCCGCTGGCAGGTGATCGCGTGCGCACCCACACCGATCGCAGTCTCGGCATGGTGCGCACCGAGGTCGATTGCGCCAATTGCGGCGCGCACCTGGGTCATGTTTTCGACGACGGTCCCCAGCCTAGCGGCCTGCGTTACTGCATCAACTCCGCGTCGCTCGGCTTCGCCGGTAAGGATTCGAAGTAGATCCCAACAGCTCCCGAGGACTCGCCATGAAAATGAATCGGCTGCGGCTCGCCTGGCCGCTGATGATCCTGCTGTGCGCCGCTTGCCATGATGACGGCGCATCGAAACCGACCGCGCCCGCTCCTGCCGTGCCGCCTCCGACTCAGTTGCAGGTCGTCGACCTCGCGCCAGGTGATGGCGCCGCGATCGCGCCGGGCTCAGTTGCGGTCATGCAGTACACCGGATGGCTGTACGACGCGAGTGCGCCCGACCACAAGGGCAAGAAGTTCGACAGCTCGCTCGATCGCAGCGAGCCCTTCCCCTTCCCGCTCGGCGCTGGCAAGGTCATCAAGGGCTGGGACCAGGGTGTTGCGGGTATGAAAGTCGGTGGCAAGCGGCGTCTGACGATTCCCCCCGAACTCGCCTACGGCGATAGCGGTGCGGGCGGTGTGATTCCTCCGGGCGCGACGCTGGTGTTCGACGTCGAACTGGT
The DNA here is from genome assembly GCA_035644435.1 of Steroidobacteraceae bacterium. Taxonomy (GTDB): domain Bacteria; phylum Pseudomonadota; class Gammaproteobacteria; order Steroidobacterales; family Steroidobacteraceae; genus DATBVX01. The sequence continues at coordinate 7,656 of DASQOO010000102.1, read as the reverse complement.
CGCCATCAAATAACCGAAGAACGACGCGAGCCTTGGCAGAGATCTCAGGGGATTGACCATGCACCTCAACTGGCGTGCAGCAGTACTGCTGTCTACGTGCCTGTTTACGCTGCCGTTGTCTGCGGCGACGCTCATCCAGGCCGGCCATCTCATCGACGGTGTTGCCAGCCGTGCGACGGACAATGTCACGATCGTCGTGGAAGGCAACCGCATCACCGCGATCGAGCCAGGTTTTCGCACCGCCGGCCCACAGGACCAGGTGATCGACCTGCGCAGCGCGACCGTGCTCCCGGGCCTGATGGACATGCACGTGCATCTCACGGAGGAGGCGAGCCCGGGTTATGAGCTGGCACGCTACAAGAAGTCACCGACCGACTACGCCTTCGACGGTGTCGTCTATGCGGATCGGACGCTCAAGGCGGGTTTCACGACGGTGCGCGACTGCGGCGACATCATGTTCAACGTCGCGTTCAGCCTGCGCAATGCGATCAACGCCGGCAAGATTCCAGGACCGCGCATCTTCGCTGCCGGCCGCATCATCGCCAGCACCGGCGGGCACGGTGATTTCACCAACGGCTGGGGCCCGCACCTGATCGCCGGCCCCGGCGTCGAAGACAACGTGGTCGATGGACCCGCGGAGGCGATGCGCGCGGTGCGCCAGCATTACAAGGAGGGCGCCGACGTCATCAAGATCACTGTGACCGGGGGCGTGCTCAGCATCGCGAAGAGCGGCCAGGCGCCGCAGTTCAACGACGAGGAGCTGCGCGCCATCATCAACACGGCGCACGACTATGGGCTGACCGTCGCTGCTCACGCCCACGGTCTCGAAGGCATGCGGCGCGCGGTGAATGCCGGCATCGACTCGATCGAACATGGCACGTTCATGGATCACGACCTGATGCTGCTCATGAAGAGCAAGGGCACCTATTACGTGCCCACACTGAGCGCCGGGCGCTGGGTCTACGAGCAGGCGCAGAAACCGGACACCTACCCCGAGATCGTTCGCGTCAAGGCGCTGGCGATCGGACCGCAATTGCAGAAGACGTTCGCCGAGGCCTACAAGGTCGGCGTGCGCGTCATGTTCGGCACCGACGCCAGCGTGTTTCCGCATGGCCTCAATGCTCGCGAGTTCCAGTACATGGTCGAGGGCGGCATGCCGCCCATGGAGGCGATCAAGGCGGCGACGATGGTGCCGGCGAAGTACCTGAAGATCGACGATCGACTGGGCAGCATCGAGAAGGGCAAGCTCGCCGACATCATCGCGGTCCCAGGCGATCCGCTCGCCGACGTCACGACGTTGCAGCACGTGTCGTTCGTGATGAAGGAAGGCGTCGTCTACAAGCACTAGAGCCGCTCGCCACTGCGAAGCCGCCACTTCACAACCGGATCGAGCCCATACCCGAACCATTCGTCGTATGTCCTTTCGCCCGCCGCAACCGCAGCGTCTCCTGATCCCCGGGCCCGCTGGGAACCTGGAAGCAATCGTCGAGGATCCGACTGGCGGCGCTGCCAGGCGCTGCGGTGTCGTCTGTCATCCCCATCCGCAGTTCGGCGGGACGATGGACAACAAGGTGATTCACACCCTCGCGCGCACGCTGCAGGAACTGGGCATACCCACAGTCCGTTTCAACTTCCGCGGCGTGGGCAAGAGCGAGGGGATCTATGCGGAGGGCGACGGCGAAACCGACGATGCGGTGGCCGTGATCGACTGGAGCCTGAAGCGCTGGCCTGGCGCTGCGCTCTGGCTGGCCGGTTTCTCTTTCGGTGCCTCGATCGCTGTGCGGGCCAGCGCGCGCCGCCCGGCCGCGGTACTGATCACCGTTGCGCCAGCCATACAGCGACTCGAAACGGGTCCGACTCCCGGGCCGGAAACTCGCTGGCTATTGATCCAGGGCGATCAGGATGAGCTGGTGAATCACGAGGAAGTGATTGCGTGGGCTCGCAAGCGCTCGCCGCCGCCACAAGTGACGGTGCTCCCGGGTGTCACGCATTATTTTCACGGACGCCTGCAGGAACTGAAGGCGGCGGTACTGGCGTTTGTAGGACGGGACGGGAACTGAAGCTCCGGAGCGGTCGGGCCGCCCCGGAGTAGCTCTGCGTGACTCTTAGTTCACGAATCCCTTGAGATTCTTCAGGGCCATGATGCGCACCTTCTTGCTGGCGGGCTTGGCCTTGAACATCATCTTTTCCCCGGTGAACGGATTGACGCCTTCGCGCGCCTTGGTCGCGGGCTTCTTGACGACCTTCATCTTGAGCAGGCCCGGCAGTGTGAACAACGAGTGACTGCGCAGGCTCTTCTTGACCGTGCCGGCGAGGGAATCAAACACGGCACCGACTTGCTTCTTGGAAAGATCGGTCTCCTTGGCAATCTGGGCCAGGATCTCGGACTTGGTCGGTGCAGCATTCTTTTTCGCCATCTTTGAATCTCCTGTGGTTCTTTGGGTGCGGCTTATGCGCCCCGGTTTAAAAGTCGGGCGGCAAAATAGCACAAAAAAACCGCAGCGGAAGGCTTGGCGGCAACTATTTTTTTTCGCCGAAGATGCGCGAATGCCTAGATTTCAAGCCCCGCGCGCATCGCTCCGGTTTCGCTCGCGTCGGCGATCGCCGACGCCGCGAGGCAAGATTCTTGCTTTGCACATCGGCGTAAGCCATTGCGCGTTCACAATGGAGCGGCGCGCGCCGTCACAAAAGCCGCAGCAGCGCGCCCAGCAGGATCATCACGAACACCACCGACAGGTCGAGTCCTCCGATCGGCGGCACGATTCGCCGCACGGGCGCGACCAGCGGCTCGCAGATCCTGTCGAGCAGCGCTCCCGCCGGGCTGTAGGTGCCGGGTGCGACCCAGCTCAGCACTACGTAGATGAAGAGGGCGATCAGGTAGAACCAGACGACGCTGCGCGCCAGATCGAGTGCCGCTGCCAGGAGCAGCGCGCGGGCCGGCGGCACGTTGCCGGTGTAGAGCCACAGCTGAATCGAGATCACGATCAACTCGACGATCAGCAGGGCGACGACCGACGCCAGGTCGATCTTGCCGGCAGGGGGAATCACGCGGCGCAGCGGCAGCACCAGCGGATTGGTCACGCGCACGACCGCCTGCGCGATCGTGTTGCGGAAGTCGGCCCGCGCCAGCTGCAGGACCACCCGCAACAGGAACGCGAAGAAGACCAGCGACAACAATGAGCTGATGATGTAACGAATCGCATCCATCGTGTTCAGTTACCCGTTGATCCAGAAGCGCCGGATTGTTGCGCCAACTCCGCGGAGCGGCGGGCAGCCGCCGCCACGGCGCGCGTCACGATACCACGCAGATCCGCGCTCTCAAGCTCTTTGAGAGCCGCCTCGGTAGAGCCGCCCCTGGACGTGACTTGCGCGCGCAAGGTAGCGGGATCGCTGCCGCGCTGGTGCGCCATGCACCCTGCGCCGTAGGCCGTCTCGACGCTGAGGGTGCGGGCCACGTCAGCTGGCAAGCCGAGCCCGCGCCCCGCCTCTTCCAGCAATTCGATCAGGCGAAAGAAATAGGCGGGGCCGCTCCCCGATACCGCGGTCACCACGTCGATCAATTCCTCGCGCTCGAGCCACACGGTGGGACCAACGCTTCCCAGGATGACGTCGGCAAGGTCGCGATCCGCACCCGCCAGCGCCGCCTGGGCATAGAGTGCTGTTACCCCACAGCCGAGCAGTGCCGGACGATTGGGCATGGTGCGCACGATGCGCTCATGGCCGCCGAGCCAGGCCGCGAGTGCCGCGATGCGAATGCCGGCGGCGACTGAGATGATCAGCGGGCGCCGCTGCAGCACCGCGCCCACGAGCTCGCCGAGCGTCTCCCGCATGGCCTGCGGCTTCACGGCCACGATGACGACCTCGGCATCCTGGAGCGCGATGGTATTGCTCGTCGTCGTACGCGCGCCGAACTCCGAGCGCGCCAGCTGCAGCTGTTCCTCGGAGGGATCGGCAACGTGCAGCCGCGCCGGATCGGCGCCGCCGCGCGTCAACCCGCCCAGCAACGCGCGGCCCATGTTGCCCGCGCCGACCAATGCGATGTGAGGCACTTGCATCAGCTTTCCTTCTGTTTGGGATCGGGGCGTGCGCCGAAGATCGCCGTGCCGACGCGCACGTGAGTCGCGCCCTCGGCGATCGCCGCCTCGAAGTCGCCACTCATGCCCATCGACAGCACATCCAGGGAGTGACCCTTGTCATTCAGCGCATCGCGCAGTTCACGCAAGCGGCGAAATCGCATGCGCTGGGTCGCCACGTCGTCGGTCGGTGGTGGCAGGCACATGAGTCCACGCAGCTGCAGCCGTTCGAAACGTGCGACCTCGCGCGCCAGTATCGCGAGCTCGTCGGGAGCCACACCCGCCTTGCCGGGCTCGTCGGCGAGCTTTACCTGCAGGCACACCTGCAGCGCTGGCGCGTGATAGGGCCGCTGCTCGTGCAATCGGCGGGCGATAGCGATGCGATCGATGCCATGCACCCAGGCGAAGTGCGCCGCGATCGGTCGAGTCTTGTTCGATTGCATCTTGCCGATGAAGTGCCAGATCGGTCCTGCGCTCGGCAGTGCGTCGATCTTGGCCTGCGCTTCCTGCGGGTAGTTTTCGCCGAAGTCCGCCACGCCCAGCGCGTGCACGGCGCGAACCGCTTCAATGGGATGCCCCTTACTGACGGCCACGAGAGTGATGTGCGCCGGGTCACGGTTCGCAACTTGTGCCGCCGCAGCGATGCGCGAACGCACATTGGCGACGTTTTCGGCCCAATTCTGCGGAACAATTAACATATTAGGTGCGACAGGGCTCCGCTATACTGACGCCGCTTTTTTCGACCGGTAAGCCTCCGGACGCGCAGGCGCGGCCGGGTCAAATTCCGGACTCAGGGAGCTCGAATGGCAGTCGACATCGCGCAACTGCTGGCGTTCGCCGTCAAGAACAACGCCTCGGACCTGCACCTGTCCGCGGGCGTGCCGCCCATGATCCGTGTGGACGGCGACATGAAGCGGATCAATATGCCGGCGCTGACGCACAAGGAAGTGCACAGCATGGTGTACGACATCATGAATGACAAGCAACGGAAGGCTTACGAAGAGTTCTTCGAGACCGATTTTTCCTTCGAGATTCCGAAGCTGGCGCGCTTTCGCGTCAATGCGTTCAACCAGAACCGCGGCGCCGGCGCCGTGTTCCGCAATATTCCGTCTGCGATCCTGACGCTCGACGACCTGGCGGCGCCCAAGATCTTCAAGGACCTGTGCATGCTGCCGCGCGGCCTGGTGCTGGTCACCGGCCCGACCGGCTCCGGCAAGTCCACGACGCTCGCCAGCATGGTGAATCACTGTAACGACAACCGTCCCGATCACATCATCACGATCGAGGACCCGATCGAGTTCGTGCACGAGAGTAAACGCTGCCTCATCAACCAGCGCGAAGTACACCGCGACACGCTCGGCTTCAGCGAGGCGCTGCGTTCCGCGTTGCGCGAAGACCCGGACGTGATCCTGGTGGGCGAGATGCGTGACCTCGAGACCATCCGCCTGGCACTCACGGCAGCGGAGACGGGCCACCTGGTGTTCGGCACCCTGCACACGAGTTCCGCTGCCAAGACCATCGACCGTATCGTCGACGTGTTCCCGGCGGCCGAGAAGGAAATGGTGCGCGCGATGTTGTCCGAGTCGCTGCGGGCGGTGATCTCGCAGACACTCATGAAACGTATCGGTGGCGGCCGCATCGCGGCGCACGAGATCATGATCGGGACGCCCGCGATCCGAAACCTGATCCGCGAGGGCAAGATCGCGCAGATGTACTCCTCGATTCAGACCGGCCAGCAGCAGGGCATGCAGACCCTCGACCAGTGCCTGACCGAGCTCATGGCGAAGGGCGTCGTCAGCAAGGAAGAGGCCCGCTACAAGGCGCAGAACAAGGACACCATCTAGTGCGTCTAAAGGTCAGCACCTGAGGTCAGCCCATGGATCGCGATCAAGCCATCAAGCTGATGCAGGACCTGCTCAAACGCATGGTCGAAAAGAAGGGCTCGGACCTGTTCATAACCTGCGGTTTCGCCCCCGCCATCAAGATCGACGGTGAGATCCGCCCGCAGAGCGATCGCCTGCTCACGCCTGAGCAGAGCGCGACCCTGGTGCGCGCGATCATGAACGACAAGCAGACGCGCGAGTTCGATTCGACCAAGGAGTGCAACTTCGCGATCGCGCCGCCGGGTATCGGGCGCTTTCGCGTCAGTGCCTTCGTGCAGCAGGGCCTGATCGGCGCCGTGTTGCGTACCATCAATGCCAAGATCCCGAGCTTCGAAGAACTGGAACTGCCGCCAATCCTGCGCGAGGTGGTGCTCTCCAAGCGCGGCCTGGTGATCGTGGTCGGCGGTACGGGCTCTGGCAAGTCGACCACGCTCGCGGCGATGGTCGGCCATCGCAACGAAAAGACGCGCGGCCATATCGTTACGATCGAGGACCCGGTCGAATACATTCACCCGCACAACGGTTGCGTCATCACGCACCGCGAGGTGGGAGTCGATACCGAGTCCTGGCACATGGCGCTCAAGAACACCTTGCGCCAGGCGCCGGACGTGATCCTGATCGGCGAAATCCGCGACCGCGACACCATGGAGTACGGCATCCAGTTCGCCGAAACCGGCCACCTGGTGCTGTCGACGCTGCACGCCAACAGCGCCAACCAGGCGCTCGACCGCGTCATCAATTTCTTTCCCGACGAGCGTCGCGAGCAGCTGCTGATGGACCTGTCGCTCAACATGCGCGCCATGATTTCGCAGCGCCTGATCCCGCGCGAGAGCGGCTCGGGGCGCATTGCCGCCATGGAAATCATGCTCAATTCGCCCCTGATCCAGGACCTGATCTTCAAGGGCGAGGTGTTGCAGATCAAGGAAGTCATGTCGCGCTCCAACCGGCTCGGCATGAAGACCTTCGACCAGGCGCTCTACGAGCTCTACGAAGGCGGGCTCGTCTCCTACGAGGACGCGCTGCGCAACGCAGACTCCAAGAACGAGCTGCGCTTGCGCATCAAGCTGGAGAGCAAGCGCGAGATGAAGTCCGAAACCGAGGGCGCGGCATCGCTCAGGATTCTCGAAGAAGGTGAAGGGAAGGTGTTCTGATGAGCACAGGTGCTCCCATGCAAGACGCGGAAGACGTATCAGGGGCAGCCGCCCAGACTCTGAACACCAAGCCGCTCTTCAAGCTGATGGTGGAGAAGAAGGCGTCCGACCTGTTCTTCACCTCCAACGCGCCGGTCAAGATCAAGATCGAAGGGCAGATCATGCCGGTGAACAAGCAGATCCTGAGCCCCGAGACGGTGCGCCAGGCTGCTTATGGCCTGATGACCCCCGAGCAGGTCGAATACTTCAACGAGGAGATGGAGATCGACTTCGCGATCTCCGAGCCCGGCCTGGGACGCTTTCGCGTGAACGTATTTCACCAGCGCGGCTTTCCGGCGATGGTGTTGCGCTACATCACCGCCGACATGCCGCGGCTCGAGCAGCTGGGCCATCCGGACACTCTCAAGGACCTGGTGATGGTCAAGCGCGGGCTGCTGCTGATGGTCGGCGCCGCGGGGTCAGGCAAATCGACGACGCTCGCGGCCATGATCAACCATCGCAACGAGATCTCATCCGATCACATCCTCACGATCGAGGACCCGATCGAGT
>DASQOO010000101.1:0-2328 GCA_035644435.1 Steroidobacteraceae bacterium | reverse complement strand
GCCTGGCGCGCACTGGGTCTGGGCGAACGACATCGTGTTCCACCACATGGTGGACGGGAAGGCGTTCCTCCTCGACGGCGACAGCGGCCGGATGCTGGGAATGCTCAGCACCGGTTTCAACTACAACGGCGTGGTGATCGGCAAGGCGGGCTCGGAGCTCTTGTCGCCCGAGACCTACTTCGCGCGCGGCACGCGCGGAGCTCGCACTGATGTCGTGACTTTCTATGGCGGGCGGACGCTCAGCCCGACTGGCGAAGTCGTGATCCCGCCGAAACGCGCCAGCACCATGCCGATGCTCGCGAATGCTCCGCTCACCGACGATTCACGGTTTCTCCTGATCTACAACTTCACGCCGGCCCAGTCGGTGAGTGTCGTCGATGTGCCAGCGCGCAAGTTTGCGGGCGAGATCGAGATTCCGGGCTGCGCACTCATCTATCCCACGGGACCGCGTGCCTTCTTCTCCTTGTGCGGCGACGGTGCGGCCATGCAGGTACAGCTCGCTGACGACGGCACGGCGATCAAAAAGAGCCGCACGGTCAAGCTCGTCGACCCGGCAGGCGATCCGGTGACCGAGAAGGGCGTGCGCGATGGCAATGGCTGGATCTTCGTGACCTTCGCCGGCAAGGTGGTGCGGCTCGAAGCGGCCGGCGGCGGTTTGCGCGCGGCAGAGAGCTGGTCACTGCTCGATGCCGCCGACCTGAAGGCATCGTGGCGCCCCGGAGGCTTGCAACACTTGTCCCTGCATGCAGCGACGCGACGCCTGTACAGCCTGATGCACATCGGCGGGGACTACTCGCACAAGGATCCAGGGACCGAGGTGTGGGTGTATGACGTGGCGGCGAAGCGGCGCATGCAGCGCATCGTGCTCAAGGCGCCCGCCACTTCCATCACGGTCACGCGCGACGCCAAGCCGCTGTTGTTCACGGCGTTCATGGGAGCTTCGGGCGTCAATGTCTACGATGCGCTCTCGGGCAAGTTCCTGCGCTCGATCAGCGAAGTCGGCCTGACGCCGACGACGCTGGTGACCTACTGAGCGCGCGCCGCATGCAGATCGATCCGGCAATTTCCTGGACCATCGCGACAAGTGTCGCAGTGCTGTTCGCCGTCGCGGTCAGCCACAAGTTGCGAGCGTGGAATGAGTTCAGGGTCGTCGTCGGCAACTACCAGCTGCTTCCCGCAATGCTCGTGCCGGTTGTGGCTGGCTTGTCGATTGCGCTCGAGGCAGGTGCTGCCGCGTTGCTGGTCGTGAATGCGACGCGGGTGATAGGGGGATTGTTGTCTTCTGGACTTCTGGCGCTCTATGCAGGTGCGATGGCGGTGAACTTGTTGCGTGGCCGGGTGAACCTCGATTGCGGATGCTTGGGACCAGGGCGTCGTCAGCCGATTCGCTGGTGGATGGTCACACGCAATATCGCGATCGCGATCGTCGCGCTGTTGGCCGCTATACAACCGACACCACGTGCGCTCGACGCGTTGGACGCCGTCACGATCGCGGGCGCCGTGCTCAGCCTGGCCTTCTTGTATACGGCTCTCAACTTGCTCCATGCAACGCCGCGTCCTCTGCGGAGCAGCACATGACCGTCGCAGGCTGGGTTGCGATTGCGCTGCTCTGGGTCGTCGTCGTGTGCCTGGCGCTCGTGATCCTGGCGCTGGCGCGGCAAATCGGCGTGCTGCATGAACGTCTGCCACAGGTCGGCGCACTCAAGCTCGCTCAAGCCCTGAACGCAGGCCAGCCCGCGCCAATTGTCGACATCGTGGACATGAGCGGGACACCCAGGCAGATCGGCGGTGCGCATCCGCAGGGACGAGATACTCTGGTGGTGTTCGTGTCGCCCACCTGCCCGGTCTGCAAGTCGCTGCTGCCATCGCTCCGTTCCATTCGCCGGCGCGAGCGGCCAGCCGTGGAGGTGGTGCTGGCGAGCGACGGCTCGCGGCTCGAGCACGCGGATTTCATCGAGAAGGAAGGCTTGCAGGAGTTCACGTACGTGTTGTCCGAGCCGCTTGGACTGGCGTACGGCGCGGGGCGCCTGCCGTATGCTGTGCTCATGGATGGAGGCGGTATCGTGCGGGCGAGCGGGCTCGTCAACTCGCGTGAACACCTCGACAGCCTGTTCGAAGCGAAGGAAAGAGGCGTCGCCTCGTTGCAGGAGTTCATGGATTCGTCGCGACGCGAAGTCGCGTAGCGTTGCATCCGGCGGGGAACCGAAATGGATCACTATGACTCACTGGTCGAACGCTGGAGTCGCGCGCTGGCGCAGTCGAGCTCGCGCCGCAGCGTGCTCCGCCGCATCGGCGCGTTGCTCGTGGGAGCAGCGGCGCTGCCATTGC
>DASQOO010000100.1:0-6475 GCA_035644435.1 Steroidobacteraceae bacterium | reverse complement strand
TCACCGCCACGACGCCGCGCTGCATCTCATCTTCGCCAAGAATCACGGCGACGGTTGCGCCGCTGCGATCCGCGCGGCGAAATTGGGACTTGAAGTTGCCCCCACCGACGCTCGCCTGCACGCGCAAGCGCGGATGCGCATCGCGCAGCCGTTCCGCGAGCCGCAGGCCTGCGCTCTCGGCCTGCTCGCCGACGATGATCACGAAGACGTGCGGGGGCGCCTGCGCCAAAGTGGCATCGGCCTGTGCCATCAGGGCGACCACGCGCTCCTGACCCATTGCCCAGCCAATCGCGGGCGTAGGATCGCCGCCCAGCTGCCCGAACAACCCATCGTAGCGACCACCCGAGCAGATAGCGTCCTGCGCACCCAGTGCGTCCGTGAGCCACTCGAATACGGTGCGCGTGTAGTAGTCGAGGCCGCGCACCAGCCGCGCATTGATCCGGTATTCGATTCCGGCCGCGCTGAGTTGCGAGCACAGCGTGGTGAAATGCCGCTGTGATTCCTCGTCCAGATGATCCGTGATCATGGGCGCCGCCTCGACCACCGCGCGCATTTGCGGATTCTTGCTATCCAGGATGCGCAGTGGGTTGCCAGAGAGCCGACGCCGGCTGTCCTCGTCGAGGGCGCTCTCATGCGCGCGCAGATACTGCACCAGGTGCTCACGGTATGCGCGGCGCGAGTCCGGCGTACCGAGCGAATTCACCTCGAGACGCACCGGCCCGATGCCGAGCCGTTTCCACAAGCGCGCCGCGATCAGGATGATCTCCGCGTCCACGTCCGGCCCCGGATAGCCGAACGCTTCCACGTCGATCTGATGAAACTGCCGGTAGCGTCCCTTCTGCGGTTTCTCGTGCCTGAACATCGGCCCCATGCACCAGACACGCGCCCGCTGGTTATGCGTGAGCCCGTTGGAGATTGCCGCGCGCACCATGCCGGCGGTCGCTTCGGGTCGCAGCGTCAGGCTCTCGCCGCCCTTGTCGGTGAAGGTGTACATCTCCTTCTCGACGATGTCGGTGAATTCGCCAATCGAGCGCTTGAAAAGGTCGGTCTGCTCCATCACCGGCACGCGCATTTCCTCGTAACCGTAGCCCGCCAGCACCTCGCGCGCGACGGCCTCGAGTCGCTGCCAGTAGGCGATCTCCGCCGGCAAGATGTCGCTCATGCCGCGGACCGGCTGAATCCTGTTGGTCAATGCAGAGCCCCAGGGCCTTCGGCGCTACCGTTTGGGACGCACGTTGCCGCGCGCATCGAGAGAGAACTCAGCCAAGTTGCCGCGCCTGACCTCGGGCGGCAACGTGACGTCGCGTCCATCGAGCTGCAGCCGTACGCCGTCGGCGAATCCAAGAAACACTCGCAGCGGCGTCTGCGCCGCGACGCTGCGCGATGTGCCTGTCGTTCCCATGTCAAAAAATACCCGTACTTCCGAGGCGTCATAGATCTCGACCCATGAATCGGCCGTAAAAGTCATGCGTATCCTGGCGCGCCCGGCACCATCCTCCGCGCTTGTCTTCTCGATCCGGGGTGCCGCAGACGTTGCCGTCGGCGCAGGCGGTACCGGTGTCACCGTTGCGGGTGTAGGCAGCCCCGAGGTCATGGTCGCAGGCGCGGTCGCGATTTCCCGACTCGCGAGGAACCATCCCGCGGCCGCGGCCACGATCACGACCGTGACAATCACGATCAGCGTCCAGCTGATGCGAAACCGGCGGGCGGGCGCGGCCGGCTTCAGCGGCACGAGCTCCGGTGCGGGTGCCTGCGTCGTCTCGCAGGCGGCCAGCAATGCATCTGCATCGAGCCCGAGCAGCCGCGCGTATTTGCGCAAGTGCCCCTTGGCGTATACCGGCGCGCCGAGACTCTCGAAGCGCCCGGCTTCCAGGGCCTCGATGGTTCCCACGCCGACATGCAAATCCTCGGCGATCTGCGCCGCGCTCAGGCCGCGGCGTTCCCTTTCCGCCTTTAACCGCTGTCCTGGCGCGGCTGCTGCGTTTGATTCCTTCGGGCTGCTAGGGAAGCTCTGCCCTGCGCTCATCCGTCTACCGTTCGGAAGCGAGCAGCGCCCGGGTCTGCTCGGTTTGCGGGTATTCGCTCTTCAACCGGCGCGCATAGGCATCGGCCGTCGTCTTGTCGCCGCGCGCGCGTTCCACGCGTACCCCGAGCCACAGGATCTCCGGACCCGGCGCTGCTACCACCGCGAGGTAGCGCTTGATCAGGCCGCTCGCTTCGTCATTGCTCGCCTTGGTGCCGCGCTGGAAATCCAGGTCCGCGAGCTGCAGGAGCGCATCGCCGAAGCGTGGCTTGATGGACAGCGCCTGGCGAAAGTATTTCTCGGCCTCATCGAGGCGCTCCGCGCCACGCATGCACATGCCGGCATTGGTGATCGGAACCTCGGGTGTGCGGTAGACAGGGTTGTTCGCCGCCTTGAGCAGCATCTTCTCGCCTTCGTTCGTCTTGCCCTTGCGGCACAGATACACGCCGTAGTTGTTCTGCATCTCGGGATCGTCGGGCTTGAGGCGCAATGCAGCCGCGTAATGTTCATCGGCCTTCTTGTCATCGCCAAGCCGGTCATAGACCAGCCCCGCGGTCATCTGCACCGAAACATTGTTCGGATCCTGCGACAGCGCCCGATCGACTTTCTCGCGGGCGACCGCCAGGTCACCTTTCTTCAAGTACTCGATGGAGAGCTGCGCATTGAAGGTGGCAGCTTCGGTTGGTGAGGTCGGCCGGCCCGAGGACGAGGTCGGCGGCGTCGTGGTGCAGGCGCCGAGCGCCAGCAACGCGATAGCGCCGAGGAATAAACGCGTGTTCATGCCTCTACAGCCAGGCTGTGCAACTTCTGGCCGAGTCGCACCGTCGTGCGATCGCGCACGCGGCCAACAAGCTGGCCACAGGCAGCGTCGATGTCGTCGCCACGCGTCCTGCGCGTAGTGGCTGTCACGCCGCGTGCATTGAGCAGATCACGGAAGCGGCTGATGGCTTCAGGCGTGGAACGGCGGTACTGCGTGCCCGGGAACGTGTTGAACGGAATCAGGTTCACCTTCGCAGCCCGACCGCGCAGCAAACGGGCCAGTTCGAGCGCTTGCGCCGGAGAATCGTTGACGCCATCGAGCATGACGTATTCGAAAGTGATGCTGCGACCGTTCTGCTGCTCGAGGTAATGCCAGCAGGCCTCGAGCAGTTCCTTGATGGGGTGCTTGCGGTTGATCGGCACCAGCTGGTCACGCAGTTCATCGTTCGGCGCATGCAGTGATACTGCCAGCGCCACGTTGCAGTCCTCGGCCAGCCGATACATCTGCGGCACGAGTCCCGATGTGCTCAGGGTCACGCGCCGGCGCGAGAGTTCGAAGCTGAGATCATCGAGCATGACATCGATCGCCGGCAGCACGTTGCGATAATTCGCCAGCGGCTCTCCCATGCCCATGAAGACCACGTTGCTGATGATGCGCTCATCGCCCGCCTTGAAGCCGAGCTCGCGGTTGGCGAGCCAGACCTGCCCGACAATTTCGGCTGCAGTCAGGTTGCGATTGAATCCCTGTTGCGCCGTGGAACAGAACGAGCAGTCGAGCGCGCAGCCCACCTGGCTCGAGATGCAGAGCGTGCCGCGCCCTGGCTCCGGGATGAACACCATCTCGATGCCCTGCGCGGTGTCCATGCGCAGCATCCACTTGCGCGTGCCGTCGGCGGAGTGCTGCACGGTGACGATCTCGGGAGTGCGCACCTCGGCGTGCTCCATGAGCAACGCGCGGAATTCCCGCGCGAGATCGGTCATGGCGGCGAAGTCAGCGACGCCCTGCTTGTAGATCCATTTCATCAGCTGGCGCGCGCGGAACGGCTTTTGCCCGAGGCCGGCCACGAACGCTTCCAGCCCTGCGCGGTCCAGGCCGAGCAGGTTGGTGCGCGTGCTTACTGAGGTCGGAGTATTCATTGGGCCGGTTGGCTGTCGGTCAGCGCGCGCGCTCGCAGATTTCGTTGTCGCTGAAAAAGAAGTGGATCTCGCGCGCCGCGGTCTCCGAACCGTCCGAACCGTGCACCACGTTCTGCTCGATGCTGGCAGCGAGATCGGCGCGAATCGTGCCGGGCGCCGCCTTCTTCGGATCCGTCGCTCCCATGATGTCGCGATTGCGCTGAATCGCATTGTCGCCTTCGAGCACCTGCACCATCACCGGGCCGGAAGTCATGGAGCGCACCAGGTCTTTGTAGAACGGGCGCTCGCGATGCACTGCATAGAACGCTTCCGCCTGGGACTGCGACAGACGCATCATGCGCCCCGCCACGACGCGCAGGCCGCCTTTCTCGAAGCGACGGTAGACCTCGCCGATCAGATTCTTCTCGACGCCGTCGGGTTTCACGATCGACAGGGTGCGCTCCAGCGCCATGCATGACCTCAACTGAATTTTTTCGTGCGGGGGTGCTTATTCGGCGCGCAACTATACCTGCCACCCGCCCCCGCCGCAATGAAGCAGGCGCGCGGAAGTCCGTGTCACGAAAGGAGATTCCGGGTCTTTTGAGGTCAGACGGTGAAGCTTTCGCCGCAGCCGCACTCGCCCTTGATGTTGGGGTTGCGGAAGCGAAACGCTTCGTTCAGCCCCTGCTTGACGAAATCGACCACGGTGCCGTCGATGTAGCGCAGGCTCTCGGTGTCGACGATGACTTTGACGCCGCGATCCTCGAACACGACATCCCCACTCGCGACCTGGTCGGCGTAGTTGACCATGTAGGCAAAGCCTGAGCAGCCGGTCTTCTTGATCCCGAGGCGCAGCCCGATTCCATGCCCACGCGAATCGATGAAGGTTCGGATGCGGCCTGCCGCCGCTTCAGTCAGCTTGATTGCCATGGAATTGTCAGCGCCCTCGGGAGCGATTCCTCTTGCACACGAATTTTACACGCCTGCCGCCTGTCTTTCGCACCCTCGCACTGCATCTTCGATCATCAGCAGGCGTCCGAGTTTCTCGCTGGGCACCTCGAGCGGCTGGCAGAACCGGGCGATCCCTTCCGGAAGCAGGCTGTTCACGGCACGACCAAGGATGTGCTGCGCCAGCCACGCGGTCGCGGCCACAGTATGGGGGCATCCGTACACACGGAACCGGGCATCGGTCACACGTGCGTCCTGAACCTCCAGTTTCAAGCGCACCCAGGTGCCGAGGGCGATGCTGCCGGCCTCAGCGATCAACCATTTACCGCGCACAGGTTCAGCTTGTGACGCCGCTTGTGCGTCGCTGAACAGCTTGCGCACCAATGAGTTGTAAGGCAGCTCAGCCACGTGAGCTGCTCAGAGTTCGGCGGCCGGGCTCAGCGCCCTGAGCCGGTGGATCTGAGCTCCGACGGCGCGCACCGCCTCATCCACGTCGGCGGAACTCGAGAACTTGCCGAAGCTGAAGCGCACCGACCCTTGAGCGAGCGCGTCACTGCGCCCCAGGGCCCGCAAGACGTACGAAGGCTCCTGCGTCGCGGAGTTGCAGGCCGAGCCGGTCGAAACGGCGAGTCCGGGCAGGCCAAAGATGAGGCTTTCACCTTCGACTCCCTCGAATGACACGTTGAGCAGGTGCGCGATGCGCTGGGTCGGATGGCCGTTGAGATGCACGTCGCCGAGTGATTCGAGACCTGCCAGGAGCCGGGCGCGCAGAACTTCGATGCGGGCCGCATCGCTAGCCATCTCCTCACGCGCGATTGCGCAGGCGGTCCCGAGACCCACGATCTGGTGAGTCGCCAGGGTGCCGGATCGCACGCCGCCTTCCTGTCCGCCACCGAACATGAGAGGCGCCAGGCCAATCGGTGGCCGTCGGCGCATGAAGAGCGCACCGCTCCCTTTCGGGCCGTAGAGCTTATGTGCCGTGAGCGACAGCAGGTCGACCCCGAGAGCGCGCACGTCAACCGGGATCTTGCCAACGCTTTGCGCCGCGTCCACGTGCAGGAGCACTCCGCGCTCGCGACACAGCCGGCCGATTGCCTCGATGTGCTGGATCACGCCGACTTCGTTGTTCACGTGCATGATCGAGACCAGCACGGTATCGGCGCGCAATGCCTCGGCGAGCTGCTCCGGCGCGATGATTCCGCAGCGGTCCGGGCGCAGATAGGTGACCCGAAAGCCCTCCTTCTCCAGCTGCCGGCACGGATCGAGCACGGCCTTGTGCTCGGTCTTCGAGGTAATGACGTGCAGGCCGCGATCGCGACGAAAACGCGCCGCGCCGAGAATGGCGAGGTTGTTCGATTCCGTGGCGCCCGAAGTCCAGACGATCTCCGCGGGCTCGGCGCCAATCAGTTGCGCAACCTCAGCGCGCGCGCTCTCGACGCGCCGACGCGCCTCAGCACCGAAGGAATGTCCGGTCGACGAAGCGTTACCGAAGGATCCCTCGAGCACGAGGCACTCCGCCATCGCCGCGGCGACGCGCGCATCAACCGGCGTCGTCGCCGCGTAGTCCATGTAGACGGGACGCTGGGCGCTGTCACGCATCGTCATGCTCCGGCTTACGCTGCCCGCTCC
>DASQOO010000099.1:0-8948 GCA_035644435.1 Steroidobacteraceae bacterium | reverse complement strand
GTACGAATTGCCCGCGGTATCGGCCACCGACTGCACGGCGGAGGTTGTGTTGTACCAGCCGACGAAAACGACGATGGTGTTGCCGGCCGTCTGCGCTGCGCCGAAAGTGGCGCTGACCGCAGCTTGCGGGGTCTGTGGGGTGGCTGACGCGCTTTGAACGTACGCGAGCGTCGGAGATGTCGCCGCGGTGGTCGCGCTCGCCGTGCCCGAGTAGCTGCTCAGATTTCCTGCTGCGTCGGTGGCACGCACGCGGTAGAGGTAAGTCGTTGCGGCGGTCAGCCCCGTGGCGCTGAAGCTCGTTGATGCCGACGTGCCGATCTGCGCGAAATTCGTGCAGCCGGCACCGACACAACTCTCGATGCGATAGCCCGTTACCCCGACGTTGTCCGTCGCGGCGGTCCACGCGAGACCGATCTGGCTGCTCGAGATCGCACTCGCCGTAATCCCGCCCGGAGTCGTCGGCGGCTGCGTGTCCGCGGATGTCGTGGCGCTCGCCGTGGCCGAGTAGGGGCTCAGGTTGCCGCCGGAGTCGGTGGCGCGCACGCGATAGACATAGGTGCTCGCCGGCGTGAGATTGGTGTCGGCGTACGCGGTCGATGTCGAGGTGCCGATCTGGACAAAGCTCGTGCAGCCGCTACCCGGGCAACGCTCGATGCGGTACCCCGTGACGGTCAGGGTGCCGGTCGAGGCGGTCCACGACAGACTGATCTGAGTGCTCGAGGTCGCCGTCGCCGTAAGTCCGGTGGGCGCGCTCGGCGGCGACACCGCGGCATTGGTGGTGGCGCTGGCGGTGGCGGAGTAGCTGCTGGTGTTGCCGGCCGCGTCCGTGGCCCGTACCCGGTAGAGGTAAGTGGTCGAGGCGGCGAGCGCGGTGTCGCTGTAGCTGGTCGAGGTCGAGGTACCGACCTGCGCAAAGCTGGTGCAGCCGCTCCCCTGGCAGCGCTCGATGAGATAAGCCGTCACCCCGACGTTGTCGGTCGAAGCCGTCCACGCAAGACCGATCTGGCTGCTCGAGACCCCCGTCGCCGTCAGCCCGTTCGGGGCCGTCGGCGGCTGCGTGTCGCCGCCGGCGCCCGCGGCGCGCAACGCAACCAGCTGCATCACCCAGCCGCCACTTCCGCTCAGTGAGGCCGTCGCACTGTAGGCGCCCGCCACCGTCACCGTACGGTCTTCCAGTATGTTGCCGTCGGGCGCGGTGATCACCCGATTCGTGTAGCCGGCGCCGGCGGCCGTCGTGCTGGTCTGCACGTAGTTGCCCGCCACCAGCAGATCATTCGCATTCGTCGTCGTCAGCGTCACGCTGCTCGTCGTCCCCGTGCCGCTCGCCCCCGCCGCCGCATCAACCGGGGTCGTCGCGCTGATGCCGCCGTACTCCGCAACCCGCACGTCCGGATAGCTCACCGCCGCGTCGAAATTCACCGTGACGGTGTTGGCGCCCGCAGCCGAGGCGCCGATGCCCGCCGCGTAGTAAATCACCTGCGTGTGGATGCCCGGCTGCACCGTCGGGGACAGCGCCGCAGAGTAGGCATTGCCACGCGTGTCAGACACCGACACCACGTGCGAGGTCGCATCGTTCCACCCGATCACGACCACATTCAGATTCCCCACCGTCTGCGCAGCCGTAAACGGCACCGTCACCTGCGCCTGCGGGCTCTGCGGCACCGCGTAGTTCTTCTGAACGTAGGCGATCGCGGCGTGTGCCTGTGGGATCGACAACGCCGTTCCGATGAGCCACGCGAGGCACGTCCAGAGGGCTCGCGAGGCGCGAGCCCGTGAGCGCGCCGCCGGGACGAGGCTGCCTTTTAAGTGACTTCCCCTGTTCACAGATCCCTGCAAAGAGCACCTCGTCACCGACGCCGGAGGTATCGCCTCTCCGGGAGCCGCCCGCTGCGGCAGCCCGGAATGCGTACCCGGTTCCGGTTGAGGGTGCACAAACTATTCCGTTGAAATGAACTTAAATAATATCAATACGTTATAAATCCTGCTTACCATAAGCCCGCGCGCGTGCAGCGGATCCGTGTAAAGGCTATCGACACCGATGCAGGCTGAACGAGCTGTACCTAGGCCGCGGCTGCGACGAGGCCGGCGACCTCCGCCGCCCGGTGTACGGGCACGGCCAGAACGTTGAAGCTGGGGGCGTCGGGATTGCGCGCCACGTAAGGCTCCAGGGCCGAGCCCGTGATCCGGAACAGCGTGTAGCGCCATTCGGTCAGGGATTGCGCGAGCCGGGCGCAGGAGGTACCGAACGCCCGTTGCCGGGCTTCCTCGAATTCGATGATGAGCAGCGGTCGGTCTTCGCGTGCCAGCAGACGGGTTGCGCCGGCCAACACGGCGCCCTCCGCGCCCTCCACGTCCATCTTCAACAGATCGACCCGCGGCACGCGCGCGGATTCCAGATACTCATCCAGGGACACGCAGGTGACGCTGACGACATTCCCGGAGAAGTGCTTAGGTCGCTGCAGCGAGTTGGAGCCGATGTCTTGGACCGCCGACAGATAGAACTGCAGCACCTCCCGGCGCGAGCTCAACGCCAGTTGATTCGCGCATATGTTGGCAAGCCCGTTGCGCCGTATGTTGGACGCCAACCAGCGGAAGGTTTGCGGATCGGGCTCGAAGCTGTGTACGGCACCGGTGCTGCCCACGAGCTCGCTGGCAAGCAAGCTGTATTGGCCGACATGCGCGCCCACGTCGAAGAAGGTCTGCCCCGTACGCAGCAGCCGCCGCACCAGCTGCACCATTTCGTGCTCGTAGAAACCATCGCGGATGATCGCGCCTCCCACGTAGTCGTGAACGTGAACCTTGATCCGCATGCCGTTGCCGAGTCGGGCGACCACCGGCACGCGATATTGCAAGTCGCGTGCTAAGCGCGCGGCGAGCCAGTGGTCGCGGAACTGACGCTGCCGGCCCAGGATCTGGCTGACCCTGGACCACACACGCAATGCGCCTCGGGCGAGCAGCGGTGACCGTGCCGTGACCCAGAGCGCCAACGCGGAAGGCACTCCTTCCCATCGTGCCGTCATGCCCGCTCCGCCCGCCCGGCGCGTGCCATGGCCTTACGGGTGGGTCGCTGGCGGCGGCCCCGATTCATACAATGCCTTGGCCTGCGGCGGCAGCGGCGCCCAGTCGGTGCAACGCAGATAGTCATCCATGGTGCTGCCGGTGCATCCGGAGTCGACATTCACGGCGCCGCGCAATGCGCAGACATCACCCAGGTGCACGGTTCTGAAGTCGACACTGTAGCGCGTGCGACCGCTGGTGTTCGGCACCGTTGAATGGAGCTGGGCTCCCGAAAACACGATGACGCCGCCTGGCGCCGGCAACAGCCGCACGTCCGGCTGCAATTCGACGGCTTCGAGTGCCTTTGGCTGCGGACGCGTGTCGACACCGATCTGCTCGGCGGCATGGAAGCGGCTGTTGCGGTTCCACTCCTGGTAGTTGTAGCCGTCCGAGCTGTTGCGCAGTCCGTGGGAGAAATAACGCGGGTGAAAAGCCATGCAATTGGTCGGGTCGATGGGAAATACCGGCAGCCACCAGTTGATCTGGCACATCGGCGCCGAGTACCAGGTGTCGCGATGCGGGTGAAACGCGTAAGCGATACCGGTGCTCAGGTAATCATCGCTGGTCGCGGATCTCAAGCGCGGCACGTCGAAATAGGTCTGCAGCGCGTCGCATCCCAGTCCCTCAAGAATTCTCGCCAGCAGGCGCTTGCACTCGGGATGATGGATAAAGCGGGGTTTCAGCGCGGCGAGCAGCTGCGCAAACTCGTGCACCGGCATCTGGTGCTGGGCCAGCTGCGGATCGAGCTCCCCAAAGGCTTGCGCGAGCATCTCACGTGCGAGCCCGGTAAGCGCCAGCGACTCTGCGGTCGGTGAATAGACGAACAGGTCGCCCCGGTAGATGTGCTCACGCCGCTCGTCATCGCTCAGGCGCGCGTCGTAGTAGATGTTTACCATGCCGTACTCCGCTGGCGTGCTCCTACGTCAAGCGGATCTTCTTTGCGCGGAATCCTTCCGCCCACTTACAGCCCGCCTCCACGCCACGCAGCCGCATCAAGCCCTGGAACGTGTCTTTGTCGAACCACGACTTCGAGCGTTGCGACCGATAGCTGGCCAGCAGGTGACGAATCTTTGCCCTGACATGCTTCGCGCGCAACTGCACATAAGCATTCGGCGTTGTGAGATCGCCATCCCATTTCGGAACCTCATACTCCAGTACCAGGTGATCGCGAAACGCGTTCCAGGTCAGCTCGCTGATGAGGCGGTGGTCCTGATGAGCGTCGTCGCGCCGGTGAGTGAACACCAAGTCCGGCCGCGACGCACGCTTGAGCGGCTCGAAGCTCTCCTTGATCGCCGCGTACTGGGCCGGAAAGTAGCTGTCGCGAAACGCGTGAACAACGACCTCGGTGCGCTGCGCACCGCGCAGAAAGCGCCGGGCACTCGCGCGCACCTCTTCCGCCCGTTCGGGCGTTGCGGCAAACGTAACCCAGCTCACAGCACAGCTGGAATCCTCGAGAAGCTTCAGCAGCGTGCCGCCGCAGCCTATGTCAATGTCGTCGCAATGAGCTCCCAGACACAGAATGCGCAAGGGCCCCGGCCGGCCCCGGCCGCGAAATTCCAGTTCAAGCACGACGAGCCTGCTCCCAACGGCGCGTCACGATTTGCTGCGGCGCCAGATCATCCATGGGCAGGCTCCCTGTGCCTCCATTCGGTCGAGAGTAAACTTGTCCTTGAGCGTATCCATCGCTTGCCAGAACCCCGCGTGTCGATAGGTCGCCAGCAGGCGCTTCGCGATCAGACGCTGGAACGGCTCCACGACCAGCTCCTCACCCTCCTGTATATAGTCAAAGATCTCCCGGCGTAGAACGAAGTACCCGCCGTTGAACCACACTTCGCTCTCATTCAGTCCCCGGAGCTCCTTGACAAACCCGGAGCGATCGGCTGTGACGATATGAAAGGTCTGCGCACTTCTGACCGAAGCAAAGCTGGCCACGACGTGCTTTTCCTCGAGATCCCGGATCACCTCGTCCAGCGGCAGGTCCGATACGCCATCAGCATAGTTGGCCAGAAACACAGGCTCGCTCTCCAGATACTTGCGGACCCGACGCAGACGCTCTCCGATGTTACTGTGCAGACCCGTATCGACGAAGGTGATTCGCCAGTCATCGAGGTCGCTGGCGAGAAGTTCTATGTTGTCACCGCCGCCTGAGAGAGTGAAGTCGTTCGACATCGCCTCGCGGTAATTGAGAAAGTAGTCGCGGATCATGTCGCCGCGGTAGCCGAGGCACAGGATGAATTCCTTGTGACCGTAATGTGCGTAGTATTTCATCAGATGCCACACGACGGGGCGGCTGCCGATGTTGACCAGCGGTTTCGGGATCGTGTCCGAGTGCTCGCGCAAGCGCGTTCCCAGCCCTCCGCAGAACAGTACGACCTTCATAACCGACTATTATCCACGAGTCACCGTCGCTCTCCTACCCTCCCCGCGCACGAAAATAGGCGCGGTACCATTCAATAGTCCGATCAAGCCCCTCGTCCAGCGAGACCGCCGCACGCCAGCCGATGCGGCGAGCGGTTTCTTCAACATCCGCACATCGGGTCTGTTCCAGCCTGCGATCCTCGATGGCGCCGAGCCTGAGCCCGGCTCTCGAGCCGATCCGGTCGGCGATCGCCAGGGCGACGTCGCGCACCGATGTCAGCCGTCCGGTGCCGATTCCAACAGTTAGTCCGCGGAGTGCCGGCGCCTGCGCCAGGCAAATCAGGGCGCTCACGACATCATCGATATAGACCCAATCGAAGGCCTGCAAGCCGCTCGAGAGCTCCGCCGCCTGGCCATTGAGCAGCCGTGACACCACGCAAGGAACCAATTTCGCGAAGTCCAGCTGACCCGGGCCGTAAGCCATGTATGGTCGACCCACGACGGCCGGGGCGGCGTACAGCTCCGCGAACATGCGAACGTAACTGCTCGCTGCAAGCTTCGAAGCTGCGTACGGGGAATTGGGGATCGGAAACGCGCTTTCATCCGGCTCCTGCAGGGAGCCCAGACATACGATTCGCGAGCATCCAGCTGCTGCCGCTTCCAACAGTACATTGACTGTGCTCAAGAGATTGTCCGTCAGCGTGGGCAGAACGAGATCCATGTCGCGCGAGCCGCTCACCCTGCCTGCCAGATGAAACACGACCTCGGGCCGGATCGTCTTGAACTCGCGCCGAACCTGATCGAGATCAGCCACGTCACAGCGATGCCAACGCCCGATCGCATCTGCGTCCGGAATCTCTCTGGCAAGCCGGTGAAGATCCACGCCGAGAGCGCTCAGGCGCAGCGAGAGCGCCCGACCGATGAAGCCCGCGGCGCCCGTGACCAGGCAGCGCGCGCCGCCGAGAGACCCCCCACTGGTCGCGCTCTCAGTCATTCTGGTCACTGATGCGGCGAACCCCGCTTCACCGATCGATTTGCCACTCGGATGCGCAGCCTGTTGACGAGCTCCCCGGGGTTACTCAGCAGCAAGGCGAGGCGCCATAGGACGGCTCGCGCGAGCCGCCAACGATCCAAGGGCATGCCAAGCAAGGCGAGCTTGGTGCGATGATATTGCCAGAATTTCTTGTCGCGCAATCGCAAAGCAGCACTCGCCAGCGTTGCGTAATACTCGCTGAATCTCTCGCGGGATCGCCGCCGGAACTCCTCTTCAGACAGGTACACGCGCCCGTACCTGGCCAGTGCATACACACGGCCCACCAGGATGCTCTCAAAGTCGCGCATCTGCGCAGTCTGAGTCCGCTCATGCCTGCGAAAGTACACCAACACCTGGTGCACAAAACCGTAGTCGGATTCCTGGAGAATGTCGTAACACGATTCCTCGTCCGCGTGCAGGTTGACCGGGTTGTAGAAGGGTATGCGCTTGCGGATCAGGTCCGATCTGATGAGCATGGTGGTCGGCGAGCCGAAGAAGTACACGTCTTCCAGCAGAGCCCTGCGGCAGGCGGCTCGCCCGGACAGGAATGACTCGGGAGACCCCAAGCACCTGATTCCCTGAAACTGGACCGTCATTCCCGACAGCGCATAGGCGCACACGAGTCCGATCGAACGATGCGCCAAAGCGCACTGCACCATCTTTTCCAGGCACTCGGGAAACATCCAGTCATCGGCCGAGATCAGCTTGCAATAAGCACTGTCGGACTCCATCAGGCTGAGCGCGTGATTGTGGTTGTCGATGATCGGCAGGAATGCGCGATTCGTGTGCACGCGGATTCGCGGGTCGAGCTGCGCGTAGTGTTGCGCGATTTGCTGCGTGTCGTCGGTGCTGCAGTTGTCGACAATCGTGTACCGCCAATTTGTATAAGTCTGCGCGATGACGCTCTCAATGCATTCGCGCAGGTACTCGCCGCCGTTGTAGACGGGGGTCACCACGCTCACCAGAGGCTCTGTTTGGCTGTTCACTGTGGCCGGGACACCCGCACACGTCGCGTTTCCCTGAGCAGCCCGACTGTCTCAAGGGCGCTCGCCGCTTCGCGAATCACGCTGAAAGCCAGACCCGATTTGCGCGCGATGTCGAGCAGCGAGTGTGCGCCGTCGGACTGATTCAGGATCCACAGCAGCGCCTGCTCGCGCTCAGCGGGACCTTGCCCGCCAAGCGGGCCGTACAAGCCGCGCGCACCCAGCCGCGGCTCTCCCTTGGGCTTCAAGTTAAGGTAGCGACGGTTACCCTCGATGACTTCGACGACATGCTGGCACACCTCCAGGCTCTGTGCCAGGCAGTCTGGCCGGATGAGTGTCAGATCGTCGGCCGAGGTATGATACTGCGCGTAGCCACCGTTCACCGAGCGGGTGAGCCGGCCCACCGGAAGATCGAACCCCGGCGAGCACAGCTGGCGCTCGTCGTACCCGTAGGGTGAGAAGGGAATGGCGGCTCCAAGTCCTGCGAGCACGTACGGGACAATGGCGTCGATCTCGGTGACCTCACGGCGACTTCGCTTGTATGTCAGAGAGCCCGGATCGCCGAGCAGCGCCAGCACCAGACCGTGGCGCACGCGCGCGAGCCGCGTCTCGTTGCGCTTAAGCCAGGCGAGCGAACCAATGGTCCCCGGGGCAAACACGAATCGGTAGGTAAAGCGCCGCGGCTCGCTCGCAATCCATTCCGCCAGCGCAGTCATAACCGCCATGCCACTGGTATTGTCATTGGCGAGAGACGGGTGACAGACATGGGTGAAAAAGAGGACCTCATCGCGCGTGCGGCCGGCGATCACCAGTTCCCCATACGTGAGCGAGCCCGGCGCAAGCGAGCTCTTCACCTCGATGCGGTAACGTCCCGCGCGTAGCGCCGCCCGGTCGCGCGCGCGCATGCAGAAGCCCCAGCTGCGGTGGTAGTAGCTGGTGCGGTACGGAATCCAGTCGGGGTGCTCCGGCAGCACATGCAGCCGGGCGGACAATTCCTCGAGCGACAGGGATGTCTGCACCGGCTCGGAGTAGCCCACGAGGTGCAGGTTGTGCGCCTGGAAATCGACTACCCGACGGCCATCCGCATCGATGACGGCCGCATCCTCGACATTCCACTCTGGCGGAATCTCCCAATCGAACACGCGTGTGCCGCTCGGCACCTCGTGTACGACCAGCGGCACGCGGGCGCGGATCAGCGCCAGCGTCTCACGCACACCGCGGCCGGTGATGCTCCTGCAGATGGGGTACAACCGCGCCGCAAACTCGTAGAGACTCCGACCTGCAGAGGTTACACCCTCCGGTGACGATGCTTTCGCGTCCATCAGACCTTGCCACTCGATTGTGCCGTCCGCTTGCCCAACTCCACTTCGAAGCGGTGGCGGTCAAAGCCCGGATAGGCGGCATCGCGCTGGGCGATAACGATAGCGGATGCGATCGGCCAGGGTATGCCGAAGGACGGGTCGTTCCAGCGCACCCCCGCCGCCAGCGCCGGCGCGTGGAGCTCCGTCATCTGATAT
>DASQOO010000098.1:0-13306 GCA_035644435.1 Steroidobacteraceae bacterium | reverse complement strand
TTTTCCTTCAAGCGCACCGCTTCCTCGACGGCGATCTCGTCGAACGGATTCATGCTCATCTTGACGTTGGTGATGTCGACGCCGCTGCCGTCGCTCTTGACGCGCACCTTGACGTTGAAGTCGACCACCCGTTTGACGGGTACCAGGATCTTCATCGTTCACCTCCTTTCGCGTGGACATACTCGCCCGGAGCAGGCGCGAGTGGTTTGTACTTGCGGGAACCGGGATTCTTCGGCGCGTTGACCAGTTCACCGGACCGCTGCTGGATCCAGTCACGCCAATGGGGCCACCAACTGCCTTCGGTGCGGCCAGCCTGCGCGGCACGCGCCCATTCGTCAGCGTCTTCGAACGTTGCCGGGGCTGCGGAGAAAAAGGATTTCGGCGCGCCCGGCGGGTTGATCAAGCTCTGCAGGTGCCCGGCGTTGGCGAGCACGAACGTCGTTTCGGGTCCGAGCAGCCGCGCCGTTCCATAGCAGGCGCGCCAGGGCGTGATGTGGTCGGTGATGCCGCCAATCACGTACGCGCCGACGTCCACTTGGGCAAGATCGATCGGCAAGCCGCCGATCTTCAGCGTGCCGGCGTTCGCATACGGATTGGTCTCGATCAGCTCCAGCAGATCGCAGTGAAACTGGCCGGGCAGGTGCGTCGTGTCGCTGTTCCAGAACAGGATGTCGAAGGCGGGTGGCTTGTTGCCGAGCAGATAGTTGTTGACCCAGTAGTTCCAGATCAGGTCGTTTGGGCGCAGCCAGGCAAACATGCGCGCCATCTCTTCACCGCTGACCATCCCGCGCCGGCGCGAGCGCGCCTGGGCAGCACGTATCGTCTGCGGGGTGTTGAACAGACCCAGCGTCGAGTCGCTCAGCGCCGCCTGGGTATCAAGGATGCACACCGCCCATGTCGTGTTGGCGACCTTGCGCTCGCCCTTTGCGGCCAGCCAGCCGAGGTAGGCCGCAAGCGTCATGCCGCCGGAGCAAGTGCCCCACATGTTGACGTCGGGGCTCTTCGTGATCCTGCGCACGACATCGACCGCCTCGTCGAGCGCCATCACGTAGTCCTCGAGGCCCCAGTGCCCCTGATCGACGCTGGGATTGCGCCAGCTGACGACGAACATCTGCACGCCGGAATCGACCGCCCACTTCGCCAGGCTCTTTTCGGGCGCAAGGTCGATCGCGTAGAACTTGTTCACCTGCGGCGGGGACATCACGAGCGGACGTGCACGCACCTGGGGCGTGCTGGGCGTGTACTGGATCAGCTCGAACATCTCGCTGCGGTGAACCACTTGGCCTGGCGTCGTCGCGACGTTGACACCGAGCTTGAAGGGCGTCACGTCCACCTGCTGCGGCAGCATGTGGTTGTGGCGCAGGTCGTGCACGAAGTTCCTGAACCCCGCGACCAGGTTCGCACCGCCGGTATCGATGATCTTGCGCGCGGCAACCGGGTTGGCGAGCGGAAGATTGCTCGGCGCGAGAGCGTCGGCCACCAGCGCGGCAAAAAAATGCGCGCGTCCTTTGTTGCGTGCGTCGAGGCTGGACTGATCGATGAAGTCATCCAGGCTCCTTTGCGTCAACGCATGCGCCTGCATCAGGCGCCGGTACAGGAAGTTCGACTGCCAGGCCGGGTCGACGAAGCGCCGGTCTTTCGGATCGGGCTTGATCTCCGAGTCGCCGCGCACCACCTTGCGCAGCTCTCCGACGTACGCGCCCAGATGTCGTGAGGCGACGCGTGGCGCACTCGCCACGCCCTTGAGCAGGGCGCCGGCGGCGGTTGCCATGTCACGGCGGCGAATCCCGATCAGGGGATTAAATGTCAACGTGTTCTCGGCCACATCCGCCACCAGGTCGGTCAACTCGCCGGTGGTGCGCATTGCGCCGTCGCCGATCGCGCCGAGCGTCTCGGCGGTACGCTGCCTGATGCGGTTGGCGCCGCGGGCTGCCTTGCGCGTCATCTGCACGACGCGGCCAGCCGGACCGTGCGTGGTCTGGTTTGCCATGGTCTCACTCCATCAACATCGCCAATGCGGTTGCAACGAGAGCGGGTTTTTCTTCGCCCTCGATTTCGATGGTGTTCTCGGTCGTTGCGAGGAAGCGGCCGTTCCCCTTGTCTTCGAGGGCCTTGATGCTGATCCGGTTGCGCACGCGTTTTCCTGCGCGCACCGGCGCAATGAAGCGCACTTTGTCGAGGCCGTAGTTCACAGCCTGCTTCAGCGCGACGTTCGCCACCATCACCTCGAACGTGGACGGCGCCAGCAATGCGAGCGTCAGGTAACCGTGCGCGACCGTGCCGCCGAACGGGCTTTCGCGCGCAGCGCGCTCCACGTCGACGTGGATCCACTGGCTGTCGCCGGTGCAGCGCGCGAATTCGTTGATGCGCGTCTGATCCAGCGCGATCCAGGTGGAGGCGCCGAGTTCCGAGCCGACGCGTTCGGCCAGGCGTGCGATGGGAATCTTGTCGCTCATGATGCAAGTCTCCGGGTTCGGGGTTGGTCGAGGAATTGTTCGATCGCACGCGCCGACTGCTCGGTTCGTGTGAGCAGGAACAGGTGGCCGCAGTCGAACACCTTCAGCTCTGCGTCGTGGATCAGGCAGCGCATCAGGCGCGCATTTGCGAGTGGCACGATCGGATCGTCGGAGCCGGCCATCAACAGCACGGGCTGCTTCAGCCGGTGCAGCCAGTGGATGCTGGTCCAGCCCGTGACTGCCGCGAGCTGGAGGTAGTAGCCGAACTGCGATTGCCAGCGAATGTGGCGGAACACTTCGGCCCCCAAGCGGGGGTCGCGGCGGAAATCGCCGCCGTAGATGTCGCCCGCAACACTGCGCGCGTAGTCGCGGCTCATGAAACGACGCGGCGTCGCCATTTTCAGCAGCACGTGTGGGCGCGCCGGGACCATGAACGCCCCCGGCGCCGTGGCGCAAAGAATGAGCCGCCGGCACCGCTTCGGTTCGCTGCGAGCAAACTGCTGCGCGGCCGCTCCGCCCCAGGAAACGCCCAGCGCGTCGCACTGCGCGTGGTCATAGTGGTCGAGCACGCGCGCGGCAAGGGTGGCGATGCCACTCAAACGGTACGGCCGACGCGGCAGCGGAGAATGGCCGACCCCCGGGATGTCGAAAGTGATGAGCTCGCGCTGGGGCATCGAGTGCGCCAACGGCTCCAGCAACTCGATGTTGCCGCCGATCCCGTTGAACACGAGCAGCGGCAGGCCGCCGCCAGCTCCCGCTTGGCGCCCGACGCGCAGCATTTGCGAGCCGATGCGCAGCATGGCGATCGAAAACGCGCGCGGTGCCTCGGGAACGAGTTGGGGCTGTGCGGACATCTGCCGTCTCGCTACTTGGCGTCGCGCAACTCGCGGCGCAGGATCTTGCCCACCGTCGACTTCGGCAGCGCGGAGCGAAACTCAATTTGCGCCGGGACCTTGTATGCGACCAGGCTCTTGCGGCAGTGCGCTAGCAGTTGTGCCTCGGTCAGTTCCGCGCCTGGTGCCCTGACGACAAAGAGCTTCACCGCTTCGCCCGTCTTCTCGTTCGGTGTCCCGACGCAGGCCGATTCGGCTACGCCCGGACAGGTGGCAACGACCGCCTCGATCTCGTTGGGGAAGACGTTGAAGCCGGAGATGAGGATCATGTCCTTCTTGCGGTCGACGATCCTGATGAAACCGTCCGCGTTGTACACACCGATGTCGCCCGTCTTCAGGTAACCGTCGGGCCAGAACACCGTGTCGTTGTCGTCCAGTCGTCCCCAATAGCCGCGCATGACCTGCGGGCCTTTTACGCAGATCTCACCCCGCTCCCCGAGCGCGACTTCGTTGCCATCATCGTCGCGCAGCGAGACATCGGTCGACGGCACCGGAATGCCGACCGTCGCCGAGAAGTCCTCGAGATGCGGCGGATTGAACGTCACGACCGGCGAGGTCTCGGACAAGCCGAAGCCCTCCTTGATATGGTGACCGGTGAAGCTCTTCCATTTTTCCGAAGTCGCCTTCAGCACTGCGGCGCCGCCGCCCAGCGCGGCGCGGTAGTTCGAGAAGTCGACGCTCCTGAACTCCAGGTGCAGCATCATCCCGGTGAAAAGTGTGTTCACGCCGGTGATGATCGAGAACCGGCTCGCGCGCAGGATCTGGATGAAGCCGTCCATGTCGCGCGGATTGGCCACGAGCACGTTGGTCGCGCCAACCTGGAAATAGGCCAGGCAATTCACCATGAGCGCGAAGATGTGATAAAGCGGGAGCGCGGTGATCACCGTCTCCTGCGCCTCGCGAAACAGGTCCGGCGCAAAGGTGTGGAACTGCAGGACGTTCGCCACCAGGTTTCGATGCGAGAGCATCGCGCCCTTCGACACGCCGGTGGTGCCGCCGGTGTATTGCAGGTAGAGCAGGTCCTCCGGTGCAATGTCCACCGGCGTGAAGCGGGCCGTAGCGCCTTGAGCGAGCGCAGCCGGCAGGCGCGTGTAGGGTCCGATCGCGTCGGCCACCGGCGGGCTGGGCAGCGCGGTCTGACCGAGGTCGCCCGTCTCCACGACGATGACGTTCTTGATCGCTGTGTTCGCCTGCACCGCGGCGAGCGTCTGCGTCGAGCCGGAGAAAATGACGATCGTCTCGACGCCCGCGTCGTTGAGCTGATGCTCCAGTTCCCGCGGGGTATAGAGCGGGTTCACGTTCACCTGCACTGCGCCTGCGCGCAGGACGCCGAACATCGTCACCGGGAAGGCAAGGATGTTGGGCGCCATGACCGCGATGCGGTCGCCCTTTTTCACCCCGAGCGACGTTTGCAAGTACGCAGCGAACTGGGCCGACAAACGATCGACGTCGGCGTAGCTCAGGCGGTTCATGAAGCTGACGAACGCAGTACGGTCGGCGTACTTCTTCATCGCTTCTTCGGCCATCGCAACCACTGAGCGATGACGGTTCGGATCGATTTCCTTGGCGATCTTCGCGCCGTAGACCTTATGCCAGATGCGTTCCATTTGCCTGTCCCCTCGGTTCGGAAGTCGTACGAATCGTTGCCTGACGCGCCGGCGGCGCGGCGAGAAGCCTGCTGCCGATGAAGCGCGCGATGTCGTTCACGGCCTGCGTAGCCTCGGGAACGATCCCGGCGTAGAGCTGGAAGTCGTGCCACATGTCCGGGAATTCGCGGTGCTCGACCGCGACGCCCGCTGCAGTCAGTGCTCCCGCCAGGCGGCGCGCATCGTTGCGCAGGATCTCTAGCGAGGCGGCCTGCAGCAGCGTCGGCGGCAGGCCTGCAAGATCGGCGTACAGCGCAGACGCGAACGGGTCCTGCGCTGAGTGTTCATGCAGGTAAGCCGCTGCACCCTGCTTCAGCCAGGTCGGGTGCAGGAGCGCATCGTTGGTCACCGGCGCGAGCTGTGTGAGCGTGAGGTCGGCCCATGGCGAAATGAGGGCGAGGCAGTACGGTTGCGGCAAACTTTCGCTGCGCAAGCGCAGGCAGAGCGACAGCGCGAGTCCGCCGCCGGCCGAGTCGCCTGCCACGGCGATCTGTGCGGGTGAGTAACCTTGGGCGAGGAGGGCTCGGTAGCAAGCGAGTGCATCGTCTAACGCCGCCGGGAAGGGGTGTTCGGGCGCGAGCCGGTAGTCCGGGACGAACACGGTCGCGCGGGTGAGTGTGGCAAGGCGCGCGGTGATACTGCGGTGGCTGACCGGCGAGCCGATCATGTATGCGCCTCCGTGCAGGAACAACACGGCGCCTGAACCCGCCGCGGCGGATTTCGCCCGCACCACTTCCGTCGGAACTGCCGCCAGGCTCGAGCGCGCAAAACGCACGCTGAACGGGACGCTCAAGGTACGGGTAGCGATGCCAGCCCAGCGACGCTGCACGAGAACGGGAACCGCGGGCTGCAAGGCGGGCTTCAGAACACTCCTGACGATGAACCGCGCCACCGTGGCCTGAATCGATTCGCGCATGAAGATCTCCTGGTTCTGTGCTTGAACAGATCGGCTAGGCCGCTGCGATTGCCGGGGCGGACCGCGTTGCGAGGTGCGGGTCGTCAGCGGTGAGCGGCACGAGCGGATCGGTTGCGATCGCGTCGTAGTTCACGCGATCGAAGCGACGCGTCAGACGGCGGTAGGTGAACGTGAGGCCACCCCAGTTGTTGGTGTTCTTGCCGCTGGCGTTGATGTACCAGCTCTTGCAACCCTCGGCCCAGACCGCGTTCCCGAGCGCATGCTGAAGCTGCCGGTTGAAGGCACTCTGGACGTCCGGCCTGACGTCGAACGAGGTGTCCGGCGACGCGCGCAGGCGGGCGATCGCGTCACTGACATACTGGATCTGACTTTCCAGCATGTACACGATCGAGTTGTGGCCGAGGTTGGTGTTCGGCCCGTACAGCATGTAGAGGTTGGGAAAGCCGCTCACCGTGATGCCGAGGTAGGCCTCGGCGCCATCGCGCCAGGCGGCGCTCAGCTCGCGATCGGAGCGCCCACGGATCTCCATCGGCGCAAGAAAGCCCGAGGCGGCGAAGCCGGTGCCGAAGATCAGCGTGTCGACCTCATGGCGGGTGCCGTCGTCGGTGACGATGCAGTTCGCGCCGATCTCGCGAATGCCGCCGGTCTCGACGCTGACGTTCGGCTTGGCGAGCGCACGGTAGTACGTGTTGTCGAACAGGATGCGCTTGCAACCGATCGGGTAATCCGGCGTGAGCTTGGCGCGCAGTGCGCGGTCCTTGATCGTCAGGCGCAGGTGCAGCTTCCACAGCGCCTTCATCGGCGCCAGCACCGGGCGGAACTTGAGCAGTCCGACGCCGAGCGACTCGAACACGCTGTAGACCGTCCCACGCACCAGCTTTTGCAGAAACGGGACGCGGCGATGCAGCCAATGCTCGACGCGCGTGATGTTGCGATCCGGCTTCGGCAGCACGTAGGGCGCGGTGCGCTGGAACAGCGTCGCGTGAGCGGCCTTCTCGACCACGTGGGCGACGAACTGGATTGCGCTCGCGCCGGTGCCGATGACCGCAACCCGCTTCCCCCGCAGATCGTGCCCGTGGTCCCAGCGGGCGGAATGGAAGACCTTGCCGCGGAACGATTCCAGTCCAGCGATCTTCGGATACGCCGGACGGTTGAGTTGTCCGGTGGCGGTGATGAGGGCACGGGCCCGAAGGACCTCGCCGCGCGAGGTCTCGACCTGCCACAAGCCGCTGCGCTCGTCGAAGGCCGCCCGGCGGACCTCGGTATTCAGGCGCACGTGCGGTGCGATGCCGTACTTGGACACGCAGTGCAGCTGGTAGCGGTGGATGTCCTGTTGGCGCGAATAGAAGCGCGGCCAGTTGAAATCCTGTTCGAAGGAGAACGAATACAAGGGCGACGGCACGTCGCAGGCCGCACCGGGATAGGTGTTGTCGCGCCAGGTGCCGCCGATCTGGTCGGACTTTTCGAGCAGGACGAAGGCGGTGACTCCGGCTTTGCGCAGCTTGATTGCCATGCCGATTCCGCCGAAGCCGGTGCCTACGATCACGGCCGTCAGGGGCTGGGGCATCACTGCATCGTCGCGTTTCATGGTTCGTCTCCGTCCTGTGGCTAACCGCGATGGGACGCAGTGTGATTTCGGGCTGCCGAGCCGTCCCCTATCGGAAGTTAGGAATTGGATAGGTCCCGGATCGGCTCTGCCTGGCGCGGCCGGGGTAGCATCAGTGCGGAGACGGATCCAGCCATGGTCGGCGGAAGACCCGAGGCACGCATCATCGAAGCCAAGCTCTATCCCGCCACCGGGACGAGCCGGCCGCTCCCGCGTCCTGCGCTCGACTCGGCCAAGGACATCCTGGAAGGCAACTATCGCGTCATCCTGGTCGTCGCTCCCGCGGGCTATGGCAAGTCCACGCAGATGGCGCAGTGGCACACAACCCTTGCAGCGCGTGGGATCGCTTGCGCCTGGCTGTCGCTGGACGACGGCGACATCGACACCGTGCGCGTGATGCGTCACCTGATCGCCGCGCTGCAAAAGGCCGAGCCGCGCATCGGCGAGGCCACGCTCGGGCAGCTGTCGGGAGATCTCATCGGCGGCGCCAACGCGTTGTTGGAAGTCCTGTCCGGTGACCTCGCCGCCGTCGATCGGCGCGTCGTCCTGTTTCTCGACGATTTGCAGTTCGTCCAGCAGTCAGACGTGATCGAGATCATCGACTGGCTGGTGAGCTATGGACCACGTTGCCTTCAGTTCGTGATCGGCAGCCGCGAGGAGGTCGGACTGCGGCTGAGTGCGCTGCGCGTACGACGCCAGTTACTCGAGATGGGTCCGCCGCAAATGCAGTTCAGCGTCGAGGAGATGGCGCAGTTTTATCGCAATCGGCTTGGCCACGACTTGCCGATGCGCGAACTTCGGCAGCTTCAGTCCAAGACGGAAGGCTGGCCGGCTGCGCTCGAACTCGTCGCGCTCGCCATGGCCGAAACCACCGACGAAACTCGTTTCATCGCGCAGTTCGCCGGGACTGACCGTAGCGTGGTGGATTACCTGGGCGAGGTCGTGCTGACGCACCTGGACGAGATCACGCGCACGTTTGTGTTCCGTATCGCACTCTTTGACCGCATCAGCGCGCCGCTCGCTGTGGCGGCGACCCGTGCGCAGGACGCCGAAGCCCTGATCGATGCTGTGCGGGCGCGCAATCTGTTCCTCATTCCATTGGATCGCAGCGCCACCTGGTTGCGCTTTCATCACCTCGTGGGCGAGTACTTCCGGGAGCGGTACCTTCGTGCGGCACCGACGCAAGCCCGTGAATGCCTGATCCGCGGGGCGGAGTGGATGTTTGCGAACGGCTTTGCCGAGGAGGCGATCAACTGCGCCATCCGGGCGCAGGACTGGGAGCGGGCTACGCGATGGGTGGCCGAAAACGTCGAGGAGCTGGCGTTTCAGCGCGGCTATCACCACACCATCCTGCGCTGGATGAACGCGTTGCCCGACGAATGGGTCGATCGTTACCCGGTCATCCGCATTCAGTACGTCTTTTCATTGTCGTTTTCTCCCATGCAGCAGGAGTACGAGGCTCAGGTGTATCGCCTTGAGCGCTTGCTGCAGAGGCTCGAAAGCGAGGCGCAACGCGATACGCAGTTGATCGAAGAGTTGCGGTGCGCCGTGCAACTGCAGGCCGCGATGTCAGCTGCCTTGCGCGATGACGGCGCGCGCGGCGGCGAACTTGCGGCTGCGTGGCTACAGCGTTGGCCCGACGCAGCCCTCGCGCGCAAGGGCGTCATGGGCAACGTCCTCGCGTTCGGCTGCAAGACCAACAGTGAGATCGCCAAGGGACTCGAAGTACTCGTGCAAACGCGCCGATGGCTCGAAAAGAGCGAAGGGCACTATTCACTCGCCTGGACGAATTTCCTCGAAGCGCTGCTGCATTTGAAGCGTGGCAGCTATCTGGAAGCACGGCGCGCGTGTCTGAGCGGTCTCGAGCAGGTCGAGCGCCAGCTGCATGGGCACCCGGCGCACGCCAGCCTGTTTCACACGTTGCTGGCCGGCGTCGCATATGAGTTCGACGAGATCGACCGCGCTACGGAGCACATCGAGCGGGCGATGACGAGCGTCGATGAGTATGGACCTGCCGACGCGGTAATCGTCGCCTACCAGACGCGCGCACGGCTACAGCTGCTGCGCCAGGACGAGACGGGCGCCTTGGCCATCCTGCGCGAGGGCGAGGAACTCGGCGAGCGACGCAATCTGCGCCGCGTGGTGGTCACGTTGGCCGCGGAAGAGTGCGCGATCTTGGCGCGCGCCGGGCGCCTCGGGGAAGCGAAGGGCGTCGCCGTGCGCCTTGGCTTCAACGAAATTCCGTCGGCAGGCGCGGGCGCGAGTCTGGCCGCGGACAAGTCCTTTCGCGCAGCGTCACGCTATCTGCTCGAACAATCTCCGAAACTCGTGATCGAAGCGCTTGGCGGCGCGATCGAAAACTGCAGGCGCAAGGAACTGTTTCACCGCTGGGTCGCACTGTTGCTGTTGCGTGGGCTCGCGTTTGAACGCGACGGCGAGCCGCACAAGGCCCTGGAGGACCTGCGGAGCGCGCTCGCGATCGCAGCACCGAGACGCTACTTGCGCCTGTTTCTCGACGATCTGACGGTTCTGCAGCCGCTCATCGCCCGCCTGGATCCGACCCGCATGGACGGTTCGGAGGCAGCACCGCTGGCGCTTCACCTCCAGCAATCGCTGCGCAAGCCCGACCGACGCGATCCAAGCCCGCGCCACACGCCGGTCGTGGAGGAACTGACGAAGCGAGAAGTGGCCATTTTGAAACGGCTCGAGTCGGGGCTGAGCAACAAGGAGATCGCCGAGGCGATCTTCATCTCGGAGGGGACGCTCAAGTGGCACCTCCACAATGTCTACGGAAAGCTCGATGTGAAGAACCGATCGGGCGCGATGGCTCGCGCGCGCGCCCTGGGAATCCTGTGAACTGCAGTCGTGCGCCGCTCGGGACACGACGAACGGGGCGTGCCATGTCGAAAGTCGCGTCAGATCACGCTCTTTCGCCCGCCGCGGGACCGCCAGGCACCAGATCGAGCTGCCCGATTCAGACCTTCTCAGGTCTTGCACCAACAAGCAGCATGGCTTTGCTCAGGTCTTCGCGCAACCACTCGACGCGTCTGCGGCCATCGCAATTGGTCGCGGCCGCGTAGCAGGTGAAACGACCGCGAAACGATCGCGTGACAGCGGGTCGCGAAAATTGCGGTTATCGTCCGATGAGCTCGGACTGACCGTCTAGGGAGACTCTGGTGCGCATCGAACCACATTTCCTGTTCGATCTGGACGGCACGCTCATTGACAGCGTCTACCAGCACGTCCTCGCCTGGAAACGCGCGCTCGACGCCGAAGGCATCGAACTATCGGTGTGGCGCATCCATCGCAAGATCGGGATGAGCGGCGGCCTGTTCTCGCATCAGCTTCTGCGCGAGACGCGCCGCGAAATCGACGCTGCATTGGTCCAGCGGCTGCGCGAGCGCCATGCGGTCAATTTTCAAGAGCAGGCTGCTTCGATTCGACCGCTGCCCGGTGCGCGTGAGCTGCTCGCTGCGTTGTCGCGCGCGGGCGTCGGTTGGGCGATCGCCACCAGCGGGCGCATGGAAACCGCCGCGGCGGGACTGGCGAGTTTGGGTGTCGATCCTGCGTCGACACCGGTGGTGACGCGCGATCAGGTGAAGTACGCGAAGCCGGACCCGGATCTGTTTCTCGCCGCTAACGAGCGGCTGGGCGGCCCTATCGAGAACGCGATCGTCGTCGGCGACAGCATATGGGACATGCTCGCTGCCAGCCGCTGCCGGGCGCTTGGCGTCGGCCTGCTCAGTGGTGGTTACGGCGCCGAGGAGCTGCGCCAAGCGGGCGCGATCCGCGTCTACGAAGATCCGGACGACATGCTCGTTCACCTTGACGAGGTGGGCGGGCGGCGGTGATGCAACGCTGCAACCCTTGCGGACGGCGTGAGGCAAGAAGTCACGCAATTCATTCGCTCATCACGGCCCATTCAGCGGACGGGCACTCTCGGCGACGTGGCGAACGCCGCGGAATACTTGCCTAGCGATCTCGCGGGGTTCATAAGCGGTCAGCACCTGCTGATCAGCGGTGGTGGCCTGCGTGATGGTGCTGCTGAGGACCAAACACATGCGCTGAGGGATACGCGTTCGCGGCGGGCTACCGAACGACTTCGACCTCGGCAGTGAAGACATAACCCGCGCCACGTTCGGTGCGGATCAGCGGGGTCTTCGCACCAAACCTCCTCCGCAGGCGTCCGATCTGGGTATCGATCGAGCGGTCGTACACCTCGTCGTTGTGAAGGCGCGAGAGCCCGATAAGCTGGTCGCGCGACAGCACGCGCTGCGGCGCCGAGAGGAATGCGGCGAGCAGATTGAATTCGGTATTGGTGAGCGAAACACTTTCCCCCGCGGGCGACGTGAGGCGGCGCCGCCGCACGTTGAGCTCCCAACCTGCGAAGCGGTAGCCGCGGATCTTGTGCAAGCCGTCTGCCACCGACTGCTGTGCGCGGCTGCGGCGGAGTAACGCGCGGATCCGCGCGAGCAGCTCGCGTGGATTGAAGGGCTTGGTCAAATAGTCGTCGGCGGCGAGTTCGAGACCCATGACGCGATCGGCGTCGTCCTTGCGCCCGGTCAGCATGATGATCGGCAATCCGGCTGATTCCTGGCGCAGCTTGCGGGCGATCTCCATGCCGTCCTCGTCGGGCAGACGCAAATCCAGGACCAGCAGATCGATCGTCTCCCGCGCCATGACTTCGGCGATCTGCTTGCCGCTCGCAAGCGCTGTGACACGGATGTCGTTGTCGCCCAGGTAGTCGCCGATGAACTTCAGGATCGAAGGATCATCGTCGACGGCGAGCACGTGCGCGGTACTCACGTGACTTGCTCCGAAAGAAGCCGGGGCAGCGCCAATCTCGGCTTGACGGTCAGGCTGCGATTGTTCCATGGATTGCCAGGTCAACCGTCAAACTCCCCCACGATGGCTTGAGCGTGCGCGAGTCGCTTGACCGGTTTGTCGCACCGTGCAGGCGAAATTGTGGCAATTGACATATTTCGGCCTGGGCTGTCGCCGCCACGTCGAAGACGCATCGTTGAATAACGAAGCAGCGATCCCTAAGGTAGAACCGTAGAACCGCTATTCCTGGGAAAGACGTGAATCCAAAAGGCTACGTGGTCATCCTGGAGGAGGACGCCATGATCCACGGGCTGCTCGAACGATGGCTTCAAGAAGCCGGCTACGTGCTAACAGCGCGCGAGGCTGGCCATGTGAAGCCGACGCTCGTCATCGCCGATGTCCCGGAGCCACAGTCGGCCGACGCTCTTATCTGCTCGCTGCGCGAGATGTATTCTGCCCCCATCCTCGTTTTGTCCGCGCGCTTCCGGCGCGGCCTGGCCGGATCCGCTGAGGCAGCGCTTCGGCTCGGCGTAAAGAAGGTGCTGCCAAAGCCCTTTACCCGCAAGGAATTGCTCGCCGCTGTGCGCAAGTCGGTGACGACGTGATCAAGAGCAACCCGGCGAACACAGCGTGGCGGTATGCGCTTGCACCTCTTTGTATCGGCGTGGCGGTGCTACTGCATCTTTCGTCGGTGGGCCTGCTCTCGCATCCGATCGGGTTTTTCATCCTCGGGGTGGTCGCCGCGGCCTGGTTGGGCGGCACCGGAACCGGCATCTTCGCCGCGTTCCTCTCCGCGATCGTTCTCCCGCATCTCATTGCGAAGGCGTATCCCCCCGCGTTGGCCTATCCGCTGCTCGCGGGCTTCTTCGACTTGCCGGGCTTCGTCACTTTGGGCCTGACCGGCGCCGCGGTGGGCTGGGGCACCAGCTTGCTCCGGCGCGCCCAGGCGGCGCTGCGCGAAAGGG
>DASQOO010000097.1:0-2152 GCA_035644435.1 Steroidobacteraceae bacterium | reverse complement strand
CACTTCAACCTTCAACTCACGCTGCATGTCGTCACCGACGTCGTGCTCATCGTCATGTTGATGTATGCCTCGAGCGGCATCCGTAGCGGCCTGGGCGTGATGCTGCTCATTTCCCTGGCGGGTGCCGCGCTGGTCAGCCGCGGCACGCTGACGCTCTTCTACGCCGCATTGGCGTCGATTGCAGTGCTTCTCGAGCAGTCGTACTGGGTGCTCGTGCACGACTCCAGCACCGCCAACTACGTCCAGCCCGGGCTGCTGTCGATCGGGTATTTCGCGACGGCGCTGATCACCAATCGGCTGGCGCGGCGCCTGATCCTGAACGAGCGCCTGGCACAGCAACGCGGTGCCGATCTCGCCGATCAGCTTCGTATCAACAAGCTGATCATCCGCGATGTGCAGGACGGGGTGCTCGTCGTGGATGCCGATGGACGGGTGCATCTGCACAATCCGCGCGCGGCCGATCTGCTCGGGCGGCTCGTGCCCGATTTGAGCCGGATCGAGGATTTTTCGGAGGAGCTCGCCCAGCGGCTTGCCGCCTGGCGCGCCGGCCAGGGCCCGAGCAGCGTGAACGTGCGCTTTTCCGAGAGCGGCCGCCTGGTCCGTGCGCGTTTCGTCTCGGTGGGGGTCACGGGCGGCAGCTCCAGCCTGGTGTTTCTCGAGGATTTGTCCAAGCTCCAGGAACAAGCCCAGCAACTCAAGCTCGCGGCGCTCGGAAGGCTCACCGCCAATATCGCCCACGAGATCCGCAATCCCCTGTCGGCCATTACGCATGCCGGCGACCTCCTGCAGGAAGAACAGCGCGGACCGCAGAAGGAACGCATGGTGCAGATCATCCGGGACAACGCGCGGCGCCTGGAGCGCATGGTGCACGACGTGCTCGAACTCTCGCGGCGCGACCGCGTTCAACCGGAGACGATCCGGGTGCGCCCGTATCTGTTTACGTTTATCGAGGAGTTCACTCGGAACGACAGCATCCCGGGCGAAAACTTTTCGGTCGAGGCAGCCGAAGATGTCACCTTGGAATTCGACCGAGCCCATCTCAACCAGGTGCTGTGGAACCTCCTGCACAACGCCTGGCGGCACTGCCGCAGGCTCGCCGGAAGCGTGCGCATCACCGTTTCGCGTCGGGCAAATCGAGTAGAATTGCACGTCATCGACGACGGCGAAGGCGTGGCGAAGGAGTTGCAAGCGCAGTTGTTCGAACCGTTTTTCACCACTTTCGCGCGCGGGACGGGGCTGGGCCTCTATATTGCACGCGAGCTGTGTGCCGCCAACGGCGCGATTCTTGAATACCTGGACCGCAAGCCGGGCGCGGACTTTAGGATCCTATGGCAGGAACCGTAGCGAACCGGCGCGCGGAACGGCGAACGGGCCTGGTCCAGGGTGCGGTGCTCGTCATCGACGACGAGGCGGACATCCGGGAACTGCTCGAGCTGTCGCTGGTCCGCATGGGTCTGGCGGTGGAATGCGCCGGTACCGTGGCCGCGGCCAAGCAGCTGCTGCAGTCCAAGCGCTATGACCTCTGCCTCACCGACATGCGCTTGCCCGACGGTGACGGGCTGGACCTGGTGCGTTTCATCGGCGTCGAATGCGCGGACCTGCCCGTGGCGGTGATTACGGCGTTCGGCAGCACTGAAAACGCCGTGGCGGCCCTCAAGTCGGGTGCCTTCGATTACCTGACCAAGCCCCTGTCCCTCGATCAGCTGCGCACGCTGGTCAAATCCGCGCTGTCCCTGCCCCAGAAACCGGCGGCGGCCAAGTCGGGGGAGGCGCAGCTTCTTGGCTCGAGTCCCGGGATCGAGCAGGTGCGCTCGATGATCGAGAAGCTCGCACGCAGCCAGGCGCCTGTTTACATTACAGGGGAGTCCGGGAGCGGCAAGGAGCTCGCCGCGCGTCTCATCCACAGCAAAGGGTCGCGGCGCGAGAAGGCCTTCGTGCCGGTCAACTGCGGCGCCATCCCCGAGAACCTGATGGAGAGCGAGTTCTTCGGCTATAAGAAGGGGGCGTTCACGGGCGCCGAAGGCGACCGCGATGGATTTTTCCAGGCCGCCAGCACCGGCACCCTGTTCCTCGACGAAGTCGCCGACCTGCCGCTCGCGATGCAGGTCAAGCTGCTCAGAGCGATCCAGGAGAAAACCGTGCGCAAGGTCGG
>DASQOO010000096.1:0-2831 GCA_035644435.1 Steroidobacteraceae bacterium | reverse complement strand
TATTCACTGTGCGCGACCACGTAACTAGTCAGCCGGCCGGCAGGGATCACCGGGCCACCCGTGCTTGGCGCTGGCACTGTGTAGCTCATGGGCTCTTCAATCGCAGGGCCGCCGATCGCAGCGGCGGTCGGGGCGGATGAGACTGACGCCACTTGGGTGTCGGCGGCCGGGATGTCGGTGCGTTGCAGACCCAGGATCGCCACCGTTGCCACCGTCGCGGCTATCGCCAAACCGCCGAGTGGACGCAGCCAGCGGCCCACCGAGCGCAGCGGCTCGCCCGTCACACTACTGCCTGCAGTTGCCACGGCTGCGCTGACCCGTCCCGCGAAACCGCGGGTCACGCTGCGACCGGGCGCGTTGCGCAGGCATTCGCCGATGACGACATAGCGGCTCAACGAGACGCGCAGTTCGTCGGTGCCCGCAAGGCGCCGCAGCAGCAGCTCCACTTCCGGACGTGGCAGCTCTCCATCCAGAAACGCCGACAGCTGGTCGCGCAGGTGTTCAGTCATTGACGTTCATTCCTCTAATCGTCCCAGGCCGCCCTCGAAGATCGGCCGGAGGCGCTTGTCGATCGCTTCGCGCGCACGGAATATCCGTGAGCGCACCGTTCCCACCGGGCATTCCATGGCCGCTGCAATCTCCTCGTAACTGAGGCCTTCGATTTCACGCAGCATGATGGCGGTGCGCAGATCCTCCGGAAGATCGGCAATTGCGGCATTCACCGTGTCGCGAATCTCGTCGGTGAGCAGCAACCCTTCCGGGGTTTCCGAATCCTTTAGACGCGCCTGCATGTCGTACTGTTCCGGATCCTGCAGATCGAGATCGTAGTCGACCGGCCGGCGGCGGCTGGACACCAGCGCATTCTTGGCCGTATTGATGGCAATCCGATACAGCCACGTATAGAACGCGCTGTCGCCGCGAAAGCTGGGGAGTGCGCGATACGCCTTCAGGAATGCCTCCTGGGCCACGTCTTCGGCTTCGACCGGGTCACGGACGTACCGCATGATCAGCTTGAGCACCTTGTGCTGATACCGGAGCACCAGGTAATCGAATGCTCCTGCATCGCCTCGTTGCACGCGCTCCACGAGCATCAGATCGCTGGCGTCGTTGCCCATTCGGGCTCGTCACTCCCGTGTCCGAGCCAGCCTGAGCACCCCCCTGTGACCCTGCCTGCACTGGAAAGTTCGCCCCAAGGTATGCGCTGCAGCCGGCTGTGATTGACTTCACAACTCAAAGTTCAACTCAGTTCACATTCTAGGGCCTGAACGGGTTTCGCAGGGTAGTTCATAGCGCATCCGTACCCGCAGGCGGCAGAACGAATCCGCACCCACCGAGCTCCGAGTTACGATCGCGCGCCGCCGAGTCGCGCCGTCGTGCCAGACCAGGAACCCGAGGCGATTCCAGCAACGCGCCGACGACTCAAGCCGCGACTGCCACGTGCGGCCTGCTCCATCCACGAGGCGCCACGCGCCGTCTGCCGACCACACCGCTCGCTGAACAGCGCCATTCGCCAAGCCGTTGGCCAGCGACAGGATCCCCCGTCCGCCAACCAGGAGCGCCGCCCCCGCGAGGGAGCAACGTATGGCAATCGGCCATGCCAGCTGCGCAATCGCAACGACGACGCCCAGCAGCCACGCCACGAACAGGGCGAGCAGCAGCCAGGCGGGCTTGAATTCAAGCTCGATGCTCGCGTATGGCGTCGACGACATCCTGCAGCTCCGGATCGTGCGGCCGAGTCTCGCTCAACAGGTAGGCCTGAAGCTGCGGATCGGGGCTCTGGAGCAAGCGCTCGAAAGCACGCTGCTCGCTCACACTCGCTTGCGGATAGCGCTGCGCGAGATAACGTTGCAGCAGCTCGTCCAGCTCCCGCAGCCCGCGCCGGCACTGCCACGCCAGGCGGCTCAATGGCGGCGCTCCGCCAGCAGCCGCTTGATTTCTCCGATCGCCTTGGCGGGATTCAGGTCCTTCGGGCACGCCTCGGTGCAGTTCATGATCGTGTGGCAGCGATACAGCCTGAACGGATCCTCGAGCGCATCGAGTCGCTCCCCGGTCGCTTCGTCGCGGCTGTCGATGATCCAGCGGTAGGCGGCCAGCAGAGCCGCCGGGCCGAGGTAACGATCGCTGTTCCACCAGTAGCTCGGACAGCTCGTGGAACAGCAGGCGCACATGATGCAGGCACTAGGCCGGTCGATCTTCTCCTGCTCGGACTTGGACTGCAGGCGTTCACGATCGGGCGGCGCCGGCGTGCGCGTCTGCAGCCAGGGCTTGACCGAAGCGTATTGCGCGTAGAACTGCGTGAGGTCCGGGACCAGGTCCTTCACCACCGGCATGTGGGGCAAGGGATAGATCCGTACCTCGCGGCCCACGTCCTCGCAGGACAACGTGCAGGCGAGCGTATTCACGCCGTCGATGTTCATGGCACAGCTGCCGCAAATCCCTTCGCGGCAGGAGCGTCGGAAAGTCAGCGTGGAATCGATCTCGTTCTTGATCTTGATCAGCACGTCGAGAAGCATCGGTCCGCAATCGTCCATGTCGATGCCGAAGGTATCCATGCGCGGGTTCTCGCCCGTGTCCGGATCGAAGCGGTAGATGCGAAACGCCTTGACGTTGCGGGCGCCAGCCGGCGCTGCGCGCACACGTCCGGGGCGGATGCGGGAGTTGGCGGGCAGACGAAACTTGGCCATGGCGGTTTCCTAGTGAACTGTAACAACCATTACTAGACTATACTCGCGTCCATGACAGACGCGATGGCCTTGACGAAATGGGAGCGTATGGAGCTGACACGGCGAGCCAGTAGCCGAAGCGGTCGGGCGGAGGACGCCCGACGAGCG
>DASQOO010000095.1:0-14927 GCA_035644435.1 Steroidobacteraceae bacterium | reverse complement strand
GCAGAGCTATGCGACGGCGGGCATCGCGGCGACGTTCGTCCAGGACAATCTCAGCCACTCGCAGCGCTGGACCCTGCGCGGTCTGCACTACCAGGTGCAGCAGCCGCAAGGCAAGCTCGTGCGGGTCATCGCGGGTGAGGTCTTCGATGTGGCGGTGGACCTGCGTCGCAGCTCGCCCACGTTCGGCCGCTCGGTGGGCGTACGGCTGACCGCCGCAGGGCTGCACGCCATCTGGGTACCGCCGGGATTCGCTCACGGCTTTCTCGCGCTCACGGAGGTCGCGGCCGTTCAGTACAAAGTCACCGACTATCGGTTGCCCGCCGCCGAGAGGGTGCTGG
Organism: Steroidobacteraceae bacterium; assembly: GCA_035644435.1. Taxonomy (GTDB): domain Bacteria; phylum Pseudomonadota; class Gammaproteobacteria; order Steroidobacterales; family Steroidobacteraceae; genus DATBVX01. Next base: position 14,589 of record DASQOO010000095.1, on the reverse strand, counting down.
CGTGGAACGATCCGGACCTCGGCATCGACTGGCCGCTGCCGTCCGGAGTTCACCCAGTGCTCTCCGACCGGGACCGCAACGGCCGGCGTTTGCAGGAAGCGGAGACGTTCGCATGAGGGTCCTGGTCACGGGCGCAGCGGGACAGCTGGGGCGTGCACTGCTCCGCTCGGCCCCGCCTCAATTTCAAGTCACCGGCTGCTCCCGCCAACAGCTCGACATTGCCGATGCCGCCCTCATCGAGCGGCTGTTTGCCAGCACGCTGCCGCAGGCCGTGATCAATGCCGCGGCCTACACCAACGTGGAAGCGGCGGAGTCGCACCGGAACGAGGCGTACCGGGCGAATGCCGAAGGCGTCGACCGGCTGGCGCAGGCGTGCGCACGACACGGTGCCCGTCTCGTGCACGTGTCGACAGACTTCGTGTTCGATGGCCGCAAGTCGACGCCTTATCTCCCCGAGGACGTGCCGGAGCCCTTGAGCGTTTACGGTGCCAGCAAGCTGGAAGGCGAGCATCGCGCGCAGGCGGCGCTGGGCGAGCGCGCCTGCATCGTTCGCTCATCGTGGCTCTACGGAGAAGGCAGTTCGTGCTTCGTGACGCGCATGCTGCAACTCATGCGCGGCAACGTGGCGGTTCGCGTGGTGCTCGACCAGGTCGGTGCGCCCACCTGGAGCCGTTCACTGGCAGGGGCGCTCTGGAAGGTCGTGGAGCTGGGCCTTGGCGGGATCCATCACTGGTGCGATTCCGGGCTGGCGAGTCGCTACGACTTCGCGGTGGCCATTGCGGAGGAGGCGCTGGCCGTGCAGCGCCTGCAAGCGCCACCCGAGATCATCCCGATCAGCAGCGCGCAATACCCGACGCGCGCCCGCAGGCCCGCTTATGCGGTCCTTGACAAGAGTTCCACCGAGGCCGCATGTGGCGCCCGTGCACTTCACTGGCGCGCTTCGCTGCGCGCCATGCTGCAATCGATGGTGCCGGAGTAGTCGAACATCGTGGCAAGAAGTCTTCTGGTGACCGGCGGTGCCGGCTTTATCGGCGCCAACTTCACGATCTTCTGGAGTGAGCAACATCCCGAAGACGCGATCGTGGTGCTCGATGCGCTCACCTACGCCGGTGACACCGCCAGCATCGAGCCCCTGATCAGGAGCGGACGGATCACTTTCGTCCGCGGCGATGTCTGCGACTTCGACCTGGCCGCTCGCGTGCTGAAACAGCACGCCATCGACACGATCGTTCACTTCGCCGCCGAATCGCACGTCGACCGTTCGATTGCGAGCCCCGCGCAGTTCGTGACTACCAATGTCCTCGGCACTCAGACACTTCTGGACGCCGCTCGCTCGGTGTGGCGCCCGACGCCGCGGACGCTGTCGCAGCGCTTCCATCACATTTCGACGGACGAAGTCTACGGTTCGCTCGGCACGGCGGATGCGCCTTTCACGGAATCCTCGCCGTATGCGCCCAGCTCTCCGTACGCCGCCAGCAAGGCCGCCGCGGATCATCTCGTGAGGGCATATGCGCACACGTACGGACTGCCGTGCTCGATCAGCAACTGTTCGAACAACTATGGTCCGTTCCAGTTTCCCGAAAAGCTGATACCGCTGTGCCTGCTCGCAGCGCTGCACGGGCGGCCGCTGCCCATTTACGGCACCGGCCGCAATGTGCGCGACTGGCTGCACGTGCACGATCACTGTCGGGCGCTGGAAGCCATCCTGTTGGCGCGCGACACCTGCCGCACGTGGAACGTCGGCGGCCGATCGGAAAGCAGTAACATCGACCTGGTGCACCTCCTGTGCAGGACTATCGATGCTGTCTTCACTGCGCATCCTGAGCTCGCCAAGTCATTTCCGGAATCGCCGGCCGCGCGCGGCACACCCTGTGCCGACCTCATCCGCCTGGTCGCGGATCGGCCCGGGCATGACTTTCGCTATGCCATCGATCCGTGCGCGATCGAATCCGGCCTCGGTTTCCGTCCGCGCATCACCCTCGGGGCCGGCATCCGGGCGACCGTGGAGTGGTATCTCGAGAATGCGCAATGGTGGCAGCGCGACCGCGCGCGGGAATTGAATGAGGTGGCTCGCCGAGTCGGCGGTGAAGCAATACCGTGAGCCACGGCCGCGTACTTTTCCTCACCTACGAGCTGGACGTTCCGTCATTTCGCTACCGGATGCGGTGTCTGTTCGGCGACCTGGCGGAGCGGGGCTGGACGATCCGGGAGGAGGAGTTCCCGCGCGGCAGATACTTCCTGCGCACCTGGGAACGCCGCCAGCAGCTCGCCTGGGCGGACGTAGTCGTCATCTCGAAGATCAATCTCAATCGCCCGGAGGCGGCGTTGCTGAGGCGCTACGGGCGCCGCGTGGTATTCGACTTCGATGATGCAATCTACGTTCGCAAGCCCCGCACTTACACCGACGTTCCCGATGAGTCGCCGTGGCGGCGCGGGAAGTTCCTCGCCACCTGTCGCATTGCCGACGTGATCGTGGCGGGCAACGAGACACTGGCCAGCGCGGCGCGACCCTCGGGAAAGCGCATAGTCGTGCTGCCGACCCCGGTGAACGTGCACGCGTACGACCGCCCCGGACGCGCGCGCGACGATCAGTTCATCGTGGTCTGGATCGGCCGGCCCGAAAACCTCATGTACCTGGAGCTCGCACGGCCGGCGCTGGCGCGGCTCGCTCAACGTTACCCCGCGCTGCGCCTGCGCATCGTCTGTTCCGAGTTCCCGGACTGGAAGGAGATCGAGATCGAGCGTGTGCGCTGGAGCCCGGATTCGGAAATCGAGGCGCTCACCAGTGCGCACGTCGGCATCATGCCTCTCACCGACAATGCGTGGACGCGCGGCAAGTGCGCGTTCAAGTTGCTGCAGTACATGGCCGCATCGCTCCCTTGTGTTGCATCGCCGGTCGGAGCCAACTGCCAGGCGGTGCGCGACGGGATCACCGGGTTCCTTGCAGACAGCGATGCGGGGTGGGAGCAAGCGCTCGAACGCCTGATGGAATCTCCGGCCCTGCGCGCCCGACTGGGCGTGGCAGGACGAGAGTCAGCAGCGGAACGATATTCCGTGGGCGTGCATTCGAAACGTTACGCGGACCTCCTGTCCGAAGTACTCAGCGATGGATTGCCTGCCTCGACGGTGGCAGGTCGATCCGTGGGGTGACTGGCAGAGGCGGTCGAGCTTTCCCCGGCTGATTCCCGGCGGCTAGTTGGGTTTCGCGCTCGCCGTGTCCCAGTCTTTCTTGCCTTCGTCCTTGCCCGCGACCGAGTAGAGCACTTTGGCGTTGCGCGTCTTCTGGAAATCCTCGAGCGATTGACCGCGCATCGCCGCGTAGATGTGCAGGTTGGTCGTGCCGATCACGGCGCCAAGCTTCTCGAGCATGAAAAAGATCACGCCGTAGTGAATCAGCGCGCGCCAGTCGCGCCGCCGGACCATGCTGCGCTCTTCCTCGGTGAGCCCGGCCGCATCGAACAGCGGCTCGGGATTCGCGAGGAATTGCCTGCGAAATTCGGGGTCGATTAGCCGGTGCAGGAACTCGTTGAGGCGAAACGCCTTCACGCTCCGTTCGAGGGTGAACGGATAGGTGCCTTCGAGCTCTTCGATGCCCTTGAGCTGCTGGCCGATCCGCTCGCGATACGCGGGCAGCGATTCGCCGTCCGCGTCCGGACCGTCGTCTTCGAGGATCAGCGTGGCAATCGGCGTCATCGACGGCAGGTAATACGCCTGGTGGAGCTTTTTCACCCGGGGCGCGAGTGCACCACGCATGATGAGCCACATGATCACCTCGGCGCCTTCGAGACCGCCGCGCGTCGCGTAGTCCGCGATCGTGATATCGGCGAGCTTCTCTGGGTCCTTCACGAGCGTGTCCATGAACTCCATGTCCCACGGCGTGTTGTTGAAGCCCGCGCGCTCGCCGTGCACCTGGTGCGACAGCCCGCCGGTGCCGACGATCGCGACCTTGATGTCGTCGGGATAGCTCTGGATCGCCTTGCGGAGCGAGCGGCCGAGCTTGAAGCAGCGCCGCGCGGTCGGCGTCGGGAATTCGAGCACGCCGACCTGCAACGGCACGATCGCACCGGGCCAGGTGGGATCGTGCGGCCAGAGGAGCGAGAGCGGCGAGAACGCCCCGTGGTCGAGCCCCTTGCCCTGGAAATACGACAAGTCGAACTCGTCCGCCACGAGGCCGGAGGCGATGTGCTGCGCGAGCTTCGGGTGCCCCTTGATCGGCGGCAGCGCGCGCGGACCGCCGCCTTCGTCCGCGACCGGGTACTCGGTGCCGATGCCGAGCGCGAAGTGCGAGTAGTGATCGAAGGAGAACGAGGTCACGTGATCGTTGTAGATGAAGAACAGCACGTCGGGCTTGTTGGCCGCGAGCCATTGCTGGACCGGCTTGTAGCCCTCGAAGATCGGCGCCCACACGGGGTCGCGTTGCTTGCCGGTATCGAGCGCAAAACCGATCGTCGGCGTATGCGACGTGGCGATGCCGCCCACTATCTTGGCCATGACTGCTGCTCCTTCACGGAAGCGTCGAATTGTATATGGCGCCGCGTTACGGCTCGGAGCCGCAGAGGACGGAGCGGTAGAGAGAGATCCTCGATATCAGAGCGAACATCGCGCCCTCGGTGGCTATTGCACGTGCCGCCTCGCGAACAGCGCATCCCATGCTGCGAGCGAAGGCTTGGCTTGAAAGTCGCTGTCCGTCAAGCCGATGCTGATGAACAGCGGCAGATTCGGTGGCACCGGCGGCGGAACCGTCGCGAGGTCGATGTCGGCAAACAGCAGCTGGATCAGGCCGCGCGCGCGGATGGAGTCCAGCAACTGCGCGTGGCGCGTCACATAACGCGTCTGCAGCTCGGGAGAAGATTGCACGTTGCCGACCGCCGCACTCGTCCATCCGCCTTCGACCACCATCACCGGCAGGGTGCGCCCGTTCAGCAGGCGGCTGTAGTAGTTGGCCGGAATATCCTCGGGCTGCGTGAAACTGAAATACGGATAGGACGACAGGCCGAGCATTTGCACAAATGGGAAGTCAGTCAAATCTGTTTCGATGCCTGCGTACGTACCAGTGCCGCCCAGTACGCCCCACGCAGTCTCGACCTGCACGCTGAACATCAGCGACCCACCGGCGCCAGCGGCACGCAGATCGGCTGCGGCGTCATTCGCGGCGCGTACCACGGCGTCATACAGCGCGCGCGGGGCCGCGGCACGAATCAGGTTGGTCTCGGCTGCAAGGCCGATGAATTCCGGGTTGAGCTTGCGCGCAACGGCGAGCACGTAGTCGCGATACGCCTGCTGCACGGCAGGCTCGGTGAGGCTGCGGCCGAGCGCGCGCAACTGCGGCGCTTCCTCGCCGCGCGACAGGCCATCGGTGAGATCGGCCATGAAATACAGCAGCAGGCCCTTGCCGCGCAGGTAGTTGACGAGCTGGACCTTGTCGCGATCGAGAATCGCATCCGGCGACATCCCGGACAGCAGATCCCGCCACGGCAACTCCTCGTGGATCGCAGCCAGCTCGGCGCGCGTGCTCCATAGGTCGATGCCCTGGATGACAGCCGCAGTGGTGAGGCGCGGCGGAATCGACGAGAAGCCCATGCGCCAGGTACGTGTCGGTGGCGTGAAGGGTCGAGAATCCGAAGCGGTCGAATCACCGCCGCCGCAAGCGGCAAGTCCAGTCAGCAGAAGGGCCGCCAGCATCAAGCCGGGCTGCTTTCCGAGGCGGACGTCAACGAGTCTCGGGTGGAGCATTGCTTTCAAGAGGCGGAGCTAGCCTGCATAGAGTTGCAGGTCCGTCCCGACGGCATCGGCCATCTCGAGCGTCGCGCCGAGATCCGGGTGGCGCAGCATGACGAAGCCATCGGAGACCAGCGTCTGGCGCCAATTGCGTCGTGGTGCGCCGATCGGCAGCAGGGTGTTCCACACGACCGCGGAGCCGAGCCGACGCTGAAGCGCATCGAGCCCTTCGATAGCGCGGATCCTCCCGGTGCCCTGCGCGCGCTTGTAGATCGTCGCGACGTTGTAGCGACGCTCGATCTGCGTGTCGAAGCGGCCGCGCGCAACCGCATTCGCCCATTCGCGGAACACATCGAAGTCGCAGGCGAAGTTCATCTGGTCGACCTGGTGCGCGCCTGGCGGTCGGGCACCGATCTCGCCGAACACGACTTCGCCATCCGCCTTGCGATACCACTCCATGTGCGTGAAGCCGCTTTGAAAGCCGAGCGCGCGAATGACCTCATGCCCCATGCGCGCACCACCCGCGAGGTCCGGCTGATCGACGTTGCGCAACGCGATCACCTGCGGGCTGATCCATTCGTTGGAGCGCGCAATCAACGGACGCGGCCGATACCAGGCGATGTTGTAGTACGCGATGCGCCCCTCGATCGTCACGGTGTCGAAGGTGAACTCTTCGCCGTCGACGAATTCCTCGACGCTCACCATCGGCACGTGACGCAAGCGCGCAAGTGCATCGCGCAGCTCATCCGGATCATTGACGCGATAGGTGTCGGCGGAGCCCGCGCCCGCGATCGGCTTGAGGATGAGCGGGAAACCGATGCGCTCGGCCGCCTCCCAGCATTGCGCGACGTTGCTGGCAGCGACGTGGCGCGGCGTGCGGATGCCGGCCCGGTCGAGCACCTGCTTCATGCGTTCCTTGTCGCGAAACGGCAGCGTCTGCTCGATGCTGAGACCGGGAACGCCGAGCGCTTCGCGCAGCTGCGCCGCGAGCACCATGCCGGGCTCCCACAGGCATTCGATGCGATCCAGCGCTCGCCCGCGCAGCCAGTCGCGCAGCTCCCCGGCAACACTGGCTTCATCCCATAGCGAGCGCACGTGCAGGTACCCGGTGAGCGATTTGCGCACCAGGTCGGGAAGGGACCCCGGCGGTTGATCGCCGACGCCGAGCACGGTCGCGCCGACTTCGGCCAGGCCGCGAGTGAACTGCGGCATGTCGGCGGGATAACCGGGAGAGATGAGCAGGATTATCACCTGATTAGCACGGCACTTACTCTTTTGTCGCAGTCTAGTCTTGTTAGACTCGTCCCGCATGCCTGCGCCACTGCGGATCTGCTTCGTCGCTTCCGAGGTCGCGCCCCTGGCGAAGACCGGCGGGCTGGCGGATGTCGCGAGCGCCCTGCCGCGTTACCTGCATTCTCAGGGGCATGACGTGCGGGTGTTCCTGCCCTTCTACTCCAGTATCGAGACTCGCCGGCTCGAGCTCACGCCACTCGAAGCGGTGCAGGACGTGCACATTCAGCTCGGCACTCGCCGCTACGTGTTCTCGATCATCACCGCACGGCTGCCGGGCTCATCGCTCCCCATCAACCTGGTTCATTGCCCGGCCTTCTACAACCGCGCCGGAATTTACGGTGCGGGGGCGGATGAGCATCTTCGCTTCCTGCTGCTGACGCGTGCCGCCATCGAGAGCTGCCAGCGGACAGGCTTCGCACCGCAGGTCTTCCACTGCAACGACTGGCACAGCGCCTTCGCACCGCTTTTTCTGCGCTCGGTGTATGGGTGGGACCGACTGTTCGCCGCGACGCGCACGGTGCTCACGATCCACAACATCGGCTACCAGGGAATCTTTTCGGCCACGGCGAGCGACCTCGGGCTCGGCGACGCGCAGCATCTGCTGCACCAGGATGATCTGCGGGCCGGGCGCATCAATTCGTTGCGCCACGGCGTCATGTACGCAGATGTCGTCAGCACGGTGAGCCCGACCTATGCGCGCGAGATCTGCACCGAGCAGTACGGCATGGGATTGCAGGCTGATCTGCGAACCCGTGGCGCCGCGGTGATCGGAATTCTCAACGGCGTCGATTACACGGAATGGAATCCGACCACCGACCCGCACCTCCCGCACCACTACAGTGCCGAGGACCTCGCGGGCAAGACGCGAATGAAGCAGTTCCTGATGCGCACGCTGAAGCTCGAGCTCGGGCGGCGCGTCCCGCTCCTCGGCATGGTTACGCGCATGACGGTGCAGAAAGGCATCGACCTGCTGTTCGAGGCGCTGCCGCGCACGCTCGCCAACCGGAACCTGCGTATTGTCGTTCTCGGGAGCGGTGAAACGCGCTACGAAGAGTTCTTCACCAGCCTGCAGCGCGCGCACCGCGGCAAGGTGATTTTCCACCGCGGCTACAGCGAAAAGCTGGCGCACCTGATCGAGGCGGCGAGCGACATCTTCCTGATGCCCTCGCTCTACGAGCCCTGCGGGCTCAACCAGATGTACAGTCTCAAGTACGGCACGGTGCCGATCGTGCGGCGCACGGGTGGTCTCGCCGATTCGGTACAGCTTTACGACCCGGACAGCGGTGCGGGAACCGGCATCGTGTTCGACGATTACAATCCCCAGGCCGCTGCCTGGGCGATCAACGCGGCAATCGATCTGTATCAGAATCGCGCGGTGTGGAGCCGGCTCATGCTCAATGGAATGGCGCAGGATTTCTCGTGGGAGAAGCAGGGCGCCCAGTATGTTGATCTCTACACGCGACTGGTGGGCGTATGAACGTCATCTTCGTCGAGCCGGCCTTCCCGCATAACCAGCGCGAGTTCGTGCGCGGGCTGCACTCGGTCGGTGCGCGCGTCATCGGCGTCGGCGAGCGGCCGATCGGCTATCTCGATGGTGAGCTGCGTCATTGGCTGGCCGACTACGAACAGGTTCCGTCCGTCGTGCATGAGCCCTCGCTCCTCGAAGCCGTACGCCGCATTCAGAAGCGCGTCTGGGTCGATCGTCTCGAGGCGACAGTGGAAGCACACATCATGCCGGCCGCGAAAGTGCGCGAGGCCTCGGGAATTCCCGGCACCAGCGTGCAGACCGCGTGGCTGTGTCGAGACAAACCCTCGATGAAGGAGACGCTGCGCGCCGCCGGCGTGCCTTGCGCACAATCGAGCAGCGTCGAATCGCCGCAGGCGGCGCGTGAGTTTGCCGCGCAGGTGGGCTATCCCCTCATCTTCAAGCCACGCGCTGGTGCGGGAGCGTCGGGCACGACCAAGGTTTCGAATGACGCGGAGCTGGAGCGCGCGATCGGCGACTTCGGCATCGATCGGGGCCAGTCGGTTGCGGTCGAGGAGTTCATCGAAGGGCATGAAGGCTTTCTCGATACGCTCACGATCCGCGGCGAAGTCGTGCACGAGTTCATCAGCCACTACTACCCGAACGTGCTGGAAGCGATGCGCGAGCGCTGGATCTCGCCGCACATCGTCGCCACGAATCGCGTCGACGCGCCGGGATACAACGAGGTGAAGCTGCTCGCCCGCAAGGTGATCAAGGCGCTCGGCATCGGCAGCTCCGCCACGCACATGGAATGGTTCTTCGGGCCGAAGGGCCTCAAGTTCTCGGAGATCGGTTGCCGCCCGCCGGGCGTCGGCCAATGGGATGTGTACAACGCCGGCAACGAGTTCGACATCTACCGCGAGTGGGCCATGGCGTTGGTGCACGGACGCGTGGGCCAGCGTCCCTCACGCCGCTATGCCTGCGGCATGATCGCGTTGCGCCCGGACCGCGATGGTCGGATCTCGGGTTACGAGGGCGTGGATCGAGTCGGCCGCGAATTTGGCGAATGCATCGTCGCCGCACATCTGCCGCCCGCCGGGACACCGACGCAACCTGTCGAGGCGGGCTACATGGCAAACGCGTGGATGCGCGTGCGCCATCCTGATTACGACCAGCTGCGCTACATCATGAATACGATCGGCGAGACCGTTCGCGTACATGCGCAGTAAAGCAGTCCGCTCGAGTCGTTGGCTGGGTGTGCCTTGACCGCGTAGAGCAGTCCGCTCAGGACGTTGGGTGGGTGTGCCTTGAGAGCGTGGGTGAAATGCGCAGCGACGATTTTGAGTGAAGAACTCAAAATCGCGCGCGAACCCTCAGTCCGGGCGGCGCTCAGACGACGATCCATTAACTAGCCTGGAATAAATCAGGTCTGAGCGCTGATCGCCCGGACAGAGGGCATGTCACACACGCTCTCAAGGCACACCCACCCAACGCCCCGAGCGTCCTGCCTATTTAGAAAGAGATAGTTGGGAGTCTTCGCTGCGCGGCTAGCTGCGCTCTCATATAGAGAAGTTAACGTTAACGCCTCACAGGCTCTTGAGGCGCCAGCCGCAGAACTCACTCTATCGATGTGAGCAGGAGCGGGTGGACATTGGGGTGCAATACCTGACGCCGGGCGCCGGCTGCTGTGTTTGCGGGGATACAAGCTTCAGCTCTCTGCCTTCCCTCACCGTGACCCCGGCGCACGGCGTTCACGGTATTCACCCCAATGGCCGCACGCAACTGCTCTTCGGCACGCAACTGCTCTCTAAGGAGCAGGCATCTCGGCAAACTGCGGAATGTCATCCGTGATATCGAACCAGCCGGCCTTGGAGCCGACGAAGATGTGCGCTTGCGGCCGCATCTGCGGATCGGTATCGAGCGAGCCGACAGCCACGACGACCAGTCCCCGCTCACGTGAGGCGCGTGGGGCCGAGCCGCCGCAACGACTGCAGAATGCCGCGCCGAAGTACTTCGCGTCGGCATGCTTGTAATCGACCACCTGCCCTGCGCCGCGAACCCAGTGAAACTGGTCGAAGGTGTAGAACGCATTGGTCGCATGCGCGGCACTGCGCGCCCGTCGGCAGCGCGAACAATGACAACTCCTGACATAAAGCGGGCGGCCCTCGATTTCGTAGGCGACATCACCACACAGGCAGCTGCCCTGTGTCACGCCTTCCTTGGGCGCGACCAGGGGTCGTTCGATCGGCGGCGCATCGAACCCGGGCGGAAATTGCTCGTATTGCGGCAGGCCGTCGGTGATTTCGTACCACGGCGCCTTGGAGCCGACGAAGATGTGATTGTCGGGCTTGATCCCGAGATCGCCCTGCAGATTACCGGCGGGAATGAAGACCATGTTGAGCTGAGCCAGCAGCAGCGGGGCAACCGAACCGCACACGAGGCAGAAGGAGCGCGAGCCGCCGGGTGAGGACTCGTAGCTGCCGATTCCTTGCTGTCCCGCCAGCCAGCGGAAATTACCGATCGGCGCCGCCACGAAGGTCACGAACAGAGCGCCGTGATGCTTGCGGCACATGGAGCAATGGCAATGACCCATCATGCTGAACGGGCCCGACACCTCGTATCGAACCTGTCCACACAGGCAGCTCCCCTGCACCATGGCCCATTGTAGTCTGAGGCGCGGGATTCGCTTAGCATCACCCGCTTCCGACCGTCGGTCGTCCAGACAGGATCGAGTAATGCGTGGCCTCGGAAACCTGGTCCTGGTGTGTGTTGCCGGTATGTTGTCGGCGTCATCGGCAGCAGCCAACAAGCCACCGACGCTGGCGGACGTGCTGGCCGCGTCGACTGCATCGGACTGGCGTGGCCTCGATCCCGAGAACACGCTCTACCTCGAACTCGCCACGGGCCGCGTCGTCATCGAGCTAGCGCCCGCCTTCGCGCCCAACCATGTCGTCAACATCAAGGCGCTGGTGCGTGAGCACTACTTCGACGGGCTCGCCATCGTCAGGTCCCAGGACAACTACGTCGTGCAGTGGGCCGACGCCGATTCCAACCGCCCTATCGGCAACGCCAGGAAGACGCTGCCCGCGGAATTCACGGTGACGCGCCCGGACATTCCCTTCACGCGTTTGCCGGATGCGGATGGCTACGCGCCACAGGTCGGCTTCTCCAACGGCTTCTGCGCAGCCCGGGATCCGAAAAGCGGCGCCGCCTGGCTGGCGCATTGCTACGGCATGGTGGGCGCGGGCCGCGACAACGACATCAACAGCGGCGGCGGCACGGAACTCTACGTCGTGATCGGCAACGCGCCCCGCCACCTCGATCGCAACGTCACGCTCGTTGGCCGCGTACTGCAGGGAATGGAACTGCTGTCGACGCTGCCACGCGGCAGTTTGCCGATGGGCTATTACGAGAAACCGGAACAGCGTGTAGCGATCAAGTCGATTCGAGTCGCCGCGGATGTGCCCGCAGGCGAGCGATCGGCGCTGCAGGTCATCCGCACCGATACGAAAACCTTCACGGACCTGGTCGAGAGCCGCCGCAATCGACGCGAGGAATGGTTTCATGTTGCCGCCGGATACGTGGAATTGTGCAACGTTCCGCTCGTCGTCCGCCCGCAGCCGGCGCGTTGACGCGGAGTTCCCCATGCCTCTCACGAAGATGGAGCACTACCTGGTCCTCACCCACGACATCGACGCGACCCGCGACTTCTACTGCAACGCGCTCGGCATGCGCGTCGGCCCGCGTCCGCCCCTCGCCTTCCCCGGTTATTGGCTCTACGTGGGCGAGACCCCGTGTATCCATATCGGGGAATGGCAGACCTACGTCGCTCACTCGCGCACGCAGGGCATCCCCGTGACGACGCCCGCGCCGGGAACCGGCCCGGTCGATCACATCGCGTTCAACGGCGAGGATTTCGACGAAATTGTCGCGCGGCTCGAGCAGCACGGGGTGACCGCGCATATCAATCACGTTGCCGGCGGGGGTTTGCGCCAGCTGTTCCTGACCGATCCGAACGGCGTCAAGATCGAGGTCAACGTCCGCAGAACCTAGAATTTCGCAGCAGCGCAGCTTGGAGAAGTCATGAGTCGTCTGATCTTTGCCAGTACGGTTGCGGCCATCGCGGTGTTTCTCTGGGGCTTCATCTCGCACGTCGTGTCGCCGCTCGGCGAAGCGGGCGTGACCTCGCTCCCCAATGAGTCCGCGCTCCTGGACCTGATGCGCGCCAACATCCCCGAGAAGGGACTCTATTTCTTCCCCGGCGTAGGTGACATCGACAACCTGACTGAAGACCAGCAGCGTGCGTGGGCTGACAAGATCAAAGCCGGGCCGAACGGCCTGCTGCTCTTCGATCCGGCGGGGCACGCGCCGCTGTCGGCGCAACAGCTCATCACCGAGCTGATCAGCGATTTCCTGGCCGCGTTTCTACTTGGCATCCTGCTGGGATACACGAGTCTCAGCCTGTGGGGCCGCGTCGCTTTTGGCGCGGGGGTCGGCCTGGTGGGCTGGCTCTCCATCAGCGTCGGGTACTGGAACTGGTATCAGTTCCCGACGACCTACATCCTGGCGCAGGGATTCGACCTAGTGACCGCGTGGGCGCTCGCGGCGCTCGTGCTGTCACTGGTCTTGCGTCGCGCCTCGAAGCTTGCGTCTTCGACCGATGCCTGAGTCGCGTAATGATCAGATGTTGCGCGCGGTCATCTCGCGACTGATGTACTCCGCCTGACGCAGGACCAGTGCGACGATCGTCAAGGTCGGATTCGCTGAGCCTGCCGTGCTCAGCATGCTGCCGTCGGAGACGAACAGGTTCTTGATGTCATGCGTCTGCCCCCACGCGTTGGTGACGCCGTCGCGCGGATCCTTGCTCATGCGCGCCGTTCCCATGTTGTGTGTGGCGGGCGGCGTGTTGCCCTTGATGGTGCGTTTCGCGCCCACCGCTTCGTACAGCCGCGCCGCCTGTTCGGTTGCATGGTTGCGCAACGCAATGTCGTTGGGATGCTCATCGACGTGCACGTGTGCGACCGGTAGCCCGTGGCTGTCGCGCACTTTTGGATCGAGCGTAATGCGATTGTCGGCACGCGGCATGTCCTCGCCGTTCACCAAGATGCCGGCGATGTTGGCGAAGTTGTCGATCACCGATGCGAAGTCGCGACCCCAGCCGTAGGGGATGCCGACCAGCGGGAAGGTGGGGAGGTCGAGCGAGCACAGCTCGAAGTGGTAGCCACCCACGAAGCCGCGCTTCGGTTCATTGACCTGCGGATCCTCGATGAGACCGGCGAGCGTGGCGCCGCGCCAGGCACGCACGGGCTTGTCGAACACGCCCCACACGAAGTTGATGATGTGGTGCGTGTAGTTGCGCCCCACCTGGTCGGTTGAATTCGCGAGGCCGTGCGGATACTTCGAAGACTCCGACAGCAGCAGTAGCCGTGGCGTCTCGATCGCATTGCCTGCGACGCACACGATGCGCGCCTTCTGCCGCTGCTCGTTGCCCTGCGCATCGCGGTAGACGACAGCGTTCACGCGCCCGTCCGTGCCGTGCTCGATGCGCGTCGCCATGCACTGGATACGAAGGTCGAGGTTTCCGGTCGCTTCCGCCCGCGGAATCTCTGTGTAGAGCGTGCTCCACTTGGCGCCGGTCTTGCAGCCTTGCGCGCAGAAGCCCTGCTGAATACAGAACGCGCGGCCGTCGAAGGGCTTCGGGTTGATCGCGAGGTAGCCGGTGTGCACGCGCTTGTAGCCGAGTTTTTTCGCGCCCGCGTACATCACTTTGAAGTTGTTCGACGCCGGCATGCCGGGAACGCCGTTGCGGCGCGTGACGCCCATGCGTCGTTCGGCGAGCTGGTAGTAGTTCTTGAGCTCCGCGTACGGGATCGGCCAATCGATGAGGGAAGTGCCAGCAAGGTTTCCGTAGCTGGTGCGCGCCGTGACTTCCCACTCGCGATCGCGTGGCGTGGCCGCCGTCCAGTGCACGGTCGTACCACCCACCGTCTTGGCGATCCATGCCGGGAGCGTCGGGAAATCCCGCGTAACGCCCCAGGTACCCGAGAGCGTGCGCGGATCGAGCCACGTCAGCTGGCCGAACGCTACACCCGGGTCCTGCGAGAAAGTAGCAA
>DASQOO010000094.1:0-2113 GCA_035644435.1 Steroidobacteraceae bacterium | reverse complement strand
AGCTTCGAGCATTCCCATTACGCGGCGCTGCGCGTCAAGGATGGCATCGTCGATCGACTGCGCGAGATGACGGGCAGTCGACCTTCCGTGGATACCGATGCCCCGGACCTTCGCATCCACGTGCACGCTCAGCGCCGCCAGCTGACCGTAAGCATCGATCTCGCCGGCGAAAGCCTGCATCAGCGCGGCTACCGGGCGCGAAGCGTGGCTGCTCCACTGAAAGAGAATCTCGCAGCTGGAATCTTGTTGCGTGCGGGGTGGCGGAAGATCGTCGCAGCCGGGGGAGCCTTTCTGGATCCGATGTGCGGTTCAGGCACGCTGCCCATCGAAGCCGCAATGATCGCCTGCGATATCGCGCCGGGTCTCAGCCGCGAACGTTTCGGTTTCGAGGGCTGGCGGCAACACGATGCTGACCTTTGGCGCCGGCTTCAGGGCGAGGCCGAGGAGCGGAGCCGCGACTGCAGACCACGCGCACCACTGCGCGGCTTCGATCACGATTCAGCCGCGGTCGGCGTGGCGATCCAGAACCTCGAGCGCGCCGGGCTACGCGGCGTGATTCATGTCGAGCGCCGCGACCTCGCTCAGGCGGATCGCGGTGGCAGCGAGAACGGGTTGCTCTGTATCAATCCGCCTTACGGCGAGCGGCTCGGGTCAGGCTCCGAGCTGGAAGAGCTTTATACGCAGCTCGGCGCGCGCTTGCGGGACGAGTTTGTCGGGTGGCAGGCAGCCGTGCTGACGGGCAACCCACAGCTGGGTCATGCCCTGCGCATGCATGCGGTTCGCTCTCACGCGCTGTGGAATGGCCCGATTGAATGTCGCCTGCTGCGCTTCGACATCGACCCGCGTCGCTTCGTGGTGGAGCGCGAGCACGCGGGCGTGCGCTTGAACGATGCCGCGACGGCGCGCGCCCGGCCGGGCGCCCAGATGTTTGCGAATCGGCTGACCAAGAACCTGCGCGAGCTCGAGAGCTGGGCACGCAAGGAAGACGTGAGCTGCTACCGGGTGTACGACGCGGACATGCCCGAGTACGCATTTGCCATCGACCGCTACCAGGGTGAGCAGACCTGGCTCAACGTGCAGGAATACCAGGCCCCCCGCAGCATCGACGCGGGAGCCGTGCGTGCGCGGCGCGATGAAGCCCTGTCGGTGCTGCCAGAGCTTTTCGCCATCGGCCTCGACAAGGTCCATCTGCGCACCCGGCGCCGCACGCGGCGCGGAGAGCAGTACGAGCGACGTGGCAACGAGAGTCAATTCGTCACGGTGGCCGAGGGCGGGCTCAAGTTCCTGGTCAACTTTACCGACTATCTCGACACGGGCCTGTTTCTCGATCACCGCCCCACGCGTGCAATGATCCGTGAGGCGGCGGCTGGCAAGCGCTTCCTCAATCTCTTCTGCTACACCGGGAGTGCAACGGTCTACGCGGCGGCAGGCGGTGCGCGCACTACAACCAGCATCGACCTCTCGAACACCTATCTCGACTGGGCGCGCCGCAACCTCGAGATCAACCAGCTGGCCGGCAAGCAGCATCAGCTGCTGCGCGCCGATTGCCTGGCGTGGCTCGAGGAACAGGTGGCACTTGGCGAACACGGCCCGCGCTTCGGACTGGTGTTCCTGGACCCACCCACGTTCTCGAATTCCAAACGCATGGATGAGGTGCTGGACGTGCAGCGGGATCACGTCGAGCTGATCCGCCGGGCGCTGGCGCTACTGACGCCGGACGGAGAGCTGCTCTTTTCGACCAACTTCGAGCGCTTCCGGCTCGATCAGCCCGCGCTCGCGGAGTTCGAGGTACAGGATGTCAGCGCCGCGACGATCCCGCGTGACTTCGCGCGCAGTCCGCGGATCCATCAATGCTTCCGGATTCGAAGGCGCCGCGGCCCCGATACTCAGTGATGGGTGCCGATTTTCAGTGACCCGATTGCCAGGAACACCTCGCGCAGGAAGGTCAGCAGTGCGGCGATGAAGCTCAGCATGCCGATGATGAAGAGCGAGGCGATCGGCACCGCCAGCGGGAAGGTGGTGAAAGAGCTGACAAACAGCGCGACCACGACCAACGACACGAGCAGCGCGCAGATCGTGCAGAGCGTGATCGAACGATTCATCAGACGCGCTC
>DASQOO010000093.1:0-2099 GCA_035644435.1 Steroidobacteraceae bacterium | reverse complement strand
GAGCGCCGCACGCGAGATCCGCATGCGCGTGCAGCGCGCGTGTCTCTATCACGTCATCGAGGTGCAGCCATGGTCACGCCTGCCCGAACGCCGCTACGCACTGATCGACTACGAGCCGTAAACGAGCCGCAGCCGGTTACGGTGGAGTTCGAAGAATCTGGTGCCATGACGGTCGGACGGTCTGACGGCCGGACGGTCGGCAAGGTCGAAGCCATTCTCGAATCGTGGCGCATCGATGACGAATGGTGGCGTCATATGATTGCTCGCGCTTACCTGGAAGTGATCCTGGAAGGCGGCAAGCGTCTGGTGCTGTTTCAGGATCTGATCACCGGCCAATGGTTCGTGCAGATGCCGTGATGTACGCAGAGTTGCATTGTCATTCAGCCTATTCTTTTCTCGATGGAGCCTCCCCACCCGACAAGCTCCTCGCTGAAGCGCATCGGCTCGGATACCCCGCCGTCGCCCTCACCGACCGCAACGGCATCTACGGCTCGCTCGCATTCGCGCACGCCGCACAGCCGCTCGGCATGCAGGCAATCACCGGCGCCGAAGTCACACTCAGTGATGGCAGTCATGTCGTGTTGCTTGCGGAGACTGCACAGGGCTACACGAATCTCTGTCGCCTGCTGACGGAGACCCACCTGGGCGCCGAGCGCCTCGATCCGCGACTGCCGCTCCCCTCGCTCGAAGCGCGTCACGACGGGCTGATCATTCTCTCCGGCTCCCGCCGCGATGGGCTGCTGCCGCGAACCCTCGAGGCGCAGGGGCTCAATGCCGCCCGCAGGCTCGCGGAGCACTGCAAGGCCGTCTTCGGGAGAGAGCGGTTTTTCGTGGAGATTCAGCGCAACCGTGTGCGTGGCGATCTCGCCGCGTCGCGGGCACTGCTGGATATCGCGAACGACGTGCAGCTTGCCGTCGTGCCAACGGGTAACGTGTTCTACCACACCCGAAGCCTGCATCGCTTGTATGACGTCATGGTCGCCATCCGCCATCGCACGACGCTCGACGGCTCACATCGGGCGCGAAATCCCAACAGCGAGTTTTACTTGCGGCCACTGGAAGATGTCGTGTCGCTGTTCGCTGACTGTCCGGATGCTGTCGCTACGACAATGGCCATCGCCGAGCGCTGCAAAGCCTTCGACCTGACGCGCGACCTCGGGTACACCTTCCCCGATTTCCGCGGCTCGGGTCGCGCGCCCGCGCCTCAGGCATTGGCCGAGCTGTGCCGCGCGAGGATGCAGGAGCGCTATCCGCCGGGCTCCCTCTATCATGCCCAGGCCGTGCGCCGGCTCGACGATGAGCTGCGCCTCATCGAGCACCACAAGCTCAGCGGCTTCTTTCTCGTCTACCACGACCTCTTCGATCTTGCCCGCGAGGTCGCCGCCGACATCCGCCGCGGCTCCCGGCGCGCCAGCGGCAATCTGCTGCCTGGCCGGGGACGCGGCTCCTCGGTCTCCTCCATCGTGTGCTATCTCCTTGGCCTGTCCCACATCGATCCGATCGCCAACAAGCTCTTCCTCGGCCGTTTCCTGAACGAGTCGCTGGCATCGGTACCCGACATCGACCTCGATTTCCCGCGCGAGATCCGCGAAGAGCTGATCCGCCGGGTCTACACTCGCTACGGCGCCGAGCACGCGGGGTTGGTGTGCGCGTTTCCTACCTATCGTCTGCGATCGGCAGTGCGCGAGATCGGCAAGGCGCTCGACTTGCCGCTCGGCGAAATCGAGCTGGTCGCGAAACTGGCGGACGTGCGGGCGGATGGACTGTCCGACGAACTGGAACACCTTCCCGGCTTTGCGGGACGCAAGGATGCGCCGCTCTGGAAGGAGCTGTGCCAGCTGGCGCAGGAGATCCGCGGGCTGCCGCGCCACGTCTCCCAGCATCCCGGCGGCATGATCATCTCGTCACGCCCGCTCATCGAGCTCGTGCCGCTCGAGCGCGCCGCGATGGACGACCGCGTCGTCTGCCAGTGGGACAAGGACTCCTGCGACGACGCGCGCTTCATCAAAATCGATTTCCTCGCGCTCGGCATGTTGTCACTCGTCGAGGAATGCGTCGAGCTGATCGCGCGCCAGACCGGGACTCCGCCCGATCTGTCC
>DASQOO010000092.1:0-28643 GCA_035644435.1 Steroidobacteraceae bacterium | reverse complement strand
GCGCGACCGGCTCGATTTCACCGGCGAAGTGCGTGCGGTCGGCCACGTCAAGCGCGACCAGATCTTCTTCATGGCACGTTGTGGCATCGACGCCTTCGAATTGGCGCCAGGCGTGAATCCGCAGTCGGTACTCGCGGCGTTCGATGATTTCGACGTCGCCTATCAACCGGCAACGGTGCAGGTGAAAGGGCAGCGCGGCTTCTACGCTACCTGAGCGGCAGCTCGATACCGGTGAACAGTTGCTCGACTGCGAGCGGCCCCGCCGCAGACTGGGCTCGGTCCACCAGCCGTCGATTGAGATGCGGCGCGAACAGCTGCAGAAATTCGTACATGAACTTGCGCAGCAGCACGCCGCGCCGGAACCCCACCCAGGTCACATGCTCCGGAAATATGTGACTCGCATCGAGTGAGACCAGATCACGATCCTCGGCGTCCTCGATCGCCATGCTGGCGACGATGCCGACGCCCAGTCCCAGGCGCACGTAGGTCTTGATGACGTCCGCGTCACGGGCGGTCAGCGCCACGTCGGCCGTGAAGCCTCCCCGGGCAAAGATGTCCTGGAGTGAGGAAGGGCCGCTGAACCCGAACACGTAAGTGACGATCGGGTGCTCGGCGAGGTCCTTGAGTGTCAGGCGCCCCTCTCCGGCAAGTTCATGTCCACGTGGGACCACCACGCGCCGGCGCCAGCGATAGCAGGGCAGCAGCACCATGTCTGAAAACAGTTGCTGTGAACCGGTTGCAATCGCGAAGTCGATCCGGTCGAGCTGCGCCATCTCGGCGATCTGCTCCGAGGTGCCCTGGTGCAGGTGCAGCCGGATGTGCGGGTAACGCTCGCGAAACGCTGCGATCACGTTCGGCAACACGTACCGGGCTTGCGTGTGTGTCGTGCCGATGGAAAGGCTGCCGCGCGTTTCATCACGCAATTCTTCCGAGAGGCTCTTGATGCTCTGCACTTCGCGCAGGACCGTCAGCGCGCGTTCGATCACCTGCTGCCCCGCAGGGGTGATCTGGGTCAGATTGCGGCCATCGCGCGCGAAGATCTGGAACCCGAGCTCGTCCTCGAGCAGCTTTATCTGCTTGCTCACCCCGGGCTGCGAGGTGTGAAGCTTCTGAGCGGCGGCGGTGATGTTGAGCCCGTTCTGGGCGACGGCGGCGAGATAGCGCAGTTGATGCAGCTTCATGGCCACAGACTGTATGCAAGATCGCGCGCCAACAGAAGCCATAACCGCACTCTCGGTCGCCATTCCGGGCGGTTATGAGGTCTCGGTCCCGGTTTGATTTCATAACCGGACCGCATCGGGCCAGAACAAACACTTCGTATTTGCCCGGTAACACCGTTGTTAGAGTCCTGTCACCCGCAGCAGGACGAGCCATGACGCAGTCGTTGAGTCCGGAGCTGGAGCGAAAAGCAGCCAATGTACGTGCCTTGCTCGACAAGGCCGTCGGGGATTTCGGCGACGTGGTTTATGCCAATAGCCTCGGTCTCGAGGCGATGGTACTCACCGACATCATCTGGACCCAGGTGCCGGGGATCGAGATCTTCAGCATCGACACCGGTCGGCTGCACGAAGAGACCTATTCGCTGCTGGATCGCGTGCAACGCCGTTACGGCAAGCGCATCCGTGTCTACTACCCGCAAGCCGAGCACGTCGAGAGTTTCGTCTCGAAGCATGGCATCAACGGATTCTACGCCGGCGTCGAAGAGCGCTTGAGCTGCTGCCACATTCGCAAGGTCGAGCCGTTCAAGCGCGCCATCGCCGGGCGCAAGGCTTGGATCACGGGAGTGCGGCGCGAGCAGTCGACGCTGCGAGCCCAGGGTGCAGCTGTTGAATGGGACGAGAGCAATGGCCTGCACCGCGTCAGCCCGCTGCTCGACTGGAGCGAGGCCGAGGTTCTGGAGTACGTCCAGGCATTGAAGCTGCCGTACAACCCGCTGCACGATCGAAACTTCCCGAGCATCGGGTGCGCGCCCTGCACGCGCGCGATCGAGCCGGGCCAGGACAGCCGCGCGGGTCGCTGGTGGTGGGAAAACTCGGAGTCGCGCGAGTGCGGCCTGCAGCCTCGCATTCGTGTAGTCGTGACCGCGGCGGCGGCCCGCTGACACGCATGGACTTTCTCCCGATCTTTCTCGATGTGCGCCAGCGCCTGGCGGTGATCGTCGGTGGCGGCGAGGTCGCAGCGCGCAAGGCGGAGTTGCTGCTGGAGGCCGGTGCGGCGGTGCGCATCGTCGCTCCGACACTCGGCGTGCAGCTGCAGGCCTTGCGTGACGCGCAACGCATCGAGCACCGCGCTGAAGCCTTCACACCGCAGACGCTCGATGGCGCTGTCGTCGTGATCGCGGCGACTGAGCAGCGGGCTGTCAATGCGGCGGTCGCCGCGGCCGCGCGAGCCCGCGGCATCCCGATCAACGCGGTGGATGATCTCAAGCATTCCGATTTCATCATGCCCGCGATCGTGGATCGCTCTCCCGTCGTGGTCGCAGTGGGCACCAGTGGCAACTCGCCGGTGCTGGCGCGCTTCGTGCGCGAACGCATTGAGACGCTACTGCCGCCGAGACTCGGTCGGCTCGCCGCATTTGCGGGCCGCTGGCGCAGACGAGTGGCACGCCGGCTCGAGACCGTCCTGCAACGGCGTCGTTTCTGGGAGCGCGTCCTTTCGGGACCGCTCGCATCCCACGTGCTCGAGGGCCGTGACGAACAAGCGGATTTCGAACTGCGTCGCGAGCTGAAGCAGGCGGCGCAGATGCAGTCGCTGCGAGTCGGCGAGGTGTATCTGATCGGTGCTGGCCCGGGCGATCCGGACCTGCTGACACTCAAGGCCGCACGGCTGCTGCAACAAGCCGACGTCGTGCTCTACGACCGCCTGGTTCCCGATGCGATCGTCGCGCGCGCGCGTCGCGACGCCGAGCGCGTCTATGTCGGCAAGGAATCGGGCAATCATCACGTCACCCAGGAGCAGATCCACGAGCTGCTGGTCCAGTACGCGCTCGCCGGCAAGCGTGTCTGCCGGCTGAAGGGCGGCGATCCGTTTGTCTTCGGGCGCGGGGGCGAGGAACTCGAAGCGCTGGTCAGGCACAAGATCCCATTCACCGTGGTGCCCGGAATTACCGCCGCCCTGGGGGCAGCAGCATACGCCGGGATTCCACTCACGCATCGCGATCACGCCCAATCCGTCACCTTCGTGACCGGACACACGCGCGAGTCGGGTGCGCCTGTCGACTGGCACGAGTTGACGCGACCCGGCCAGACGGTCGTGTTTTACATGGGCCTCAGCCAGCTCAGAACGATATTCGCCAACCTGATCGAGGCGGGCGCGCCCGAGAGTCTGCCTGCGGCCCTGGTCGCGCAAGCGACGCTTCCCGAGCAACGCGTGATCGTAGGAACGCTGGCCACCCTGGCACAGCAAGCGGAAGCGCAAGGCGTGCAGTCTCCCGCGCTGCTGATCGTCGGCGACGTCGTCAAGCTGCGCGCCGTGCTGGCAAACGCGCCGCGATCCGCGCCGCGTGCGGCGGTTGCTTCCGAGTCCACCCGGTCCCGGGCACAGTCGGCATGACCCGACCTTCAAGCTTCTCCAACACGGTGGGCAACACACCGCTCATCCGGCTCGGCAGTCTCAGCGCCGAAACCGGCTGCGATATTTTCGGCAAGGCGGAATTCCTCAATCCCGGCGGTTCGGTCAAGGACCGCGCGGCGCGCGCCATCGTCGATGACGCGGAACGGCGTGGCACGCTGCGTCCCGGCGGGACGGTCGTTGAAGGAACCGCTGGTAACACCGGCATCGGGCTCGCTCATGTCTGCAACGAGCGTGGCTATCGCTGCGTCATCGTCATGCCCGACAACCAGTCGCCCGAAAAGCGCGAGCTCATCGAGGCTCTCGGCGCGGAAGTGCGTCTCGTGAAGACTGTGCCTTATTCAGACCCGAATCATTACCAGCGGGTCGCCGCCCGCGCCGCACAGGAGATCGAGGGCGCGATCTGGGCCAACCAGTTCGACAACACGGTCAATTCGCGGGCGCATTTCGAAACCACGGGCCCCGAGATCTGGACGCAGATCGAAGGTCGCATCGATGCCTTCGTTGCCGCTTCCGGAACCGGCGGCACACTCGGAGGCGTGTCGCGCTTTCTCAAGTCCAAGCGGAGCGACGTGCTCATCGCTCTTGCCGATCCACCCGGGAGCAGCCTGTACGAATTCGTGCGCAATGGCGTTCTCAAGGCGACCGGTACGGGTTCGATCACCGAGGGCATTGGCATCGGACGTGTGACCGCGAACCTGGCGGGTGCGCCCATCGACGAAGCCTTGCACATCGATGATGGTGAGACCGTGAGCTACGTGTATCGGCTGCTCCACGAGGAGGGCCTGTTCCTCGGCAGTACCAGTGGTATCAACGTTGCGGCTGCGGTCCGGCTCGCACGGCGCCTCGGCCCGGGGCACCGCATCGTCACGGTGCTGTGCGACGGCGGCGCGAAGTACCTCTCGCGCCTGTTCAATCATGGATGGCTCGAGCAGAAGGGATTGCTCCGTCATGCGCAGCGTCACTGGCGGGGCAAAGGCAAGCCGTGGAGAAATTCTCTTGTCGCGTGAGTCGCAACTGGCGCTGATCGATGGACCGGTCATCGACACCGACGCCGTCATCGTGGGTGCGGGGCCGGTCGGCTTGTTCCAGGTCTTCGAGCTCGGTTTGCTCGGCCTCAAAGCTCACATCGTGGACTCGCTCCCGGTGGCGGGCGGACAGTGCATCGAGCTCTATCCGGACAAGCCGATCTACGACATTCCCGCACTTCCCGTGTGCACCGGCCGCGAGCTCATCGAGCGCTTGCTGGAGCAGATCCGTCCCTTCGACGCGGGCTTTCACCTCGGCCAGGAAGTGACCGAAGTGCACGGTCGCGAGGACGGGCGCTTTCACGTCGTGACGAGCCGCGGTACGCACTTTCGCGCCGGCGCGGTCGTGATCGCCGGCGGAGTCGGCTCGTTTCAGCCGCGACGTCTCTCGGTCGAGGGCGCCGAAAGACACGAAGGACGTGCGCTTCATTACAAGGTGCGCGATCCGGCGTCGTTCACGGATGCGGACCTTCTGATCCTGGGCGGCGGCGATTCAGCCCTCGATTGGACGCTCAACCTGGTGGAGCGCGCGCGCTCGGTCGTGCTGGTGCACCGGCGCCCGGAGTTTCGCGCGGCGCCTGCATCCGTGGCGCGCATGTTCGAGCTGCGCGACGCGGGTCGGCTCGACTATCTCGAAGGCCAGGTGCAGCAGATTCTCGAGAGCAATGGTGAGCTCGCCGGCGTTTCAGTGCGGACGGTGGATGGCGTCACACGGCGGGTCGGCGCAACACAGCTGCTCGTATTCTGGGGCCTGCACCCGAAGCTCGGCCCGATCGCCGATTGGGGCCTGGACCTGAGCCGGCGCGCACTACAGGTGGACGCGGAGAAGTTCCAGACCAGCATCCCGGGAATCTTCGCGGTCGGCGACATCAACGACTACCCAGGCAAGAAGAAACTGATCCTCAGCGGCTTTCACGAGACCGCGTTGGCCGCATTTGCGATTCAATCGCATCTGCAACCCGGCAAGAAGGTCCACCTCCAGTACACGACCACGAGCCCGATCATGCATCGACGCCTCGGTGTCGTTGCGCCGGATGCCGAATCTGCGACTGACACGCCGCGCCGTTCGGGAACCGCGTAGTCCAGGTGCTCGAGCGGGAAGCTGCAGCAAACGCTGCAGCAAAAAGCATTTTGACATCGTTGTCGTCCGCGATACGGCCGTCGAGCCGTGTAGACTTCGAGGCCGGAGCGAGCCCTCCGGAGGTTTACATGGTCGAAACCGCCAGCGCCCCCCCGCCGACCACAATAAGCAAAGAAGAACGTAACTGGGCGGTACTATCTCACGTGAGCGGCCCGGTGGCCTTCGCATTCGGGGTTTGTATCGTTCTCGTACTTGCATTCGTCGTACTGGGGCGGGTTTTTGGTGAACTGCTAACGAATGCCTCGCTGCTGATCGCCTGTGCGCTGATTGCTGCTCCGATAGCTCTTGGTGTTCTTGCGCCATTGATAATGTGGCTTATCCGCAAGGACGAAATGACGTTCGCCGCCGACCAGGCGAAGGAAGCGCTCAACTTCCAGATCACCGTGTTTGTCGCGGGGCTGATTGCCGGCGTGATGTGCCTGGTGCTGATCGGCTTCGTGTTGCTGGGGATACTGGTCGTGGTCGATCTCATCCTGATGATCGTCGCCGCGGTCAAGGCGAGCGAAGGCGTGAGCTATCGTTATCCATTCAACCTGCGCCTGATTTCCTAGAGGCGCGAACCCGCGCGGATGTACGTTCCGGAACACTTCAGAGAGGCGGACCTTGCACGCCTCGACTGGCTAGCTCTTCACGACGCCTTCGGAACCCTCGTATCTGCGGTGGACGGGGCACCGTTCGCGTCACATCTGCCGGTGCTGTATCGACGCGAGGACAGGCGCGTCACAGTGACCGGGCATTGGGCGCGCCCCAACCCGCAGTGGTGCGCGATCGAGGGTCAACGCGTTCTTTTCATCTTTCACGGGCCACACACGTACATTTCGCCGCGCTGGTACCACGAAGCGCGCCAGCATGTGCCGACCTGGAACTACGCGGCGGCGCACCTGTACGGAAAGATTCGCCTGCTCGAGGATCCCGCGGCGCTCGAGCGAATCGTTACGGCACTCGCGGACAAGTACGAGAGTGGACCGGATGCGTGGTCGGTGTCCGGAGCCGACCCCAAAATTCTCACCATGCTGCGCGGCATCGTCGGTTTCGAGCTGGCGGTCGATGAGGTGCAGCTCAAGTTCAAGCTCAATCAGAACCATCCGCGCGGCAACCTGGAAGGAGCCATCCACGGGCTCGAGGCGGTGCCAGGCGACGACGCACGCACCGTCATGAATCTCATGCAGCATACGCTCGACCCGAAATGACCCCCGCGCTGAGCCCCGGGCCAGGGATCGCCCAGCCTAGAATTTCCACAGCACTCCGGCTGAAGGAACCAATTCGGGCCAGTTGCGCACCGCCGTTCCGAGGTCGATGACGCCGCTGGGCGCCTCGGTGACGTTGTACTGCACGCAGCACGGATTGTGATCGCCGAGCGCGTTCGTCACCTCGATGAAGGTGTCGATCTCCCCGCGACTGAGCGGGAAACGGCGGCTGACACGCAGGTCGAGCGAGCGAAAGTCCCCGATGCGGGCTGCGTTGCGTTCTCCCACCTGCACTGACTCGACCGGATTACCACTGGCGTCGCTGCTCGAAACTACACTCAGCGTCGTCGTCGGCCAGGAGCTGTGGTAGGTGCCCGCGAACGTGACGTCCCACAACTCGTTAGACCAATGGATGCCAGCCTGCACGGTACTGCGCTGGTCCCAACTACGGGGCACATCCGACCCGTCGATCCGGTCAGTGGCGCGCGACCAGGCGTAGCTTGCCCACCAGCTCCAGGGGCCGGCAGTGCGCCGCGAAAGCAGGATCTCGACACCGGTTGCTCGCGCGGACGAGGGCGCGACGCTGATGCGATCCGGTTGCAGTTCCGGCAGGAGCCGCAACTGGTCGAATTCATTCTCATACCGCACCATCAGGTGGGAGTAGTGTTTTCGATAGGCCTCCACGCGCAACTGGATCTCGTGCGCCAGGTCCTGCTCGAGGCTGACGATCGTCTGATCGGAGCGCTGTGCACTGAAGAAACGGTCGACGCCGTCCTGCACCTGCAGTTCATCAATCGCCTGCGGCTGGAAAAAAGCGCCCCAGGTCGCGCGTAGCCGCGTGCCCTCGCGTAGATCGAATAGCACGTTCACGCGAGGACTGAGCTGGGTATCGGCTTCGAGATTGCCGTAGGTCTGCTTGTCCCAGCGCAGGCCCACCTCCGCGGTCAGGCGCGCCATCGGTTTGAAGCGGCTGCTGGCAAAAGCGGCCAAAGCGTGGCCGCTGGGTGAAGGGTCGAGGTTGCGGGTGGTCTGGCTGCCGGCGTCACCCGGCAAGGGGAAGTCGGGCGCATACGTCACTTCGCTGCTGTAGGCATAGTCGGAATGGAGCTGCCGCACCTCCAGTCCCCAGCGATTCACGAAGTGGCGCACGAGGTAATCGTTCTCGAGCCGCAGTCCGAGGATTTCGTAGGCGCGTGAATCGTGCACCACCCCGAACTCGCCGGCGGGATCGTCGACCGTGCCGTCGCGGTCGTTGTCGACGTCGGTGAATGAAGC
The DNA here is from genome assembly GCA_035644435.1 of Steroidobacteraceae bacterium. Classification (GTDB taxonomy): domain Bacteria; phylum Pseudomonadota; class Gammaproteobacteria; order Steroidobacterales; family Steroidobacteraceae; genus DATBVX01. The sequence continues at coordinate 20,442 of DASQOO010000092.1, read as the reverse complement.
AATGAGGCGGCTGTGTGCCGCCGCGGACCAGTCGTGATCGAGCTCCGTCCAGAAGTAGTTGTTGCGATAGACGACCCGCGCTTCCTCGTCGGTGGAGCTGGCGAGAGCTGTGACCCGATCGATGGACGCGAGCACATTGAAGATGAGTGACGTGTCATCGGCAAGCGCGAACTCCACCCGGCCAAAGGCATCGTTGTAGTTCGGTTCGCCGATGTCTTTGCCGACCACGTCCGCGATCTCGTCGAGGTTGCTGCGCCTCACCGACACCAGCCACTTGAAATCCTCGTCGGCGCTCTTGCCCGCGACCAGGGCGCCGCTGTGAAAAACACTCATGCCGAGCTCGAAGTACAGGTCCTGCGGCGCCGTCACGGTGCGTGCATCCACCACCGCGCTCATGCGATCGCCCTGGTCGACGGTGAAGCCGCCGAGCGACACATCGATGCCGTCGATCATCCGTGAATCGAGAATGCTCACGGGAGAGAGAAAATCCTTGAGATGAAACGGCTCGGAGAGCGCGAGCCCGTTGAGGAGGATCTGGGTCTCGTTCTCCTCACCGCCACGTATGTGCGCCAGCCCCGACACGCCGTTGCTCGCGGCGCCCGGCAGGCGTTGCACGGCGCGCAGCGACTCATCTGCGAGCTTCGGCAGGCTCTCGAGCTCGGCCTGCGTCAGAAATGTCTGTGAGGCGAGCACTTCGTTGGCGAGACCGTAGCGACTCGTCGTGACCACGACTTCCTGCAGCAGCTCTTCGGGCGGTCTGGCGTCGGAGGCAGGAGCGGGCTGCGGGCTGTCGGACTTCGTCAGCGCGACCAGGGCGTACACATTATCGCCGACGCGTGACACGCCAAGACCGAGCGGCTCGAGCATCTCCTCGAGCATCTTGATGGGTTCACCAGCGTGCGGCTCGCGAGTCACCCGCAGGGAAGGTGGAACCAGCTGCGTGTTGTAGACCAGCCGCAGGCCATCGCGCCGCATTTCCTCGATCACGTCGCTGAGCGGCCTGCCCGCATAGTGAGCGGCCTCGGCGGCGTCGGCTGCGGCGCATGCCAAGACCATTGCGAGCAGAATTCCGCCGTGGGTGCATGCAGGGCGCCGCCGCGAAGGGTGTACAGGTATGTGCATCGTGGCGGGTTTGTGCGCGCACTGGCGCCTCGCGGCCACGATCATAACGCCATCGGCAATCGAGCCGGTATGCAGGCCCGGCTGCGCAGGCTTTCAGGTCGTCGGGAGTTCGATGACGATCTGGCCGTTCTTTTGTGTGCTGCTCAGCCGTGTCGTCGACAGGACGGCGGCGAGCGCGGCATCCGGTGTCAGGCCTTCGATCGAGCCGCGCAAGCGGATGCTGGCGGCCTCGGCCTGGCTGGCGGGCGTCGCAAAGACGACCTCCTGGCCGAGTTCATGGCCGGCCCAGCGCAGAAATTCCGGTAACGGCCGATTGTCGATCGCAAACGAGGGTACTACGCGGCCCACCCAGGCCCAGTCATCGCCGCTGCGCGCCACCGACTCACTGTGCACTTCCCCGTCAGCGAGGATCGTCAGCTGCGTTCCGGCTTCACCGACGATGCGACCGCCGCGCGGCGCGGAAAACTGGATGCGACCCTCGCGCACGCGGATGCGCGTACCCGAATCGAGCAGACGCACCTCGTACTGGGTGCCTAGATGCTCGACGACTCCGGCCGGCGTTCGGACCAGCAACAGGCTTGGCACGTCCTGGCCGAGCCCCGAATCGACATACAGCGCGCCGCTCGTGATCCTGAGCTCCTCCACGCTGGTCAGTTGCACGGAGCTGTCGCGATCGAGGCGGACCGAAACATCTTGCATGCGGATGGAAACGCTGCCTGCGGCACCGGTCGAAAGAATGTCCCCCGCGTGGAGTTCCTGCTGAACCGTGAACGGTGCAACCTTCGACTGCGCGGTGTGCACGGTCCCGCCGCCAATTGTGCGTTCAATGCTCGCGACGACCACCGTTTGCGGCGGTGCCTGGTTGAGGAGCCATACGGCGAGCGCCACCGCGCCAAGACCTGCTGCGATCGCGACCTGCCTGAATCGCCGCCGCCGCCGCGCCGCGACAACTCTCAGCCATTCAGCGTGAATCGCCGCGCGTACCTCGTCCTCCATCTCTGCGGGCGGCCGCGGGCGCGGCCCGGCCGTGCGCAACAGGCGATCGACGTCGCCGTGGTCCGAATTCATTTCAACCGCATTACTCATTTGCATTCCTGGATTCAGGCTTCGCGAATGTCGCGCGCCGCAGCACCAAATACAGTCTCGAGCGCCTGGCGAAACGCATCACGCGCTCGTGCCAGCAAGGACTGGGCTGCCGTGTGGCCGATGCCGAGCAGCTCCCCGATTTCTTCCACCGATCTGCCTTCGACATATTTCCATTCCAGCGCGTCGCCGTAGCGAGCTGGAAGACGATCGAGGACCGTACGCACCATGCGCCCCAGCTCCTCGCGCCCGTAGTTGCGCGCGACATCGAACTCCTCCGGGGCCTCTATGGAATCGATCGCGGCGCGCAGTTCCTCGCTGTCTTCGATCAACACCACGCGTTCGGTATAGCGCTTATGAGCGCGCAGGTAGTCGACGACTTCCCGGCGGCAAATCTGGCACAGCCAGGTGAACAGGGCCGCTTCGCCACGGTAGTCCGCCATCCGTCGCATTGCCTTGGTGAGGGTCGCCTGCACGACTTCACGCGCGGCCTGCGCATCGGTGTTCAGGCGCGGCAGTGCGAAGCGGTACAGGCGGGAAAAATAGCCATCGAAGAACGCAGTGAACGCGCGCTCCTCGCCGGCCAGCATGCGGCGGACCAGCGCTTGTTCCTGTGCGGCATCGTCGGTCACGGAGACGGCTTACCTCTGCCTGCGTTGGACGCAGGCAGTAGGCGCAATCAATCGCTTCAGGTCTGAAGCGTGGCGCGGTGCTTCATATCCAGCCATAGGTTGTAAGCCGCAATGAAGAGTGGGAACAGGTTGGAGAGAACTCCCACGGAGTCGTTCTTGCCGAACACGAAATAGGCGAGCAGCAACAGGCTCCCGGAAACGCTCATGTACCAGAAGAGCCGCGGCAGGACCGGCTTGCCGCGGCGGCGCGACGCCAGCAGCTGGACGAACCAGCGCCCCGCGAACAGCGCCACCCCCAGGTAGCCGACCAGCTTCCAGGGGGTTATCACGATTCCGAAGAATTCAACGAGTACCCTGGACACGATGCCTCCGGCGGGAGCTTGCGGGACAGTGTCAGGCTTATAACGGAGCCCTTCGGGCCGGACAACAGCTGTTCCGGCGCGTGGCTTGACGCTGCTCGCGAGGGGCGGCGATACTCAGGCCCATGACGAAACGCGCAAATCACACGACCGCAGCAAAGCGCTGGTGGTGGCGTCACTCCTGACGGAGTGGGCGCCTGCGCGTACAAAAGAACGCTTTTACAAGGACCCATCTCCGAACCTAAACCGGGGATGGGTTTTTTGTTGCCTGCTCCCCGGTGGCGGTCGGTAAGAGGAGCACATGCAGCGGCCTTTCGACATCGCAGCGGACCTGGATACGCCGGTTTCGGCTTATCTCAAGTTGCGGCCATTCCGCCCGCGCTTTCTGCTCGAGAGTGTGGAGGGCGGGGAGCGGCTGGCGCGCTATTCGTTCATCGGCTTCGGCGATTGCCTCGAGGTGCGCCTCGAAGCCGGGAGCCTGCTCATCGACGGCCAGGTTGCGGGCCGGCCGACCAACCGGGATGAGTTGCTCAACGTGCTGCGTGCGGCACTGGCGCGCGCTCCGGTGCCCAAACCCGAGTTCACACAGGTGCCACTCGCGGGCGGCCTCGTCGGTTACGCGGCCTACGACATCGTCCGCTACTTCGAGCAATTGCCGCAGCGTGCGCGACGCCTCGATTCGGCGCCCGATGCACACTTCATCGCACCGCGCTCGCTCCTGATCTTCGATCACCTCACGCGCGGCGTCGCGCTCCTGCACGACGGACCCGAAGCTGAGCGCCAGAGCCTGCGGCGCGAAGTCATCCGGGCGCTGCGCGGTGCAATTCCTCCGCACAATGGCGCGGCGGATTTCTCCCGGTCGGCCGCGAGCTTCACTGAGGCCGAGTTCCTGCAAGGTGTGCGCCGAACGCAGGAGTACATTGCGGCAGGCGATGTCTATCAGCTGGTGCTGTCGATCCGCTTTTCCGGCCGGCACTCGCTCACGCCGTTCGAAGTCTATCGGGCGCTCAGGCTGATCAATCCTTCGCCCTACATGTATTTCTGCGAGCTTGGCTCGCTCGCTGTCGTCGGGTCGTCACCAGAAGCGCTGGTGCGCCTGAACGGTCGCTCGGCATCCCTGCGACCGATCGCCGGGACGCGTCCTCGGGGCACGAACCCTGAGGACGACGGGCGCCAGGAAGCGGAACTCAAAGCGGATCCCAAGGAGAACGCCGAGCACGTGATGCTGGTGGATCTGGCGCGCAACGATCTGGGGCGCGTCGCGCAAGCCGGGAGCGTGCGCGTCGAGCCCTACCGTGCCATCGAACGCTACAGCCACGTCATGCACATCGTAAGCGGTGTCAACGGCGTGCTCGCGCCGAGCCACGACGCCTTCGAATTGTTCGCGGCGACGTTTCCTGCCGGGACCCTGGTCGGCGCTCCGAAAGTGCGCGCAATGCAGATCATCGACGAGCTCGAGCCGGTGCGCCGCGGGCTGTACGGTGGCACCGTCGGCTATTTTGGTGCGCATGGCGACATGGACCACGCGATCACGATCCGCACTCTGGTCTTTAACGGCGATGAATACAGCTACCAGGCGGGCGCGGGCATCGTGGCCGACAGCTCTCCGCCGGCGGAGTACGCCGAGGTTCTCGCGAAGGGCGCGGCACTGAGGCGGGCGCTGGAGCTCGCGAAGGAGGGCCTGTGAGCGCGCGCCTGCTGCTGATCGATAACTATGACTCCTTCACTTACAACCTGGTGCAGGCGTTCCTCATCCTGGGCGCAGACGTGCGCGTGTTTCGCAACGATGCGATCAGCATCGAAGCGGCGCGCGCCCTCGAACCGACACATCTCGCGATCTCGCCGGGGCCCGGGACGCCGGACGACGCGGGCATCTCGATGCGCATGATCGAGGCGTTTGCGGAGCGCGTTCCGATCCTCGGGGTCTGCCTCGGCCATCAATCGTTGGTCAGGGTGTTTGGCGGCCGTGTGGTTCGCGCCGGGCGCCTCATGCATGGCAAGACTTCCCCGGTGATGCACGACGGGCGCACGATTTACGCGGGCCTCGCGCAGCCGTTCGAGGCCGGGCGGTATCACTCCCTGATTGCGCAACCCGAGTCGCTGCCCGCGCAGCTAGAAGTGACAGCGCGCACGCCTGAAGGGGAGATCATGGGAGTGCGTCATCGCTCGCTCCCGATCGAGGGCGTGCAGTTTCACCCGGAGAGCATCCTGACACCGGCGGGGCCGGCACTGATGGCGAATTTCCTGGACCTGGGTGCTGGCTCGGAGAGGAAGCATGTCACTGGCGCTGCGTAACACGCTCGAGCAACTGTTGCAGCGGCGCGACCTCAGCGAGTCGCAGGCGGGTGAGCTGCTCGTAGCGTTGACCGATCCCGAGCTCGCGCCCGCACTTGCGGGCGCATTGCTCGCCGCACTGCGCAGCAAAGGCGTCACCGCCGATGAAGTCCGGGGACTTGCCGGTGCCATGCGCCGCCTTGCGCGCCGCCCGCAACTGTCCGCGGGCGCGCCATTGGTGGATGTGGTTGGCACGGGCGGCGACGGCTCCGGCAGCCTCAATCTTTCGACCGGGACGGCACTGCTGGCGGCCGCGTGCGGATTGCGGGTCGTGAAGCATGGCAACCGGGCGATCTCGAGCCGCTGCGGAAGCGCCGATCTTCTGCAGGCGCTCGGGCTCAGGATTCCGCTCGATGAGGCCGATGCGGGCGCATGCCTCGATGCCACGGGCTTCACTTTCCTGTTCGCGCCGCACTACCACCCGGCGCTCAAGGCGCTGGCACCCATCCGCAACGCGCTCGGCGTGCGCACCGTATTCAACATGCTGGGTCCGCTCGCAAATCCCGCCGAGCCCGCTTTTCACCTCATCGGCGCGTTCGACCCGGCCGCCGCTGAGCTGCTGGCGCACACGCTCGCCCGTATGAACATCGAGCGGGCCTTCGTGGTGCACGGGGAGCCGGGCTGGGACGAACCCACCCCGGTCGGGCCGTTCAGCTTGTTCGATGTCCGCCCTGGGCGGGTCACGCATACCATGCGGGATGCGGCGGCGTTCGGCGTGAAGAGCTGCGCTGCCGGCGAGCTTGCGGGTGGCGACGCGCAGCATAATGCGACTGCCTTGCGCGCCGTCTTCGAGGGTGAGGACCGCGGTGCGCACCGCGACTCGCTGCTGCTCGGCACGGCGCTCGTTCTGGAGCTCGTGGGACGGGAAACCGACCCGCGGCGGGGAGTAGCAGTGGCGGCTGAGGCCATCGATTCGGGACGTGCGCGCGAGCTGCTCGCGCGGCTGGCGGGATTCGGGGGGCGGTCATGAGCAGTTTTCTCCAGGAAATCGCGCGTTCGAGTCTGGAGCGGGTCGCCAAGGCTCGCAGTCTCGAATCGCAGGATGTGCTGTGGCAGCGGGCTTCGGAGGCGCCGCCGGCTCCGCCCCTCAACCTGAGCGAGGCGGGGTTCGACGTGATGGCGGAGTTGAAGCTGCGCTCGCCGGCGGCAGGCGTATTGCGGACAGCAAGCGAGGACGTGTGCGCACGCGTCGGGGCGTACGCCGACGGTGGCGCCACTGCGGTTTCCGTGCTGACGGAGCCCTACCACTTCGATGGTTCGATGGCTCACCTCGCCCGGGCTTCAGAGACCCTAACGCCACGTGGCGTGCCGACTCTGCGCAAGGATTTCATCATCGATCCGTACCAGGTGATGGAAGCGCGCGCCGTGGGCGCAGGCGGCGTGCTCGTCATCCTGCGCATGCTGGATCACGGCCGTATTGTCGCGTTGCTCGACTGCGCTGCGATGCTGCGCATGTTCGTGTTGCTCGAGGCGTTTGACGAGGAAGACCTCGCCTGCGCGCGACAGATCGTGACCGAGCGGGCGGGCCATCACGAACGCCTGCTGGTCGGCGCCAATGCGCGCGATCTCGATACGCTGCAGGTCGTTCCGGGACGCCTCGAAGCGTTGGCCCCGAAGCTGCCTCCCGGCGTTCCCCATGTTGCGGAGAGCGGCGTCAGCACCGCGGAGGACGCAGCGCAGCTGGCGCGTGCAGGCTACCAGCTCATTCTCGTCGGCAGCGCGTTGATGGCCGACGACGAACCACAGGCACTGCTGCGCGAAATGCTCGAAGGCGGACGCGCGGCGCTGGCGAGTCGCTAGCGGCGGTGCCGATGTTCATCAAGATCTGTGGCATGACCAGTGAATCCGCGGTGGTCGCGGCCATCGAATGCGGCGTGGACGCAATCGGATTCGTGTTCGCGCCCAGCACGCGGCGCGTGACTCCACAGCGCGCGGCTGAGCTGAGCGCACAGGCACCGCGCGATCTGCTGCGCATTGCGGTCACCTGCCATCCGCAGCAGCGGCTGATCGATGAGATCGTCCGCTATCTCGAACCGGACTACCTGCAGACCGACATCGACGACCTGGCGACGCTCGACTTGCCCGCAGACCTGGCGGTGCTCCCGGTGCTGCGCTCCGACGAGCCCGATCCCGCTCAGCTTCCGCCGCGCATGCTGTTCGAAGGTCCGGTGAGCGGGCGCGGCATTGGCACCAACTGGCAACGCGCTGCTCTGCTCGCGAAGCGCACTGAGCTCATTTTGGCCGGGGGCCTGCACGCGGGAAATGTCGTCGAAGCTGTCCGTTTCGTGCAGCCGTTCGGTGTCGATGTGAGTACCGGCGTCGAGAGCACGCGCGGGGTGAAGGATGCGCGCCGCATGGCGGAATTCGTCACCGCCGTGCGCAGCGTGAGGCACGCAGATCTTCGAGGAGGGCAGCGTGAAAGTCGCAGCGGAGGATGACCGGCCGGCCACGGCCACGTTGAAGCGCCTGGTGGACGGTGCGTTTCCGGACGCGCGCGGCCGGTTCGGCGCCTTCGGCGGCCGTTATGTGCCCGAAACTCTCATGCCCTCGCTCGAAAGGCTGGAAGCAGGCATTCGCCGCCATCTGCACGCCAGCGATTTTCAGCACGAGTATCTCGAAGAGTTGCGCACCTGGGCTGGCCGCCCGACCGCGCTGACCGAGGCCCGCGAACTTGGGCGGCGGTGGGGCGCGAAGGTCTGGCTGAAACGCGAGGATCTTGCTCATACCGGCGCCCACAAGATCAACAACGCGATCGGGCAAGCCCTGCTCGCGCGCCGCTTGGGCGCCAAGCGCATCGTCGCTGAAACCGGCGCGGGTCAGCACGGAGTCGCGAGCGCCGCGGCGTGCGCGCGCCTCGGCCTTCCCTGCACGGTGTACATGGGCGCGATCGACATGGAACGCCAGGCGCCGAACGTCGGGCGCATGAAGCTCCTCGGTGCGACAGTGGTACCGGTGACGAGCGGGGATCAGACGTTACGGGCGGCGATTGACGAGGCGCTGCGCGATTGGGTCTCCGATCCGCAGAATACCTATTACCTGATCGGCTCGGCCGTCGGCCCGCACCCGTATCCCTTGCTGGTGCGCGAGTTGCAAACCGTGATCGGTCGCGAAGCGCGTGCCCAAATGCTGCAACAGGCGGGGGCATTGCCCGACGCCGTGTTTGCCTGCGTCGGCGGCGGCTCCAACTCGATTGGGATGTTCCATCCGTTCCTCGGCGACTCCGCGGTGCAGCTGGTCGGTGTGGAGGCGGGTGGAAAGGGCAAGGGGCTCGGAGAAAATTCGGCGACGCTCTCGTTCGGCCGCCCAGGCGTCCTGCAGGGCAGCTATTCGTTTCTGCTGCAGGACCAGCACGGGCAGATCCAGGAAACGCACTCCGTATCCGCGGGTCTCGACTATCCGGGCGTCGGACCGGAACACAGTCTCCTCAAGGAACTGGGCCGCGTGCGCTACGAGCACGCAACGGATGAAGAAGCGCTTGCTGCGCTCGCGGAGTGCTGCTCGAGTGAAGGGATCATCGTCGCGCTGGAGAGCGCCCACGCATTCGTAGGCGCGCAGCGCTGGTCTGCAGCCAACACGGGTAAGCGTGTTCTGATCTGTCTCTCCGGCCGCGGCGACAAGGACATGTCGACGTTACGGCGGATGCTCCTGAAGGAAACCAACGCGTGAGCGTTGCAGGAGAGTCGATCGCCGGCGCGATCCGCAGGGCGGCCGCGCACCATCGAGTCGCCCTGGTCGGCTATCTCACCGCGGGATTCCCGGCGCGCCAGCGCTTTCGCGAGCACCTCCTTGCGATTGCATCGGCAGCGGACGTAGTCGAAATCGGCGTTCCGTTCACCGATCCGATGGCCGATGGGATGACAATTCAGCGGGCGAGTCACCAGGCACTGCAGGCTGGCGTGACGTTGGCGTGGATACTCGAGGAACTGGCAGCTCTCGAGCCACGACCGGCGGCGCCGCTCCTGCTGATGAGCTACCTGAATCCGCTGCTCGCCTTCGGATTGCAGCGTCTGTCTGCTGCGGCAGCCCAGTCCGGAGTCGCCGGTCTGATCGTTCCCGATCTGCCTCACGAAGAAAGCGAGGATCTCAAGCGGGCACTCAACGAGCATCGGATCGCCCTGGTGCAGATGGTGACTCCGGTGACGCCACCGGAGAGGCTCAAGGTTCTGTGTCGGGCCAGCCAGGGGTTCGTCTATGCCGTCACCATGACCGGCACGACCGGGAAGACCGTGGCGGTCCCGCAGGGTGTCATTGAGTACCTCGACCGCGCGCGCGCCGCTTCCGAGCTTCCGGTCTGCGCCGGATTCGGTATTCGCGGCCCGGAGCAGGTACGCCCCCTGCGTGGGCACGTGGATGGCGTGGTGGTGGGCTCCGCGCTCGTGGAGCTGCTCGAGCAGGACGGCGACCCCCGCACCCTGCTGCAATCCCTGCGCTCCTGACGGAAGGCGCTGAGGGCCCGGCGTGGCAGCGGTTTGCGGCCGACGCTCCATTTCTGTAGAATGCCTACATCGTAAATGTTGCTATTGAAAGAATATGACAAGGGCAGCGATCGAGCCTGAGAGCGCGCCGCAACGGGTCCTGACCGGCGCGGTGTTGCGGGCGGCGACGCTCCTGGAACTGAACCAGGCGCGAGTGGCCGAGATCCTGGGCGTGAGTCCGGCGACGGTGTCGCGCATGTCGAGCGGTGTCTATGCACTGGATGCCGGCAAGAAGGAGTGGGAACTCGCGGCGCTGTTCGTACGCTTGTTCCGTTCGCTCGATTCGCTGGTCGGATCCAATGATGTCGCCGCGCGCGCCTGGCTCAAGAGCGCCAACCGGGCGCTAGGCGAAAAGCCGGTCGACCTGATTCGCAGCGCCGAGGGACTGGTGCGTGCCGTCCACTACCTGGACGCTTCCCGCGGTCGCGTCTGAGCTGGTTCGGCTGCGGCGCCGATTGTGGCGCGCGGTCGAATCGCAACACGTCGCTTCCACGACGCGGCTGGTGGCGACTGCCGCGGAACAGGACATGCTGGAGTTCATCCTGGAGGCCAGCAAGCCGCCAGTGCCCCCCGAGGCCGCACGCCTCCACTACCTGCTGGCAACGCCGTTTCGATATCCGTCGCCCTTCGGCTCGCGCTTTCGCTCTCCGACAGAACCGGGTGTCTGGTACGGCGCGGAAGCCGTGCGCAGCGCCTGCGCCGAGCTAGGCTACTGGCGGTGGCGATTCCTGATGGATTCCGCGGGTCTGACGACGCTCGGTCCTTCGCCGCAAACCGTGCTCCAGGCGAGCATCGATACGCGCGCCGTCGATCTCACGCGGGCCCCGTTCACGCGCGATCAGTCGCGCTGGGGTCATCGCACCGACTACGGCCCGACGCAGCAGTTCGCAGCGATCGCGCGGGAAGCCGAAGCGGGCGCGATTCGCTACGCCTCGGTGCGTGATCCAGAGCACGGTGCGGCGGTTGCAGTGCTGCGTGCGGATGCCTTCAAGCCCTCGCGCCCCCTCCGGCAGACAACGTGGTTTCTCACGCTCAAGCCGGAGCGCGTCATCTGGCGACGCGAAGGCGAGACCCTCGAGTTCGACGCCGTGGATTGGCAATGAGCCGCGCGGTTGACCCCTGCTGCATGCGGCGCTAGGTTCGCAGCACGGAGCGTCCCGGCCACGCACAATCATGAAGCTCGTCTACAGCGCAGAATCGGTCGTACAGGTTGCTCACATGCGCAACCTGCTCGAGAACGTCGGCATCCGCTGCCAGCTGCGCAACTATCACCTCGCGAGCGCCATCGGCGAGATCCCGATGGTCGAAGGCTGGCCGCAATTGTGGGCCGTGGACGAATCCGAACACACTCATGCCGAACAGGTCGTGGCGGCCGAGCTCGCGGGTGTGCATCGCTCCGGCAGCGCGTGGCAGTGCCCGACTTGTCATGAGCCGCTCGAGGCCCAGTTCACGAGCTGCTGGCGCTGCGGCTGCGAGCGCAGCTCGGTCACTCCCTGAGCGCTGCGAGTGGAAATCATCACCATCGGCGCGCGCTTCTGCGGGCCGCCCGATTCGGGCAACGGCGGCTACGTCTGCGGCATGATCGCCGGCCAGTCCAACGTGCCCCTGCGCGTGAGGTTGCGAAAACCGCCGCCGCTGAACGCGCCGCTGGTGGTCCATCGCCATGAAGACGGCAAGCTCGACGTCAAGCGCGACGGTGAGCTGATCGCCGAAGCGGAGCCCTTCAACCTGCAGCTCGACGTTCCCGCACCGCCGTCGTACGTTGCGGCGCTCAATGCGTCGCGTTCCTACCCCGGCTTCAAGCAGCACGCCTTCCCCACCTGCTTCGTGTGCGGACCACAACGCACGCGCGGCGATGGCTTGCGCATTTTCCCGGGTGCCTGGGGCGACAGCGGCATCGTTGCCGCGCCGTGGATGCCGGACGAATCCCTCTGTGCTGCGGACGGGAAGGTGTGCTCCGAATTCATGTGGGCGGCGCTCGATTGTCCCGGGTATTTCGCGGCGCGTGATGACTATCGGGTGATGGTGCTGGGTGAAATCGCGGCCAGGGTCGATCGACGCGTGCACGCGTCCGAGTCGTGTGTCGTGCTCGGCTGGCGGCTCGGCACTGAAGGCCGCAAGCACCAGGTCGCGACTGCTGTCTACGACGACGATGGCGAGCCCTGCGCGCGTGCGCTCGCCACCTGGATCGAGCTCAAAGAGCAGATTCCACTCACGCGCCTGCAGCCGTAGGCGCGGTTCCTAGTCGCGGATGCGCTCCGCAGTCTTCGGATGCGATGACAGCCAGCTCATGGCGCCCGCATCGCCGCCGCCGTATTTCTTTTCCAGGCGCGCCAGCATGTCGCGGAAGTACTGGTGCGAGATGCCGTTGCGGTCCATCCACGCATAAGCGTAAGCGTCTGCCTCGGCTTCGAACTGTCGTGAATGCTTGGCCTGCACGAGTGCCGTCGGCACGCCTGCGACCAGCACCGAAGCGGAGCTGACATCCCCGGTCAGGCCGATCATCAGGAGCGAGGTCGCAGAGCTCTGCAGCAGCATGCGCAGGCTGTGCCGGTGGACCACGTGTCCGATCTCGTGAGCGAGCACCGTCTGCAACTCCTGGTCGGCCTGCGCCAGCTCGACCAGCTCGTCGGTCATCACTACGATCCCGGATGGCAGCGCGAACGCGTTCGCGCCCAGCTCGCCGCCATGCCGGAACTCGAGGCGATACTCGTGCGTGTCATCGAGATCGCGCGTCATCGCTGCGAACTCATCCCGCAATTGCTGTTGTCGTTCAGGCGGCAGCTTCGACGGCGAGAAATAGCCATGATCCAGAAGCTCGAGTGCCTGTGCGCCGATCAGGGCATCTGCGCGCGGCGGAAAAACCGCGGCGACATGCCGGGCTGCCGCGGGTATGCCGTACTGGATTGCAGCCCACACGATGGCGATGAGGGCGATCAGCGCCAGGACCGCGTAGGTCCACTGGCTTTCCAGGCGATGCACATCGTGCTGGGCGCTGGTGCTGTCGAGCGCCTCGAGAGCGGCGTCGATCGCGTCGTTGTCCAGGACCTGGCACGCGGAGCCGTCCGGAAAGCGCAGTGTGCGCGGCGTGTGACCGATGCGCTCGGAGATCCTGGTTTCGTTGAGCGGGTATTCGCGCGTCTCGCCAAGCCCGGTCAGCCGTACCACGCCCGCCGCATCGATCTCGAGCTCGACGGGGTGACGGACCGAGCTTCGACCATCGAAGAATTGAGCCTGGATCCCGGTCATAACCCCAGGTCGACGTCGAACATGTCGCTGATTTCCTCGCCCGCTGCGCCCGCGGCCGACGATTCACCGGCGATGAACTCGTCGAGACTGCCATGCGCTTCGAGCGCGAGCCGCTCGAAGCGATACTGCGCCATGCGCACGTGCGCCCACGGAATGAAGATGCCCAGGGTCAGGACGATCAGCACCGTATTGCTCAGGTACAGCCAGAACAGCTGACCCGTCTGCATGCCGCTCAGCAGCCGGTGCTGATGAATCGTCACGTTGCCGAGCGTGGCGTTCTGCAGGCACTTGTTGAGGAAGGCTCCGACCAGGAGCAGCAGCGGCAGAAACACGATTACCAGCATGGGCGCCACAGCGCCGAATTTTTTTGGGTCGTTGAGCACATCGATGCCGAAGCCACTCCAGGCGCGAAACGCGAAGATGCCCACGGCGATCGCCGCGATGTAGAGCAACGCCGCCCGGGAGTAGATCCAGTAGAACACACCGGGCCCGGCCAACAGGTTCAGGCGCGTCTTGCCGTAGCTCGTATTGTTGATGGCGAACTGGTAACGCGCGTAGGCAAAGTACGGATAGAAGAAGCCGAGCGTGATACCTATCAGCAGGGTGAAGCCGATGAATACCTTGGCGGCGCCGTGGTGGTCCTGCTCGAAACCGAAGCGGATGTTCCGGTACGAGCTCATCCGTGCGCGGAAAGTGAGCGCCTTGACCGCAAACCAGGGCACGAAGAAAAAGAAGATGAGCGCCAGCAACACACTGGCCAATTCCGACAGTGCCGACACGATGAAATAGACCATGAACATGCCGAACGCGATCAGGCGCCCCTTCAGAATCTGGCGCGGCTGGCCGTGATACTCGAAGACGTCGCCGGCGAGGTGCGTGTTGCCGTAGAAATAGCGCATGCGGCGCACCTTGGCCCACGCCGAATAGATTCCGAGCGTGATCACGCTGAGCAGCAGGTTCACGATCCAGATGCGGAAATACTCCCCGCCCGTGCCGGTGAATCGGAACTGCTCGACCGTCGTGCTGCTCTGCGGACGCGGATCGGACGCCGAAGCGATGGCATCGGCGGTTGGTGTTTCCATGAGTGACTCCCCGGGGTTGCTTGTTATTCGCGTCGCCAGATGTTCAAGAGCCAGAGCACAGCGGTCACCGACAAGGCCCAGCCGGGCCAGCTCGGGTTGTGCCCCACAGCGAGCCACACGATGCCGCCGAGAAGCAGCACGCCGGCAACGGTGATCGCATCACGGCGCGCATTGGTCTCGCGCACCGTGCGCTTGAGCTCTTCCAGCCCCGGCGTTTCGACTCGGAGTCTCAGGCGTCCATCGGCCGCCTGCTGAATCATCCCCTGCACGATCTGCGGCAGCGTCTTGGCGGCCTCGGCGAGGTCCGGAAGCTGCGTTCGCAGGCGTTCCATGATGGCGCGACCGCTGACCCGTTCGCGCATCCACTCGCGCAGGATCGGGTGGGCGGTCTTCCACAGGTCGAGCTCGGGGTAGAGCTGCCGGCCCAGGCCCTCGATGTTGAGGAGCGTCTTCTGCAGCAGCACTAGTTGCGGCTGGATCTGCATGTTGAAGCGGCGCGCGGTCTCGAACAGGCGCAGCAGCACCTGTCCGAAAGAGATGTCCTTGAGCGGCTTGTTGAAGATCGGCTCGCACACGGTACGCACCGCGGATTCCAGCTCATCGACCCGCGTACTTGCCGGAACCCAGCCAGAGTCGACATGCAGCTTCGCGACGCGGTGATAGTCGCGATCGAAGAAGGCGAGGAAATTCTCCGCGAGGTAGTACTGATCGCGCGGGCTGAGTGTACCCACAATCCCGAAGTCGACCGCCGCGTAGCGCGGATGCTCCGGGTCGTCGGCGATCACGAAGATATTCCCCGGATGCATGTCGGCGTGAAAGAAGTTGTGGCGGAAGACCTGCGTGAAAAAAATCTCGACGCCGTTCTCCGCAAGGCGCGCGATGTTGGTCTTGAGACTGCGCAGCCGCGTCACGTCGCTGATCGGCACGCCGTAGATGCGCTCCATCACGATGACGTTGCCACGGCAGTAATCCCAGTACACGTCCGGTACGTAGAGCAGGTTGGAGCCGGAAAAATTGCGGCGCAGTTGCGCGGCGTTTGCGGCCTCACGCATCAGATCGAGCTCATCGAGGATGGTCTTCTGGTATTCGCGTACCACTTCCACGGGCCGCAGGCGCCGTCCCTCCGCCCAGTAGCGTTCGGCAAGCGCCGCGAGCGCATGCAGGACCTCGAGATCCCGCCCGATCACTTCGGCCATGTCGGGACGCAGTACTTTGACTACGACGTTGGCTCCACCGCGCAGCGTGGCCGCGTGAACCTGGGCGATCGAGGCGGCGGCGAGCGCGTTCTCCTCGAAGGTCTCGAACACCTCGGTGAGCGGGCGCCCGTAGGCGGCTTCGATGAGCGCGCGCGCGGTGGCGGCGGGGAACGGTGGCACCTGGTCCTGCAGCTTCGCGAGCTCGGTCGCAATGTCGGCGGGCAGCAGATCGGGGCGTGTCGAAAGCGCCTGCCCGAATTTCACGAAGATCGGCCCGAGTTCCTCCAGCGCCAGGCGCAGCCTCGCGCCGCGCGGCAGACCACGATCGCGCGCGAACCAGGTCCACGGCGCGAGATAGAGAGCGAGACGGAACGGTCGATACAGGTGCGTGGCGGAAATGAAATCGTCGAAGCCGTGGCGGACCAGCACATGCTGGATCTGCAGCAACCTGAAAGCGACGCGCGCCCTCATCGCGTCGCGCGCCTCGCCAGGCGAGTCATCCTGGCCTCGAGCCGATCAGCGGCCTCGCGCAGCTGGTCCACCTCGGCCAGGAACTCATCCATCTCCGTGCGCGTGACGAGGTCGCGGCCCTCCTCCTGCAGGTACTCGCCGACGTTGGCCGCGAAGGTCTGCGCCGCCTTGCGGCCCCAGCCCGTGAATCCGCGCACTGTGTTTCCGACCTGGTGAGCCGCGACGTCGCCGACGTGGCGCGAGAGTTCTTCCTCGAAGTCCGGGCGCACGGCGCGCAGCAGCTCCTGGAATGCCTCGGCGATTTCAGCGTCGCCGTCGATCGTCACGGCGCTCGAGCGCAGGCGAACGCGTGCATCGGCGCCCGCGAGGGACAGGAGCGTGAGGGGCGTGCCGGAAACGGTCGCGTCGGCCGCCGCGTCCGATTCGTTCGTCAGCGCGAGCCGCCCCGACTGGATCGAGGCGACGACATTGAGTGGCAATCCTTCGACCTGGATCGCGAGCGAACGGGCTTCCAGGCGTTGCACCAATTCCTGGGCGCGCGTCGACATGGCGACATTGCGATTCAGAAGGCCGGCGAGCTGCTCGAGGATCATGCGCCGCGTGGCCTCTTCAGTACCGGTAGCCGCGATGCACGGCGACGATGCCGCCGCTCAGGTTGTGATAGCGGCAGCCCTCGAGCCCCGCATCCCGCAGCATCGCGAGCAGTGTCTCCTGGTCCGGGTGCATGCGGATCGATTCCGCGAGGTAGCGGTAGCTGTCCGCATCACTCGCCACCAGCCTGCCCAGCAGCGGCAGCACTCGGAATGAATAGGCGTCGTAGAGCGTCTGCAAGCCCGGCAGGGTGGGACGCGAGAACTCCAGGATCACGAGCTGGCCGCCGGGACGCAGCACGCGCCGCATGGAGGCGAGCGCCGCTGGCTTGTCCGTAACGTTGCGCAGGCCGAACGCAATGGTCACGCAATCGAAACTCTGATCGGCGAGAGGGAGGCTCTCGGCATCGGCAATGCAGAAGGCAACATTCCCGGCGATTCCGGCATCGAGCAACCGCGAGCGCCCCTGCTCGAGCATGGCGGCATTGATGTCGGAGAGCACGACCCGCCCCGTGCGCCCGACCTGCCGCGCGAGGCCGATCGCGATATCACCGGTCCCGCCCGCAACGTCCAGCGCCTGCTGGCCCGGCTTCAGGCCGGTCAGTGACAACGCAAACTGTTTCCAGAGCCGGTGCAGCCCGCCCGACATCAGGTCGTTCATCAGGTCGTATTTGCCCGCGACCGAGTCGAACACGCCGCGGACGCGGCGCGCCTTCTCCTCCCAGGCGACCTGCTCAAATCCGAAGTCCGCCTTGCGTTCCCTGGCTTCCTGCTCGTCAGTTGCACGCATCGGCAGGATTGTACTGGTTCTGACGTCCGGGACGTTTCAGGCCTGTGCGCGCCCGCCGATCGGCGCTACAGTCGCGCCTGTCGGGCGATCGTCGAAAACAATCACTACGAAGGAGATCGCGATGGAAGGACTCACTCCGATCATTCTCCAGCTGCTCAGCGGCGCGGTCGGCGGAAACGTGGGCGGCGCGCTGGCGAAAGCACGCAGCCTCGGTCCAGTATGGAACTCCGTGCTCGGCCTCATCGGCGGGCTGGTCGGGGGCCAGGGCGCCAACGCGCTCGGCGTCGATCAGACGGGAGGCCAGATGGGCATCGCAGCAGTGATCGGTGCGCTGCTGCCCATCATCGTGGGGATGTTCAAGAAACCCCCGGGCTGAACCTCTGCCCGGAACGGTTACGCAATCGCGCGCGGTTCTGCGAATTCCAGTCCGACCACGAACTGCTTGCTCGTCATCGGCAGGCAGTACACGACGCGCGCCGCCGTCGAGCGTAATCCGTAGCGTGGCGACGACAGCACCAACTCGTCGTCGGTACGCCAGGCTTTGTCAGTGATGACCCGCGCTCCATGGGTGCTGAGGTTCTCGATGGAGGCGGTTTCTTCGGCCGCTGCGCCGGCCTGCTCGAGACGTGCAGGGATGCCTAGGGTCATGCGTCGTTCCTTTCTTCCCGAATCCATTGAACACTCATATTCCTTGGCTCACGCTCACCGGCAGGAACGCGCTCTTTTTCTGGTGTTTCTGCTGGTAGAGCGCCTCGTCGGCTTCGCCTACCAACTCCTGCAGTGAGGGCGCCTGGTCCGGATCGAAGCGCGCGACTCCGATGCTAAGTGACAAGCGATAGCGCGTTTCAGACGCCGCCGTGCACGCCAGGTTCCTGCGTAGTCGGCCGCAGACCGCCTCAACGCCGCCACGCGCGCGCTCGACCACCAGGGCGGTGAATTCATCACCACCAAAGCGCGCGATGACGTCGGAACCTCGAAACGTCGTCTTGAAGCTTGCGGCCGTACGTATCAGCGCCTGGTCGCCTTCGGCATGCCCGAACTGATCGTTGATCTGCTTGAGGTTGTCGAGATCGGCGAACAGAAGCATGAGGCGCTTCTTCATCTGGCACGCCATGCGTCGGTACTCATCGGCAATGATCGAAAAGCCGCGGCGGTTGTACAGGCCGGTGAGATCGTCCCGAAGTGCCAGACGCAGCAGTCCCTGTTCGACTTGCCGCAACCGGTCGGTGCAGCGCACGGCCCATGAGACCGCCTCGCTGCCTCGTCCCGCCGGGCCCGCGCCGCGTTCCAGCGCCTGGCGCAGCAGCAGGGCCGCTTCGGGCCCGACGTGCGTCTCAGGCAACACCAGAACTGCCACGCCAGGCGCATGGTCGCGCGCCCGCACTACGGTGTTGACCAGGCGCGCGGCAGTCTGATCCGGATCTACGAGAATCACGTCGAGCCGCTCGGCTTTGCATTGCTGCAGCGTGCTCTCCAGGTGCTCGCTTTCGATCACCCGGAAGTCGACCGGACCGACGTCGGCGATTGTCTTCTGCAGACGCCAGAAGTCCTTGCGCTCGTTACATACCAGCAGGGCCTTGATCGGCGTAGCGCTCATCAACTCTCCCCCCGTTGTCGGTGGTGCTTGCCCGTCGACCCATCCGCAAAGGGATGGCGGCGTTGGCTGTGTGACGAGGATGAGGCGATGGCGCTGCCACGCCAAGCGGGTGATTTCCGGAGCCGGGATAGGGAAAAGACCCGAGTTGGGGCCCGGCGCGGGCCCCGCTCAAGGCTCGATCATGCCGCGGCGAATTGCGTAGCGGACCAGGCCCGCCGTCTGGTGGATATCCAGCTTGGCCATGAGCTTGGTGCGATGGGTGTCGACGGTCTTGATGCTGATGCCGAGAAGCGTGGCGATTTCCTTGGTGGAATGGCCTTCCCCGATCAATTGAACCACCTGGCGCTCGCGTGGTGTCAGCAGGTCGCGGGGCAGATCGGTCTTGGCAAGATAGGCTTCGACGACAGCTTTGGAGACCTTCGGGCTCAGGTATACCTCGCCGCGATGCACGTGACTGACGGCTGCAACCAGGTCGAATCCGGCCTGGTTCTTGAGCACGTATCCTCTCGCCCCCGCACGCAGCGCCTCGATCGCGTACGGCTCTTCCGTGTGCCGGGTCAGGATGATGGCGCGCGTTTTCGGACTGGTCCGAGTTATCTCGCGCACCACATCCAGGCCGTTGAGCCTTGGCATTTCGAGATCGACAACTGCCACGTCCGGCTGTAGCTCGGATATCAGCCGGATTGCCTCGTGACCGTCGCCGGCTTCTGCCACCACCTGGAACCGCTCCTTCTCGAGCAGCAGCCTCACGCCCTGCCGGACGATGAGGTGGTCATCTGCGAGCAGAATGCGTATCGGCATCTTCAGCCCGCGGCGGGAATGGAAATCACGAGTTCGGTCCCCTGACCGGCCGCGGACTTGATTTCGAGCGTGCCACCGAGAACCGCGACGCGTTCCCGCATTCCAGTCAGGCCCATACAGTGCCGGCCGCCCCGGGCGAGAGTTGCGCGCACATCGAAGCCGATCCCGTCGTCACTGATCGTGCAACGGATCGCCCCGTTCTCGCGCCCGATGCGGATCCGCGCGTGCTGGGCGCGCGCGTGCCGTGCAATGTTGTTCAGTGATTCCTGCGCCACGCGATACAGCGCCGATTCGATGGCGGGCGCGAAGCGCACCTGCGGCGAGCCATCGATCGCGACAGCGATGCGGGCGCGTTGGGAAAATCCCAGGGACAGATACTCGAGGGCGGGAATGAGGCCGAGATCGTCGAGGATCGCCGGTCGAAGCTCGTGCGACAGCTGGCGCAATTGCTCCTCGACCTGATCGAGCAGCTCTATTGCCTTCTCGACCTGGATGCGCGCCGCCTGCGGAACCTCACCCACCAGGTCAGCGAGCGCGATGTGCACGGCGACCAGCAATTGCCCGGTCTCATCGTGCAGCGACTGCCCGATGCGCCCGGCCTCACTCTCGAGCAACTTGTTGAGGTGGCGCAGGGCTGTGTTGGCTTCGTGATAGACGCGAT
>DASQOO010000091.1:0-4854 GCA_035644435.1 Steroidobacteraceae bacterium | reverse complement strand
GAGGCCGAAGTCATCAATCTGAAAAACATCACCGAATCGAAGGTTGCGATGGTGTTCGGGCAGATGAACGAGCCGCCAGGGAACAGGCTTCGCGTGGGCCTGTCCGGCCTTACCATGGCGGAATACTTCCGCGACGAAGGGCGCGACATACTGTTCTTTGTGGACAATATCTACCGCTTCACGCTGGCCGGTACCGAAGTGTCGGCACTGCTGGGCCGCATGCCCTCCGCGGTGGGCTATCAGCCGACACTCGCGGAAGAAATGGGCCGCTTGCAGGAACGCATAACGTCGACCAAGACCGGTTCGATCACGTCCATTCAGGCCGTGTACGTGCCGGCGGATGATCTGACCGACCCGTCGCCTGCCACCACTTTTGGTCACTTGGATGCCACGGTCGTGCTGTCGCGCGATATTGCATCGCTCGGCATCTATCCCGCGGTCGACCCGCTCGACTCGACTTCGCGCCAGGTCGATCCCAACATCATCGGCGAGGACCATTACAACACCACGCGCTCGGTGCAGGCGACGCTGCAGCGCTACAAAGAGCTGCGCGACATCATCGCCATTCTCGGCATGGACGAGCTCTCGCCCGAGGACAAGCTTGCCGTCTCGCGCGCACGCAAGATCCAGAGGTTCCTGTCGCAGCCGTTCAGCGTGGCGAAGAACTTCACTGGCCAGGAGGGCAAGTACGTGCAACTCAAGGACACGATCAAGGCCTTCAAGATGATCGTCGATGGCGAATGCGACAGCCTTCCCGAGCAGGCCTTCTACATGGTCGGGGGGATCGAGGAAGCATTCGAGAAAGCCAAGACGCTGAAGTAAGGCGCGAGAGGTAAATGCAGTTGAGTCGTTCACACCTGACGCCTCACCGGGAAAGCAATATGGCAAACACGATGCACGTAGATGTTGTGAGCGCGGAGGAATCGATCTTCTCGGGCGAGGCGGAGTTCGTCGTCCTGCCGGGAGAGGCGGGCGAACTCGGCATCTATCCGCGGCATGCCCCGCTGATAACCCGCATCAAGCCAGGCGCAGTGCGCATCCAGCCGGCCGGAGGCGGCGAGGAAAACCTGATCTTCGTCGCGGGCGGAATTCTGGAAGTCCAGCCTGCGCTGGTGACCGTGCTCGCCGACACTGCGATCCGCGGCCGCGATCTCGACGAAACCAAGGCGATGGAAGCGATGAAGCGCGCCGAGGAAGCGCGCGTCAAGGCGCAGGACAAACAGGAAATCGCAGTGGTCGAAGGCGAACTCGCCATGCTTGCCGCGCAACTGGCTGCCATCCGCAGGCTGCGCAGGAAGTAAACCAGCCACCGCGCGGCGTTCTCGTACTGACACCGGGGACATTGCATCCCATTGCACTGCGTATGGTCGCGATCGGACGCGTCAGCCGATGGTGGCTTTCGGAACCCGCGAGGTCAACGACGGCTCGGTTTCACGCCTTCAGGCGACTGGTTGCCGCAAATGGCATGCCGCCCACTGGCCTGGGAAGATCTCTTGCAACGGCGGCTCCTCGCGCTTGCAGCGCTCCTCGACATAGGGGCAGCGCGTGTGGAAGCGGCAACCTGAGGGCGGATCGATCGGACTCGGCACGTCACCTGCCAGCAGGCGTCGCTGTTTGCTCATCGTCGGGTTGGGCGCTGGCACGGCTTCCAGCAGTGCCTCGGTATACGGATGCTGCGGACGCGTAAAAATCGCCCGCTTCGGCGCGATTTCGACGATCTTGCCGAGATACATCACCGCCACGCGATGGCTGATGTGCTCGACCACGGCGAGATCGTGTGCGACGAACAGATACGAGAGGCTGAACTCCGCCTGCAGATCCATGAGCAGATTGATCACCTGCGCTTGCACGGACACGTCGAGTGCCGACACCGGCTCGTCGCACACGATCAGGCGTGGCCGTACCGACAGCGCCCGCGCGATGCCGAGCCGCTGGCGCTGGCCACCCGAAAATTCGTATGGATACTTCACCATCTGATCGGGGCGCAGGCCGACGCGCTCGAACAGGTCGGCGGCGCGCGCGCGCACCTCGGCCGCCGGCAACGACTCGTAGTTGCGGATCGGCTCGGCGACGATGTCGACCGCGCGCATGCGCGGATTGAGCGACGAGTAGGGGTCCTGGAACACGGCCTGGAGCTCGCGCCGCACCGGCCTCATATCGCTGCGGTTGAGTTGATCGATGCGCCGGCCGCGCCAGAGGACCTGACCCTCGGTCGGGTCCAGCAGCCGCAGGATCAGCTTGCCGGTGGTGGACTTGCCGCAACCGGATTCACCGACCAGCCCGAGCGTCTCGCCGGCGCGCACCCAGAAGCTCACGCCGTCGACTGCGTGCACCTTCGCGCCGCGCGCGAGCAATCCCGTCTTCGCCGGGAAAAACTTGCGCAACCCCCGAACCTCGAGCAGCACATCGCCGCCGGGGGCTGTCATTGGACGGGATTCCAGCAGGCCGCCCAATGGCCCGGCCCGTGGGCCGATAGCGGCGGCACTTCTTGCAAACAACGGGCGACCGCGTTCGGGCAGCGCGGCGAGAAAAGACAGCCCGGCTGCTCGTCCTTCAGCGACGGCACCATTCCAGGGATTTCAACCAAGCGCTTGCCGCCCTCTGAGCGCACCGAGTCGCCGAGATGGGGCATGGAACCGAGAAGGCCGCGGGTGTACGGGTGGCGCGGCCGCGCGAAGAGCTCCTCGACCGGCGCCTCCTCGACCTTGCGTCCTGCGTACATCACCACGACACGCTGCGCCATTTCTGCCACGACGCCGAGGTCGTGAGTGATCAGGATGATCGCCGCGCCGGTCTCGCGCGCGAGCTCGCGCATCAGCTCGAGGATCTGCGCCTGGATGGTGACGTCGAGCGCTGTCGTGGGCTCGTCGGCAATCAGCAATCGCGGACCGCAGGCCAGCGCCATCGCGATCATCACGCGTTGCCGCATGCCGCCCGACAACTCGTGCGGATACTGGCGTACGCGCCGCTCGGGTTCGGGCATGCGCACCTTGCGTAGCATCTCGACGGCCTTCGCCATGGCACCGCGCTGCGAGAGGCCGCGATGCAGGACCAGGCTTTCGGCGATCTGCCAGCCCACGGTCAGGGCAGGATTCAGCGAAGTCATCGGCTCCTGGAAGATCATCGAGACGGCGTCGCCGCGCACCGCCCGCATTTCATCCTCCGTGAGCGCCAGCAAATCGCGGCCTTCGAAGACCACTCGCCCGGCGACGATGCGGCCGGGCGGCGAGGCGATAAGCCGCAGGATGGAAAGCGCTGTGACGCTCTTGCCGCAGCCCGACTCGCCCACCACCGCGAGCGTCTCGCCGTGCGCGACCGATAACGACACGCCGTCCACCGCGCGCACGATACCGTCGCGCGTGAAGAAGTGGGTCTGGAGACCTTCGACCTCGAGCAGAGCGGCCACGCGACTACATCCGCCGCGCGAGCCGCGGGTCGAGCGCGTCGCGCATACCGTCGCCGAGTAGGTTCACCGCGAGCACGGTCAGCGACAGGAAAAGGCCGGGGAACAGGATCAAGTAGCCGGCGATCTGGAACAGGCTCCTCGCCTCGGCCATGATGTTGCCCCAGCTCGGAATGTTCGGCGGCGTGCCGGCACCGATGAACGAGAGAATCGCCTCGAGAATCATGGCCGAGGCGCAGATGTAGGTGCCCTGCACCAGCAGCGGCGCCACGGTGTTGGGAAGGATGTGGCGCAGCAGGATGAGCGCTAGATTGGTGCCGGCGGCGACCGCAGCGTCCACGTACGGCTGCTCGCGCAGGCTGAGCACCAGGCCGCGCACCAGCCGCACGACGCGCGGCACTTCGGCGAGCGTGATGGCGAGGATGACGTTGCCAACACTTGCTTTCGTCAGCGCCATCAGCGCAATGGCGAGCAGCACCGAGGGGATCGACATCAGGCCATCCATCACGCGCATGACGATGGCGTCGAGCCAGCGGATGTAACCAGTGACGAGCCCGATCGCCAGTCCCACGGCGATCGAAAACGCGGCGACGGCAATCCCGACCGTAAGCGAGATGCGCGAACCGTAGATCACCCGGCTATATACGTCGCGTCCCAGCATGTCGGTGCCGAACCAATGCTCGCCGGAAGGCGGCTTGAGACGCTGGATCGGCGCGAGTGTCTGCGGATCCACGGTCCCCAGCCAGGGGGCCAGCAACGCGGTTAGCACCATCACGGCAAGCACCATCGCGCCCACGATGGCGGTCGGGTGACGGCGGAATGCGTCGCGGAACCACTGCCAGGTCGGCGACGCGGATTTCGGCGCGGGGAGAACTGCGGTGGTCATGTCAGTAGCGGATGCGCGGGTCGAACAACCGGTAAGAAAGATCGACCAGCAGGTTGATCAGCACGTACACGCCGGAGAACAGCAGGATCACGCCCTGTATTATCGGGTAATCGCGCCGCAATATCGCATCGACCGTAAGCCTGCCGATGCCAGGAATCGCGAACACCGTCTCGGTGACGATCGCGCCGCTGATCAGCAACGCGATGCCGATGCCGATCACCGTAATGATGGGGACGCCGGCGTTTTTGAGCGCGTGGCGGGTGAGCACGGCACGCGGGGCGAGGCCCTTTGCGTTCGCGGTACGGATGTAGTCCTGCGAAAGCACATCCAGCATTGCCGCGCGCGTGATGCGCGCGATGAACGCCATGTAGACCGTGCCGAGCGCGATGCTCGGCAGAATCAGATGCGACAGCCAGGGCCAGAGGCCGTCGCTGAACGGCCGATAGCCCTGTACCGGCAGCCATTCGAGGCGGATCGAAAACAGGCCGATCAGCAGATAGGCCAGCACGAACACCGGAACCGAGAACGCGAGCACCGAGCAGCCCATCACCAGCCGGTCGGTCCA
>DASQOO010000090.1:0-6920 GCA_035644435.1 Steroidobacteraceae bacterium | reverse complement strand
AACTCCACGGATCTCGCCGAGGCGATGCGCCGGATTGCCACGGATGAAGCTTTGAGTTCGCAGCTGGCGACGCGCGGTCGGGAACGTGCACCCGGCTATCGCTGGGAAAACTGCGCGAGCCGCATGATCGAACTCTATCGGAGCGCCGCGTGAAGGCGAGGGCTGCGCTGCGGCGCGCCTCGAAAATTGCGACGGCAGTGGCGTGCGTCGCGCCGCTCGTGTGCGTGGCACAGGGGCCGGAGTTTCCCTTCGGAGTCTATGACAAGGCCACGATCGAGCCGGGCAGTGCCGAATGGCGTGACTACTACGCCAAGCTGTTCGCGCTGCTGCGCGAGAGCAACATCAACACGGTGCTCGCGCCGCCCTACAAGAGCGCGGCAACGACGCTCGAAGTGCTGGACCAGGCGCGTCTCGACGGCGTTCACGTCATCATGAGCGTTGGCAATCCGCAGAATCTCAACTGGGACTACGCGGGGCCTGGACACCCTTTCGATCGCGTCTATCGGCACCCGAGCGTCATCGCCTACAAGTACGGCGATGAGCCGAAGGATGGCGCAGCGCTGCAGACACTGGCGAGCGCGTACGGCGCAGTGGGCCACTTCTATCACCTGCCCATCATCACGGCCGTGGCGGGCGAGAACTGTGATTTCTCGAGCTCGGACGTCGCGGTCGAGCTCTGGAACACCCTGCACAGCAAGGTGCGCTTTGCGCGCTTCTACCCGCTGCGCCGGACCTACGACCTCGCAAGCCTGAACGCGGCGAAGATGCGCATGCCCTTCGATGTCTGGGCGAGCCGCATGGAAGCTTTCAGCGACGTGCCGTGGTGGTACATCGCGCAGACGTTCGGCAAGGGCGTGGAGAAGAGCGCCGCTTCGTATTGGCGCTTTCCGACCAGCGCCGAGCTGAACGCGATGACGCACATCGCACTGGCGAATGGCGCGCGCGGCATCATCGGCTATGCCTTGCAGGACCACTCCGGCTACCAGGGACTGGTCGATGAGCAGCTGAACCCGCGCCGGGCTCGCGATGGTTCGGTCCCGCTCGAACAGTATCGGCGCCTGGGCGCACTCGCAATGGCCAATGCTCCATTGCTGCTGCGACACCAGCGTGCCGCATTCGGCGTAGTGGCGAGTGATGAGGCGTTGCTGGCAGTGCCACGCTACGACCCCGGGAACGGCGCGCGCTATCTCTACCTCGTCAACAAGGACACGGAGAACGCGCTCACCGCTACCGTAACTCTTCAGGGAGTCGCGAACCTGCGCGGTGCCTTCGACCAGTACACGGGTGCTGCGCAGAGCGGCACCCCGATCGCGGGCGCCGCCATGCAGTTTCGTGTGAACCTCGCACCCGGCGAGGCCCAGTTCTGGGCGCTGCAGGTTGCGAGTTGAGGCGCATGCAGAGCGCGATGGACATCCGGAACTTGACCAAGCTCTCGACCACCACCACCACCGCCAGCGCGAAGGTGCTCTTCTTCGCGAACACGGAGTGGTACCTCTATAACTTCCGCCTGGCGCTGGCACAGGAACTGAAAGAGCGCGGCGTTGAAGTGGTGATGGTCTCACCTCCGGGACCTTACGGCGCGCGACTCGAGAAGGCAGGCTTTCGCTGGCTGGCGCTCGAGATGAGACGGCGCGCGCTCAATCCCGTCGGAGAGCTACGCGTCATCCGTGCGCTGCTGCGCATCTACCGGCGCGAACTGCCCGACCTGGTACATCACTTCACGTTGAAGCCGGTGATCTACGGCTCGCTGGCGGCGCGCCTGTGCGGTGTGCCGGCGGTCGTCAATGCCGTCGCAGGCATGGGGCACGTGTTCACCAGCGATGCCGGGCTGGCGCGGACGTTGCGACCACTCGTGACACTGTTCCTGAGGAGTGTGGTCAATGCGCGCTCCAGCCGCCTTATCGTTCAGAACCCGGACGATCGGCGGCTGCTGGTCGAATCCCGACTCGCCGCGCAAGAGAACATAAGCCTGATTCGCGGCTCCGGCGTCGACACCGAGCGCTTCTCCCCGCGGCGTGCCCTGGAGCATCGAGCCCCACGCGTGTTGCTCGCCACGAGATTGCTGCGCGACAAGGGTGTGGAAGAGTTCGTAGCGGCCGCGCGGCTGCTGAAGAGTGCGGGAGTTGACGCGGAGTTCTGGATTGCGGGTGTTCCCGACATCGGCAACCCCAGTGCCATCGGGAGCGACGAGATTCGCACTTGGGAGGCGCAGGGTATCGTCACGGCTCTTGGGCACGTGGAGCAGATGCCTGAACTCCTCGGGCGCGTGGACGTCGTCGCCTTGCCTTCGTACCGCGAAGGCACGCCGAAGATTCTCCTCGAGGCCGCTGCGAGCGGCCTGCCCGTCGTCGCGACCGACGTGCCGGGCTGTCGTGAGGTCGTCGACCCGGGAGTGACCGGGCTCCTGGTGCCGGTCCGAGATTCAGTCGCCCTCGCCAGGGCGTTGAGGCAGATGATCGAAAATGGGTCGATGCGCGCGCGCATGGGAGTTGCAGGGCGCAAGAAGATGCTGGCTGAGTTCGATCAGCGGCGCGTGATTCGAGAAACGCTGGACGTCTATGCCAGCCTGCTGCCGCTCAGGCCCATACGAGCCGTGTTTGCGTCGCGCGTGTTGCTGCTGCCCCTGGTGAGCGGTCAATCTGCGAGACAATAAGAATGCAAACACAAGTGATCCAGTCGTACCGCACACGTCCCCAGGTCTGGCTGGCGATCGCGGCCATCGCCGTCGCGCTACTGGTCGCGTTCTGGTCCGGCCTCGCGAAAATGGTTTCGGTGTGGTTTGGGCGGCCGGAGTACAGCCACGGAGTCTTGATTCCGATCGTCGCGTTGTTCCTGGTCTGGCAACGCGTGGGCGAACTGTCGCAGCTGGAATTCAAAGGTTCGTGGGCGGGCGTGGTGCTGGTGCTGCTCGGCGCAGTGCTCGATGTGATCGGCGGCCTCGCGGCGACCTATGCGCTCCAGGAGTACGGCTTCCTGATCGCGCTGTACGGCGTGGTCCTGTCGCTGACGGGAGCAGAGGTGTTTCGCAGGCTGGCGGCGCCCCTGCTGGTGTTGTTGCTGATGATCCCGCTGCCCGAATTCCTGCTCAACAACTTCTCCGCGCAGCTGCAGCTGATCTCTTCGCAGCTCGGCGTCTGGTTCATACGCCTGTTCGATATCAGCGTGCTGGTCGAAGGCAACGTCATCGATCTTGGCGCCTACAAGCTGCAGGTAGCCGAGGCCTGCGACGGCCTGCGCTACCTGTTCCCGCTGATGACCCTCGGTTTCATCATGGCCTACCTGTTCAAGGCGGCGTTCTGGAAGCGGGTGCTGCTGTTCCTCTCGAGCATCCCGATCACCATCGTGATGAACAGCCTGCGCATCGGGTTGATCGGCGTGAGCGTGGAATACTGGGGTGTCGAGATGGCGGAGGGCTTCCTCCACCGGTTCGAGGGTTGGGTGGTGTTCATGGCCAGCGCAGCGGTGATGCTGCTGGAGATCGTGGTGCTGGCCCGGGTCGGCAAGAATAAGCGGCCGTGGCGCGAGGTGTTCGGCCTTGACGCGCCGGTGCTTGCGTTGAAAGTCAACGCGGAGCGCGAGCGCGCGGTGCCGACGTCGTTTTTCGCTGCTTGCCTGGTCCTGGTGGCGTTCGCGGCCGGGATCTGGCTGGTGCCGGAACGCAGTGAGGCACGGCCGGTGCGGCAGAGCTTCAGCGAGTTTCCGCTGCGCGTTGGCGATTGGAGCGGGCGGCGTAGTGCCATCGCGCCCGTCTTCCTCTCGACACTCAAGCTGGACGACTACCTGATGGCCGACTACGTGCGCGCGGAGTCAGCGCAGGTGAACCTGTACGTCGCCTGGTACGACTCGCAGCGTTCGGGTCAGTCTGCCCACTCGCCACGCTCTTGCATACCGGGCGGCGGCTGGCGGATCACTGAACTCACGCAGACGGATGTACCGGGCGTCACCCTCGCAGCACAGCCCCTGCGCGTCAACCGCGTCCTGATCGAGTTCGGCACCCAGCAGCAGCTCGTCTACTACTGGTTTCAGCAACGCGGCCGCATCGTGACCAACGAGTACGCGGTCAAGTGGTACGTGTTCCGCGATGCCCTGATGCGCAACCGTTCCGACGGCGCGCTGGTTCGGCTCAGCACGCCGCTGCCAGCCGGAGTAACGCCCGCAGCAGCGGATGCGTTGTTGCACGATTTCGCGCAGAGCGTCGTTTCGCAGCTCGACAATTACATTTCTGACTGAACATGGACCTGTTCTTCGCCTTCATCATGGCGTTGGGTGTGACGACGGTGCTGATCCCGCCGCTCCGACGCATGGCGGAGCGCTTCAATGTGATCGACCAGCCGTCGAGCCGGAAGGTGCACACGCACCCAGTGCCGCGCGTGGGCGGGCTCGCCATGTTCGTGGGCGTGGTCATTCCGGCGTGGCTGTGGCTCGAGGCGACTCCGCAGTTGATCGCGTTCACTGCGGCGGCGGCCGTACTCCTGGTGCTTGGCGCGGTGGACGATCGTTACGATCTCGACTATCGCATCAAGTTCGCCGGGCAGATCGTCGCCGTTGGCCTGGTGGTATTCGTCGGCGATGTGCGCATCGAGACGTTTACACTCGATGCGCGCGAACCCATTCCCCAGTGGCTGTCGGGTCCGCTGACGGTGCTGTTCCTGCTGGGCGTCACCAACGCGATCAATCTGGCCGACGGTCTCGATGGCCTCGCGGGCGGCACGACTCTCTTGTGTCTCGGCGCCATCGGTCTCATCGCCTACGCCGGTGGGAACCTGTACGTTTGCACTCTCGCGGCAGCGATCGGCGGCGCGATACTCGGCTTCCTGCGCTTCAATACCTATCCCGCGCGCATTTTCATGGGCGATGCCGGCAGCCAGTTCCTCGGCTTCAGCGTCGGCGTGCTGTCAGTACTGACGACGCAGGATCCAGCGATGCCGGTGAGCGCCGGCTTGCCGCTGCTGCTGCTGGGACTGCCGATCATCGACACCCTGCTGGTGATGGTGCAGCGGATCATCGAGCATCGGTCACCGTTCGTTGCGGACCGCAATCACATCCATCATCGGTTGCTGGGGCTGGGGTTCGAGCATCACGAAGCGGTGGTGCTGATCTACCTGCTGCAGTGTGCACTGTTCCTGTCCGCCTACTTTCTGCGCTTCGAGTCTGATGTCCTCATCGTGACCGTGTTCGGCACGCTGACGCTGGGCGCGACGGTGCTGCTGTACGTGGCGCGTCAGCGCGCCTGGCGCTGGCGGCATCCGCAGGCTGGTGGGCGCCGCTCGCTGATCACGCGGCAGATCAAATGGCTGCGGGCTCCTGAACGGCTGCCGCACTGGACGTTCCTGTTCCTGGGGTGGTGTGTGCCGATGTACAGCGGGTACGTGATCAGCCACGCCAGTGGGGTGACGACCGACCTTGGCGTGCTGGCCCTGTCGCTGCTGGCCTTCGGTGTGGTGCTGTTGCCGTGGATGTGGAGCCGCGACCTGGGGTGGCTGGAGCGGGGCGTGATCTACGTGGCGGCGGCCCTCGTGGTCTACCTGGACCAGACCAGCGTGACGGATGCCTCGACCGGGAGATTGATCTTCTTCGCGCTGCTGGCGGCGGCGGTCATCGTGAACCTGCGCCTCAGCGGCGAACGCCGCTTCGAGGTCAATCCACTGGATGTCCTGGTGCTGTTCATCGCGCTCGTGATACCGAATCTCCCCGGGTCGTTCGGGCTGCCTCCAGGCCTTGCTCTCGGCATCGGGAAGCTGATCGTGCTTCTGTACGCGATTGAAATGCTCCTCTCGGCGCGTCTGCGCTGGAACGTTCCTCGGGCGGTTGTCGGGATCGTGCTGACCGCGCTGGTCCTCAGAAGCCTGCTGCCTGTGCTCTGAAGACCTGTCATATAACGGTAAGACACCGTCCCTACGCTTGAAGCGCTTCGGAATTTCCGATTACTACAAAACGGTGAATGCATGCATCTGCGCGGACCGACCAGCGGCTGGTCGATCGTTCTTGTTGTCGTTTTCTTCGCTGCGACCGTGGCCGCTTGCGGGGGCGCCGACGCGCGCAAAGCCCGGCATCTGGAACGCGGGCAGTCCTATTTCGCAGCGGGCAACTACGAAAAGGCACGCGTGGAGTTCCGCAACGCCCTGCAGATCGATCCGCAGGACGTCGAAGCACGCTACCTGTCCGGTCAGGTTGCCGAGAAGCTCGGCAACCTGAGGGACGCAATCGGTCTTTATCAATCGGTCATCGACACCGATCCCCTGTACACCAAGGCGGTCGCCAGCCTGGGGCGTCTGTATGTGCTCGGCGGAGTACCCGATAGGGCGTTGCAGCTGGTCGGACCCGCACTGGCGAAAGGGGAGGACGCGAATCTCCTGACCGTGCGCGGTGCTGCACGCCTGCAGACCGGCGATGCGCAGGGTGCGCTCGCAGACGCGACACGCGCCGTCGCGCTCGAGCCGAACAATTCCAATGCCGTGGCGCTTCTCGCGGGCATCTACCAGCGCAGCGGCGAGGGAGCAAAAGCCGTGGCACTCCTGAATGAGGCGGTCAGGCGCGAGCCCGGGAGCAGTGATCTGCACCAGGTGCTGGGCCAGTTGTACCTGCAACTTGGTGACAAGCAGGGTGCCGAGCGCGAGCTGCAGGAAGTAGTCAAGCTCAATCCGCAACAGCTCACGCATCGCTATCGGCTGGCCGCGTTCTACGCGTCGATCAAAGAGCCGGCGAAAGCGGAAGCGACGCTGCGCGAGGCGGTCAAATCCGCGCCCGTCGCGGCGGAACCGAAGATCGCGCTGGCCGAGTTCCTGGTCTCGCGCGGCGATCGCAAAGGGGCCGAGGAGGAACTCGGCAGGTTCATCGCCGCCGACCCGGAGAATGCCGATCTGAGCTTCGGGCTGGCCCGGTTGTACGAGTCCGGGAACCAGCTCGAGCGCGCCGAAGCG
>DASQOO010000089.1:0-4912 GCA_035644435.1 Steroidobacteraceae bacterium | reverse complement strand
GTGCGTAGAAACTCGCGGGCAATGCGAATTTTATGCAGGCGATAGGAATAGCCATGTTTTTAAGCGCATATGGGACAGACTGGGTAACAATGTGGGCATTGGTGAGCATGATCAGGCTATTTGATGGGGTTGGGAGCAAGGTATTTGATGGGCTTCCCGCTACCGGTTCCCGCGTGCTGTAGAGCGTGTGGGAAGCGGAACTGGGAAGTGGACTGAACGCGGTTAGGGTTTGGCAGCGATGCGATAGCCATCGGCACCGCGCTCAAGGTGTCCGGCGGCGGTCAAGGCAGTCAGACGCTCGTAAAGGGTAGCGTTGCGAACGCGGCACAGAGGCCGCAGCTGCGAGATCGACAATGGCTGCGAAGAATCGATCAATGCGGTCGTGATGCGTTCATCGACCGAGGTGGATGCCGGTGTTGGAGACAGCGTCGATGCCAGGACCTCAAGAGCGAGCGCATCATGGCGCGGCACGAGTTCCAAGTCGATGGCGGGCATGGATGGGGCCGCCCGATGTTCGACGGTGAGCGTGAGGTTGGGACCGTCCCGACGCAGGTACAAGTTCGAGTCGCCCCACGCATGGAACTCGGAAGATCCGCGCAGCGCCTGCCCCGCGCGCAGGCGGCCGCCGCTTTTTTTGGCATGATGCACGAGGAGGACAGCGAGATTGTGGCGTCGCTGCAGTTCTCGCAGATAGGCCAGGAGCGGTGCAACTTCGCCGCTGGCGTTTTCGTCGATCCGGTGCAGACGGACGAAGGGATCCAAGACCAGCAGACGGGGAGCGAGATCAGCGACCGTCTGCTCGAGGCGTCCTCGGTCAGCGGGCAGATCGAGCCGCAGCGTCGGCGCGGTGATGACATGAACATCGAGTTCGCGAAGGCCGATGCCGGCGGCAGCGCAGATACCCTCCAAGCGGCTTCGCACGACGTGCAGGGCGTCTTCTGCCGCGTAGAGCAAGACGCGTCCGGGTTGCGGCACGGAGAAGCGGCGCAAGCATGGAGTACCCGAGGCCACCGCGACGGCCAAGTCCAGCGCCAGGAACGATTTACAGCACTTTGGTTCGCCGCCGACGATGCCGACGGCATCGGCCGACCACAGATCGGTGACCAACCAGCGTTGCTCCTGGGGACGAGCCGGCAGCTCGAACGCCGGCGCGACGGGCAGCGTGTTCAGCGCCGCCGTCCGGCGGCGATCTTCGCCTGCGCCGGTGAGGGCGTGGCGTAGGTCTCGAGGAAGAGTTGTTCGTCGATGTGTCGGGCCTCGCGCTGCGCGGCAAGCGCGAGTAACTCGCCGGCCATGTTCATCAGCGCCCGCAGGTTCCCCTGGGCGTGATCGCTCAATGTCGCGATCAGTTCAGGGGTCATGAGCTTGGGCGCGCCGGCTTTATGCAGCGCATGCCGTAGGCACTCCTGTAGCTCCTCAGGGCTCGCGCGCTCGAGCGCAAGGCGCACCCGCATGCGCGAGCCCAAGGGCAAGAGTTCCTCGGCACGGAAGCGCTCGATGAGGCGCTGATCGCCGGCGAGAACGACGGTCAAGAGCAGGTGCGAGTCCAAGCGCGCAGAGCACAACAGACGCAGCTCGTTCAAAACGCTGAGCTGCATCTCCTGGCCTTCATCGGCGATCAGCACCGGGCGGCACAGCGATGCATCGATATGCCCCTGCCAGCGCGCCCGCAACACCTTGGCGCCGCCGTGGCGGTTGTGGGGATGCAGCTCCACCCCAAAGAGCTCGCCCATCTCACGGTAGAAGTCCGCCATGCCAGCCTGCGGCCGCGATAACACGCCAACCTGCACATCCCGCAGCCCCGCGAGCCGCTCGGCGAGCATGCGCAGCGTCACGGATTTACCCATGCCGGGCGCAGCGGTGACGAGCGCGAAGCCGCCTTCGCCGGCAAGCTGCTCGACGCGCCAGCAAAAGGAGTCGATGCGCGGCGTCAACTGCAGCGCCTCGACCGGTACGTCCGGGGCGAACGGGTTCCACTTCAGACCATACAGGGCGAGCATCTTCTTGTTCATCGGTTCTCTCCATCGTCGGGTGGCGGTTCATCGGTCGGCAGATATGCTGGAGGCAGGCCGGTCGCGGCCTGTTGCTGCATCAACAGCGCGAGCAGCGGCGCGATGCCGGGCGCGGTGGGCTTGACCGGGGGCTCAAGTCCAAGCGGCTCAAGGCTGCGGCGCAGTCCCGTGGCGTTCTGGGTCTTGTCCTGCGGATACAGCCGGCACAGCACCTGGCCGCTCTCGGCATCGACGAGATGGACCTGCGTGAGATCCCAGCTGGCATACCGGACCTCGATCGCAGTCAGATGTCGATAGCGGCTGGGGACTTCGAAGCGTCGCGCGGCAATCACGACCGTGCCGTCGCTATGACGCTGCATGCGCCGATCAGCGCGCGTGAACGCGAGCCGTAGCGCCGCGCTATCGGGGCTTGGACGCAAAACGTCCGGTCCGGCAAGAAAGCGGGCCAGCGGCGCCTCGCCGATCTCGCAGTGCACGCCGCGGTTGTACTCGTACTCGACCCACGCCTGGGTGGCCTCGTTGAGCACGGTGAGCGTCAGATCAGGGACGTCCTCGAGCATGGCGAGAAGCCTGGCTTCTACGGGCGTCCAAAACGACTCTTGCTTGGCATTTTGGTACGGTGAATACGGCAGTGTCGTCTCATGAATGACACCTAAGCGGGCGAGCCCCTCGACCACTTCCGCGGCGAGCATCGCCGCGCCGTTGTCGCTCAATGCGGCGCGCGGAAGACCTCGCTTCTGGAACGCCTGGGAGAGACCGTGGGCCACGTTCTGGGCGTTCTCGGCGAGGTACCACTGCAGGTGGCAGGCCAGGCGCGAGCGGTCATCGAGAACACCGAACAGCACCGGTGTCGCCCACTCGCCGCGGGCGGTGAGGATCTTGCGCGATCCGAAGTGACAGTCCCAATGCCACAGACCGCCCACATACTCGGCTTCGTAACTGCGCACCTCGCGCTGTTCGAGTCGCGCCTCGGCTCGCAGCGCGCCGGCCGTGTCGCGCGAACTCAAGCGTCGCCGCTTCCACAACGCCTGGGCCTTGCAGAAGCGGCGGATGGTGGAGTACGACGGCAGCGGGGAGAGCTCGGGCTGGGACTTCGCGAGCGCGCGCAGGTTGTCGGCGTGTAGTTGCACCGACCAGCTGGGATGCGCGGCGTATTGCGCCCGCAGCGCCGCGCGCACCACCGCGCTCAGCGAGTCTTGGGTGCCGGCGTCCTTGCGTCGCTTGCGCTTTAAGACGCCCACCGGATCGTGCCGTTCGCGTCGGGCACGGTACAGCCATCGTTCAATGGTCGAGACACCGAAGCGTACCGGCTCGCCGGTGCTCGGATGGCGCCACTCGCGCAGGGCGAGCTTCTGAAGTTCGCCGCGCAACATGCCCGGCGCCGGCGGCGCGGCCAGCAGGTGTCCGATGACCGAGAAACGCAGTTGCGCCCAACGTTCGTGGATCCGTGAACCGTCACCTCTCGTCATGCCCGCACCTTGGCTCCAACCCTGGATGGTGCGCACCGTAATGCACGGCGCGGCGCTGAGCGATGGGCATCCTCTGCGGGCGGTAATCGTCCGTTACATAGCGGGCACCGCGGCGCCGCCGGTGAGCGGGCCAAGAGAACGCAGCAACGACAGCAACTGGCTCGCTGGATCGCCAATGAAGCGGCTCAAGAGCGAGGCCGGCAGCGCGTCTGTCGATACGGGCTCGTGCAGGGTTCCACGGATGATTTGCCAGACGGCGGTGCTCACAAACGTCTCGCGCCACCAACGCTGCCAGCGCGTGACCGTTCGGCGACTCACACCGACTAGTTCTTGTAGTCGGCGCATGGGTACGGACTTCGCGCCGCCGCGCATGACCGACACCAGCACGATGATCGCGGCGCCATAGACCTTGGGACCCAGAAAACGCAGCGACATGGGCGTCTTGCGCTTACGGCACTCCTTCACTGCACAGCAGAAGCTGAACCTCTGTCGATACTCATCGCCCAGCCCGACGGGCAGGCCTCGGGGCTTGCGCCAATAGCGGGCCGAATGCAATATCCCGCGGCAGTATGGACACCCTTGCGCACAAGCGCTGCGCGCCAAATCCTGGTCAAATCCTAGCAATAGTTGGTGAAATCGCAGGTCTGTCAGCAACGCTTCGTCCATCGCCGGGGCTCCTTGTTGGGTAAAATGTCCATCATGGTAACCAAGCCCGGGCGAAACGATCTCTGCACGTGCGGCAGCGGCAAGAAATACAAGAAATGCTGCCTGGAGAAGGATCAGCAAGCAGAGCACGCGGCCTTCGCCGAGACCGCGGCGAGAACCGCAGCCTACGCAGCCAAGTCAAAGATAAAACTAGAACGGTTCAAGACGGACGTGCTCGCTCATGGGCTCCAAGGCGAGGAGTTCCGAAAATGGGAGTCGCTCGAGACCGACTACAACGCAGTGATCGACCTGCTAGATGGAGGCTCCCTCGATCATGCGGAGGCGGCAGCCCGCGATCTTCATGCGCGCTTCCCTGACCTCCCTGACGGCCTCGAGTGTCTCGGCATGGTCTACGAGGCTCGCGGCGACGATAAACGGGCGGCTGACCACTACCGTCAGGCCCTCCACATCGTCCGCGCACATCCCGATGACTTCGAACCACTGTCCGAAGCAACCCTTCAACGCTGGATCGACAAACTCGATCCCGACATCACGACCTGAGCTATCCCCTCGTGCCGTCCAAACTACGTGAGGGCCACGGCCTCGCTACCATCACAATCCCTGCCCAAAAACCCGCGATACCTCGCCAGTTACCGTGCTCATGCTCATGGTTGCGACTGAGACGGTATTGTATGCGTATTCCGGTCATGAAGGGCCACCGTTCCAGCTATGCCGGACCAAGATTCCGGATGATGCCGGGCCAGTTTGGCTGTCGTTCAGTACTCG
>DASQOO010000088.1:0-3014 GCA_035644435.1 Steroidobacteraceae bacterium | reverse complement strand
CTATGGACAGCACGATACTCGTGGTCGAGGACGAACCGGAAATCCAGCAGCTGATCGCGATCAATCTGCAGCATGCCGGATACCGCGCGTTGCGCGCAGCCAACGTTCCGGCGGCCGAAACGCTGATGCGCGAAGTGCGGCCCAACATGGTGCTGCTCGACTGGACGCTTCCCGAGACCCTCGGGGTGACGTTTGCGAGGCGGCTGCGCGGCGATCAGCGCACCGCGGATATCCCGATCATCATGCTGACTGCCCGTGCGCAGGAGGCGGACAAGGTCGCAGCCCTTGACGCGGGGGTGGATGACTACATTACCAAGCCTTTCTCCCTGCGTGAGCTGCTCGCGCGCATCAGGGCGGTGATGCGGCGGTGCGCGCCCCAGCTTAACGATGACGTCATCGAAATAGCCGGCCTAAGGCTCGAATCGGTCGTGCACCGGGTGAGCTGCGGCGGCCACGATATCGAGCTCGGAGACATCGAGTTCCGCATGCTGCATTTCTTCATGACCCACGTTGAGCGCGTGTATAGCCGCGCTCAGCTGCTCGACGAAGTCTGGGGCGACCATGTCTTCGTCGAGGAGCGCACCGTGGACGTCCACATCCGCAGGCTGCGCCAGGCGCTCACGCCGACCGGCCACGACCGGCTGATCGAAACGGTGCGCGGAACGGGCTATCGCTTCCGTCGTAACCCGGCCTGAGAGCTGCGCATGGCGGCGTTCCACGCGCTTTCGTTCCGAGGACCAACATGCCGCTAAGTTTGGAATCCAACGCGTCGCTACGCAACGCATCGCAATCGAAGACTGCGCTCGCGCGCATGCGGTGGGCAGGAACTTGTCCCGCTTCGAACGACGACTCCAAGGCTCTGGAGCTCACCTCGCACGAGGGCGAGCGGTTCGTTCGCATCGTCGCCGATTCCCTGCTGATCAGGAGCCACTACGAGCTGTGCCTCTGGCTGAACGGAGAAATGCGCCAGTTTCTCCCGCACCAAATCCTGATCGCGGCGTGGGGCGATTTTACGAATCTGGACCTCGAGGTCGACGTCATCTCCGGCCTGCCCCGCGTGCGCACCGAGCAGATCGCTCAGTGCCGTGTCGCTGATGTGGTCAGAGCTTGCTACGCGCGCTGGGTCGCTGCCGGGCGCAAGCCGCTCGTGCGCAGGACGGCCGAAGTGCTCGCCCCGCAAGCAGCTTGTCCTTGCGCCGTGCACGGCGCGCTTGGCAACATGCGCTCGCTTCTCGTGCACGGCGTGCGCGACGAGCGCAACGGCCACGAAAGTCTCTACATCGCGCTCGACTCCGGGGTCTTTGGCAATGGTTGGCCCAGAGATCGTTTCATTTCCCTGGTGCCCCTGCTGATCGACCAGCTCGATGTCGCCGTTCGCAAGGTGGCTGCGTTCCCGCTCCACGGCACGCCGCCGCCGCAAGAGCCTGGCCACTGGCTCGATCTCAGCGCGCGCGAGCGGGAAATCCTCGATTGGCTGCGCCGCGGCAAGACGAACATCGATATCGCGGCTGTGCTCGACATCAGTCCCTTTACCGTAAAGAACCACGTGCAGCGGATCTTCAGAAAGCTCGCCGTATGCAACCGGACTCAGGCGGCCGCGAAGTACAACGAGGCCGTGCGCGGGGCGAGAAGCTCATAGCGACAGGTAGCCGGGCTGGATTGTCCGGCTCTACTTACGAGAAGGAGGTCGCCGTTCCCGCTTCGCCAAGCGTCCGGAACAACCTGTCGGCCCTGCCGACGCGCGATCCGCCTGTGACGGACTACGCGACGGTGGCGCAGCTGCCGGCGCCGGTCGCGTTCCGCAGGGCCGGCCGCATGGCGGTGGGACGCGCCCAGCTGCTCAACCTGCTCGAGATGGCGCTCGAGCCGCTGGTCCTGGTGCTGTCGCTATGGGGCGTGGCGCTGCTGATCGAAGGGCGTCTGCGCGCCCCTTACATGATCCTGGCGCTGATCGTCTTTTCGCTCACCTTCCCGAGCGAGGCGCGGCTGTCGCAGCCCGCCTGGCGCGCGATCAGGAACGTCCTGACGGGATGGCTGGCGCTGTCGGGCCTCCTCTTCCTCTTCGGCTACGCCAGCCGGTTCCTGGAGTATTTCCATGAAGACACCCTGATCACCTGGTGGTGGGTGGCGCCTTTGTGCCAGGTCGGCGCGCTCTTCCTGCTGCGATGGACCGCTCCGGTGATCCGGGAGCTGCAGGGCGGGCGCAAGCGCGCGGTCCTGGCGGGGATGAACGAGCCGGGCATCGAATTGGCCCGGCGCCTGAATGCCGATCGCTATTCGAGCATCCGCGTGGTCGGCTTCGTCGATGATCGCGCGCGCGAGCGCCTGACGGGGATCGACGATTTCTCGGTGCTGGGCAGCATTCAGAGGCTGCCCGAGTTCGTCAAGAAGAACCGCATCGAGCTGGTTTACCTGGCGCTGCCGATGGTTTCGCAGCCCCGCATCGTGTCTCTTCTGGACGCACTGCGCGACACCACCGCCTCGGTCTATTTCGTCCCCGACATGTTCGTCACCGACCTGATCCAGGGGCGCATCGACTCGGTGAGCGGCATGCCGATCGTCGGGGTGTGCGATACGCCGTTTTCCGGTATCGACGGTTTGATCAAGCGCGCGAGCGATATCGTCCTGTCGCTCCTGATCCTCGCATTGATCTCGCCGCTGCTCGTGCTGCTCGCGCTCCTCGTCAAGCTGACTACGCCCGGGCCGGCGCTCTTCAGGCAGCGCCGCTACGGTCTCGATGGCGACGAAATCGTGGTCTACAAGTTCCGCACCATGACCGTGACGGAAGACGGCGACACGATCCGGCAGTGCGGCAAGGCCGACCCGCGCGTGACGCCGTTCGGCGCGTTCATGCGCAGGACGTCGCTCGATGAGCTGCCGCAGTTCGTCAACGTCCTGCAGGGCCGCATGAGCATCGTCGGCCCCCGGCCGCACGCGGTCGCGCACAATGAGATGTACCGCAAGCTGATCAAGGGGTACATGCAGCGGCACAAGGTCAAGCCGGGAATCACCGG